>WVWV01000156.1:28588-73687 GCA_011773845.1 Lysobacterales bacterium | reverse complement strand
GGGCTGACTGCGCCGGCCCGGGCGCGACGGCGCCGTCCGGGCGGCACGTCCCCGGGGCCAGCGCTGAATCCGGTTGAGGTGCTGGCCGCGTGGCGGCTATGATCCCGGCATGCGAGGCCTGTTGACCCGATCCGGCCGCGGGCTGTGCCTGGCGGCGCTCCTGAACTGTGCAGCGTGCGTGGCCTCCGAGTCATGGGTGGAACTCCGCGACCAGCGGTTCACGGTGGAGATCGCCGATACGCGGGAGAAGCAGGCCCTGGGCCTGATGTTTCGCGATCATCTGCCGGCCGACCACGGCATGCTGTTCATCTTCGCCAGCGAGGCGCCGCGCAGCTTCTGGATGAAGAACACGCGCATCCCCCTCGATATCATCTATTTCGACGCCCAGTTACACGTGGTTGGCATGGCGCTCGACGCACGCCCATGCCATTCGCGCCGGTGCCCCGGTTATCCCAGCGAGCGCCCCGCCAAGTTCGTGCTCGAGCTCAACGCGGGCCGCGCCGAGGCGCTGGGGCTGGAGCTCGGCGACACACTGGTACTGGGCTTCGATTGACCCGGGGCCGAGCGTTGACACTGACTGAGCAGCACCAGACCTGGCGTGTAGGGCACCAGGGCCTCGCCACCGTCGGCCCGTTCGAGCAACTCATCGGTGATTGGAATGAAGACGTCCATGCCCGGTCATCGTGCCCGGGCTGCCGGGCAAGGGTCGGACGAAATTGGGGCAAACCGGTGGCAGCTACCGGGATGGCCGTGACGCGACATGGCCGGATGTCGGGCCGGAGCGCGCCGCGGTGAGCCGGGAACTGCGCGTCCTGCAACTGACCGATTGCCATCTGTCGGCCGACCCGGACGCCCGCTACCGCGGAATTCACGCCCGCGACGCCCTGGAGCAGGTGCTGCGGGCCGCTGCAAGCTGGTCACCGGAACTGCTGTTACTGACCGGTGACCTCAGCGAGGACGGCAGTGAGGCCTCGTACGCCTGGCTCGCCGAGCGTCTTTCCGGCCTGGCGGAGCGGATCCTCGCGGTACCGGGCAACCACGACGATTCCGCGCTGCACCGGCGCTATTTCGGCGCGGCCCCATCCGACGGGCCCCGGGTTTACGACCGCCTGGGCTGGCGCCTGGTGATGCTGGACAGCACCGTCGAGGGCGAGGTGCCGGGCACCCTGAGCCAAACCATGCTGGCCGGGTTGTCTGACGCGCTGCGGGAGCCGCAGCTGAGCAAGCTCGTGGCCCTGCACCACCAGCCTTTACCGGTGGGCAGCGCATGGATCGACCGCTACGCGCTGCAGGACCCTGCGGGCTTCTGGGCCAGCATCGAGGCGGGCCGACGCGTGCGCGCCGTCACCTGGGGCCACATTCATCACGCGCTGCGCGCGCGTCGCAACGGCATCGAACTGCTGGGCAGCCCCTCGACCGCCAGCAATTCCTATCCATGCCGGGAGGTGTTCGCCTTCGATCCCGCGGGCCCGGCGGGTCGCTGGTTCAAGCTCGCGGCCGACGGCCGCCTGGCGAGTGGCCTGCTGCGGCCCGGGCCGCGCTCAGGCGCGTGGCAGGACGAGCCACAGAACGATGTAGACGAGGATTCCCGGGAACGCGGCGGACAGCACTGACAACAGGACGTAGGCGACACGCGTGGCGGTGACGGACCATCCGAAGTGCTCGGCGATCCCGGCGCACACGCCGGCGATCAGGGCGTTTTCGCGGGAGCGGGTGATGCGGCGCGGTTCGGTCATGGGTCAACGGGCCCTAGAGCTCGATCATCTCGAAGTCTTCCTTGCCGGCCCCGCAGTCCGGGCAGCACCAGTCCTCCGGCACGTCCGCCCAGCGCGTACCCGGCGCCAGCCCTTCCTCGGGTGCGCCCTTGGCCTCTTCGTACACCCACCCACATATAATACACATCCATGTCTGGTATTCGTCGTTGCTGGAATGCACCTGTCCCACCCATTCGCCTACCGGTTCGAAGGCGCGTAGTTTGCCATGACCGATCCCGCGCATAAACCGCCCCCTCGCACCATGCAGCCGAAGTTTCCCGCGCGCGGCCTGTACGCCATCACCGCCGCGCGCTACCCCGACACGGAGCGCCTCCTCGCCGAGGCGGGCGCGGCCCTGGCGGGCGGGGCCGTGATGCTGCAGTTTCGCGACAAGTCGGGTGACCCGGCGTGGCGGCTCGCGGCGGCCCGCGCCCTGCACGAATTGTGCGAGCGCTGGGGCGTGCCGCTGGTGATCAACGACGACGTGGAACTGGCGCGCGCGGTGGCTGCCGCGGGGGTTCACCTGGGCGGGGAGGATGCCGACCCGGCCTCGGCCCGGGACAGGTTGGAGCCAGGCACGATCATCGGCGTGTCCTGTTACGATTCCTTGCAGCGCGCCGAGCGGGCCGTGGCGGCCGGCGCCGACTACCTCGCTTTCGGTAGCCTGTTCGATTCGCATACCAAACCGGCGGCGGTGCGTTGTCCACTGGCGGTGCTGGAGGCCGCGCGGCAGCTCGGTTTGCCGCTGGTTGCCATTGGCGGGCTCACCCCCGAGAATGGAGGGCGAGCGATCGCGGCGGGTGCGTCCCTGCTGGCGGTCATCAGCGGTGTGTTTGATCAACCGGACGTGCAGGCGGCTGCCCGTCGCTTCATGCGCCTGTGGCGGCCGACCGGGTCGACCGGGGCGTGAGGCCCCGCGTGAAGGGCGTTCGAAGCCGACCCGGCTGCGCGCATGCGGCCGGCTGCGTGATGGGGACTGCGTGATGACATCGAATACGGACTTGTTGCAGCGCGCGCGGCAACGCATACCCGGCGGCGTGAACTCACCCGTGCGCGCCTTCAATGGCGTGGGCGGCGACCCGCTGTTCATAGAGCGGGCCGAGGGCGCCCGCATCTACGATGTGCGCGGGCGCGCCTACATCGACTACGTGGGATCCTGGGGCCCCATGATTGCGGGCCACGCGCACCCGGACATCGTGCGTGCCGTCCAGCAGGCCGCGCAACGGGGCCTCAGTTTCGGCGCCCCGGCGCCGGCCGAGGTCAGCATGGCCGAGCGCCTGTGCGAGCTGATCGCAGGCATGGACATGGTGCGGATGGTCAATTCCGGCACCGAGGCCACCATGAGCGCGATCCGGGTCGCCCGAGCCGCCACCGGGCGCGATCGGCTCATCAAATTCGAGGGTTGCTACCACGGGCATGCGGATGCGTTCCTGGTCAAGGCGGGCAGCGGCGCGCTCACGCTCGGAGTGCCCACTTCGCCGGGCGTGCCGGCAGCGGTTGCCGACCTCACCCTCACGTTGCCCTACAACGATGCCGAATCCGTGCGCCAGGCGCTGGAAGTCCACGGGCCCGAGGTCGCCGCCATCATCGTCGAGCCGGTGGCCGGCAACATGAATTGCATCCCCCCGGTCGGGGGGTTTCTCGAAGGTTTGCGGCGCTTGTGCGACGAGCACGGTTGCGTGTTGATTTTCGACGAGGTGATGACCGGGTTCCGGGTCGCCCTGGGCGGGGCACAATCGCTCTACGGCGTGACCCCCGACCTCTCGACCTTCGGCAAGGTCATCGGTGGCGGCATGCCGGTGGGGGCGTTCGGCGGCAAGCGCGAGTTCATGGAGCTGGTCGCGCCCGCCGGGCCCGTCTACCAGGCCGGGACGCTTTCGGGCAACCCGGTGGCCATGGCGGCGGGACTGGCCAACCTGGACCTCATCTGTGCGCCGGGATTCTACGCCGAACTGGGAGAGAAAACGGCGCTGCTGGTGGAGGGCATCCAGGAGGCCGCCCAACGCGCGGGCGTGCCGATGACGACCAGCCGCGTGGGTGGCATGTTCGGGCTGTTCTTTATCGATTTACCGCAGGTGACCACGTTCAGCGAGGTCATGCAGTGCGACGTGGAAGCCTTCAAGCGCTTTTTCCACGGCATGCTGGAGGCCGGCATTTACCTTGCGCCCTCGGCATTCGAGGCGGGCTTCGTGTCGCAAGCCCACAGCCGGGACGACATCCGCCAAACCGTCAACGCCGCCGCCACGGTGCTGCCTGCGGTGGCTGGCTAGCGCGGGCCCCAGCCGGAGACGGCTTTCTCCGCGGCCGGCTCCGCCAATGGCGGGGAAGGCTTGGCCGGGGTGTCCGGGAGATGCTGCTCGACATAGTTCTTGAACCCGATCAGTCCGGCCCGCATTTCACGCGCGACCAGGAACCGGACCAGCACGGCGTCCAGCAATGCCCCGATGATACCGAGCTTCATGCGGTAGCTGACCGCCGTGGTGATCACGGCATGATTGTTCTCGGGCTCCAGGACCCAGACCTCGGTCACCTCGTGCATGGGAAAGGGCGCCCGGGTCAGGACGAAAGAATAACCGGTGCCCTCGTTCCACTCGGTGATGGTCTCATGGATGCGAAAGCCCCAGGCATGGCGCATCACGCGGTGGGTTCCGACGCCCGATGACTGCGGGCCTTCGAGGCGGGAGCTCCGCATGCCGGGCGCCCACTTGGCGACGCCGCCAAAGTCCTTCAGCACCTCCCAGGCATGACTCCGGGGCGCGGTGGTTTCGACTTTTTCGTAGAGTGTGCGCATCAATTGACCTGTCTCAAGCAGGAACCCCTGCAGCCCTTATAATGAAGTTGTCGGGCGCCCGCGCCGGAGGATAACCAAACCGCACCAGATTCGTAAACATGAACCGCCATTCGCAGCAAACCGTCGCCGATGCGTTCAGCTCGCTTGCGGGCAACAAAAGCGACGACCTGAGCCTCAGCGACGGCTCCCGGGTGGCCGTGGTCGGCGGCGGGCCAGCCGGCTCCTTTTTTGCCTTTTTCCTGCTCAAGATGGCGCAGGCCATCGACCTCGAACTGGAGGTCGACATTTACGACCCGAGATCCTTCAGCCGCTGCGGTCCGGCCGGCTGCAACCATTGCGGCGGCATTGTATCCGAATCGCTGGTACAAATCCTGGCCGCGGAGGGCATCAACCTGCCGCCGGAAGTGGTGCAGCGCGGGATCGAATCGTACGTCATTCACATGGACGTCGGAAGCGTCGCCATCGAGAGCCCCGCCGGCGAGCAGCGCATCGCGGCCCTGTACCGGGGCAACGGCCCCCGCGAGGGCGGGGATGCGCCCTGGGACAGCTTCGACGGTTACCTGCAGGGCATGGCGACCGAGCGGGGCGCGCGGGTGCTGCGCAAGCTGATCACCGCGATGGAGTGGCGCGATGGCCGGCCCTGGCTGCAGTTCGCGGATCGCAGCCAGGATCGGTACGACCTGGTGGCGGTCGCCAGCGGGGTCAACAGCAACCTCCTCAAGATGCTCGCCGACCTGCCGGCGGAATTTCAGCCGCCGCGCACCACGCGCACCTACATCTGTGAATTCAAGGCGGGCGAAGACGGGGTGCAGAACATCCTGGGCAACGCGGTGCACGTGTTCCTGCTGGCCATCCCGCGCCTGGAATTCGCGGCCATCATCCCCAAGGGCGAATTCGCCACCGTGGTCATGGTGGGCGAAGACCTCGACCAGGAACTGGTGCACGAATTCCTCAATGACCCGGTGGTCCGCGGGTGCTTCCCCACCGATGCGGTTCCCTGCGTGTGCAGCTGTTCGCCGTTGATCAACATGGGCGCCCGCAAACGCCCCTACGCCGACCGGGTCGTGTTGGTCGGCGACTGCGGTGTGACGCGGCTCTACAAGGACGGCATCGGGGCCGCCTACCGCACCGCCAAGGCGGCGGCCAGCACCGCCGTGTTCATGGGCGTTTCCGAGGAGGCGTTTCGCAAGAACTTCTGGCCCGCCTGCCGCGCGATCGCCACGGACAACGCAATTGGCCGCGTGATGTTCGCCAGCACGGGCACGCTGAAACGCTTCCGCTTTCTGCGGCGCGTCATCCACCGCATGACGGCGCGTGAACAGGCCCAGCCGGGGCGGCGGCCGCACATGAGCTCGATGATGTGGAACATGTTCACCGGCAGCGCGCCCTACACGGACATCTGCCGTGGCGCGATGCACCCCGGCTTCATCGGCAACTTTGCCGCCAACCTGGCACTCGGCGCCTGGCCCGCCAGTCAGCGCCGCGAGGTGAGCTGACCATGGTGCTGGGCGCGCTCGGCAAGCGCTATCGTGATGGCGAAGTCATCATCCGCCAGGGCGAGCCGGGCGATTGCATGTACGTGGTTCAGGCCGGCCAGGTGGAGGTGGTGCAACACACCGAGCAGGGCGAGCAGCACCTGGCGTACTTGCAGGCCGGCGACTTCTTCGGTGAAATGGCGGTGTTTGAACGCCAGGTCCGCTCCGCCACGGTGCGGGCGGCCGGGGAAGCCAAGGTGCTCAAAGTCGACAAGAAGACATTGCTGAGGCGCATCAAGGAGGATCCGCTGCTGGCCGTCAACCTGCTGCAAACCATGTCGCACCGGATTCGCGAACTCGACGGCCAGCTGGCCAAGCACGAGGAACGCGCCCGGTGAGTTCGGGTCGCCAAGACAGGTCGGCAGGCTCCGGCACCCGGCTGACACCCGCGTTCCGGCCACAACAGGTTCGCAAGGAGCCGCCCTGCCAGGCAGGCTGCCCGAACTGCGGGGACATCCGGGGCTGGATCGGCACGGTGGCGCAGCGCAGCCGCACCGGCCTGTCCCGGGAGGACGCCTTCGCGCAGGCCTGGCGAATGATCACCGACGTGAACCCCTTTCCCAGCGTGCTGGGCCGGGTTTGCCCCCATCCCTGCGAGGCCCATTGCAATCGCGGCGAGCTCGACGAGCCGCTCGCGATCAATGCCATGGAACGATTCCTGGGCGACTGGGCCATCGAAAACCGGCTGCCGCTGCCCGCCCTGGAGCCCGAGGCCGGCGGGGAATGGATCGGCGTGGTGGGCGCGGGGCCGTCCGGCCTGTCGTTCGCCTACCAGATGGCTCGGCGCGGCTACCGGGTCACGGTGTACGAGGGTCGCGAGCAGGCGGGGGGCATGCTGCGTTTCGGCGTGCCCGACTATCGCCTGCCGCCGGAGATTCTGGATGCGGAGGTGCAGCGCATTCTGAACCTTGGCGTGGAGCTTCACCTGAACACCCAGGTGGGCCAGGACGTCACCCTGGCGGAACTGCGCGAGCGCCACACCAGCCTCTACCTTGGGCTGGGGGCGCAGCTCGGCCGCGGGCTCGGCCTGCCGGGGGAAGAAGGCCCGAGCGTGTGGACCGGCGTGGATTATCTGGAACGTGCCAACCAGGGGCGACCGGCCGAGACCGGCGCACGGGTGCTGGTTGTCGGCGGGGGCAACACCGCCGTGGACGCCGCCCGTACCGCGCGGCGCACCGGTGCCACGGTCACCCTCATGTATCGCCGCACGCGCGAGGAGATGCCGGCCATCGCCGAGGAAGTGGAAGACGCCCTGGAAGAGGGCATCGAGTTGATGCTGCTGGCCACGCCGGTCAGCGTGGAGCGGGACGACGATGGAAGGCTTCGGGGCGTGGAGGCTTGCCGGATGGAACTCGGCGAACCCGATGCGTCCGGTCGCCGCCGGCCGGTGGCGATGCCGGGCAGCGAATTCAGGCTGGCGGTTGACACGCTGATCACGGCAGTTTCGCAGTCTCCGGCGCTGAAGGGTTTCGAAGCCCTCGACCGGGACGGCAGCTGGCTGGTCAGCGGCGATGGCGGGTGGGTCGCGGACGGCATTTCCGCCGGCGGCGACCTGCTCGGGCTCGGTATCGCCGGCAACGCCATCGTGCAGGGCCGCAGAGCGGCGGAGTCAGTGCATGAACGCTTGCGGGGCGGTGGCCGCCTCGCGGCCGCCGATGCGCCGTTGCCCACGATCGGCCCGGATCGCATCATCTTCGATCACAAGCCCGGCAGCGCGGCGGTGAAGACGCCGAAACGCGACGGCGAGCAGCGCGTTTGCGCGGGCATGTCGGAGGTGGCCGGCACCATCACCGAGAGCCAATTCCTGCAGGAGGTCGAACGCTGTTATTCCTGCGGCTCGTGCATGGGCTGCGAACAATGCGCCATGTACTGCACCTCGTCGTGCTTTACCCGGCTCGAAGAGGTGGGCCCGGGCATGTATTTTTCGCTGGCCCTGGACGAGTGCAAGGAATGCGGCAAGTGCATCGAGGTGTGTCCCTGCGGTTTCCTCGACGTCAGCTGAACGGGCTGGCGATCAGTCCAGGAACAGGTCTTTCATGAGTGGTGCGCCCGGCTTCACGGCGTAGTGATCGAGGTTGGTGACGCCCTGTCTGCGCAGCACATCCTCGTCGAGCAGGAAGCGGCCGGTGAGCGCGCGGCTGTCCTGGCAGAGCACGGCGTGGGCTGCATCCGCCATGATCTCCGGCCGCCGGCAATGTTCCTCGCTGACACGGCCGCCGAGCATGTTGAGGGCGGCGGTGGCGATGACGGTCCGCGGCCACAGCGCGTTGACGGCCACGCCGTCCTGGCGAAATTCCTCGGCCATGCCGAGCACGCACATGCTCATGCCGTACTTGGCCATGGTGTAGGCCAGGTGGTCCCGGAACCATACCGAGTCCATGTTCAAGGGCGGTGACAGGTTCAGGATGTGCGGGTTGGCACTCTTCAACAGGTGGGGCAGGGCCGCTTGCGAGCAGGCATAGGTTGCCCGCACGTTGACCGAGAACATCAGGTCGAAACGCGCCATCTTGAGTTCGCGGGTGCCCAGCAGGGTGATGGCGCTGGCGTTGTTGATCAGCGCATCGATCCCCCCGAACTGCTTCGCCGTCTGGTCAATGGCATCCTGCACGGCGTGTTCGTCCCGCACGTCCAGGCGGATGGGCAGGGCATTGCCGCCGGCCGCTTCGACCTCCCGGGCGGTGGTGTGGATGGTGCCGGGAAGTTGCGGGTGCGGCTTGTCGGATTTGGCGGTGACGGCGATGTTGGCGCCGTCGCGCGCCGCCCGGATCGCGATTGCCCTGCCGATGCCCCGGGATGCCCCGGTAATGAACAGGGTTTTGTCTTTCAGCGTTGGCATGGCCATTCCCTTACTGCCGTTCCTTCCGGGGGGCGAAGCCGCCGTGGGCCCGCGATCGTGATGAATGCGGATGGGCTCGCGTATGATAACCCAGTTGCGGCCCCGGAATGCGGGCGGTGGGCGGCCCGCGGGTGAATGATGGACAGCGCCTGGATACATGAAATCCTGAATTGGGTCAGCCAGAATCCGGCCTGGTCGAGCCTGCTGGTATTCACCGTCGCCTGCATCGAATCGCTGGCCTTGGTTGGCATCATCATTCCGGGCATCGTGTTCCTGTTTGGCGTGGGCGCCATGATCGGGCTCGGCGCGGTGGAGTTCCTGCCGGTTTCCCTGTGCGGCTCCGCCGGGGCCCTGCTGGGCGACGTCCTGAGTTTTGCGCTCGGCCGCCGCTACCGGGAACACCTGGTCGAACTGCGACCGTTCTCGCGCTATCCGCAGATGCTGAACCAGGGCGCCCGCTATTTTCATCGGCATGGCGCCAAGAGTGTCGTGGCCGGGCGCTTCATCGGGCCGCTGCGGCCGGTCATCCCTGCCACCGCCGGAATGCTCGGCATGAGCCCGGGCCGGTTCGTCGGCATCGCGATCCCGGCGTGCCTGGTGTGGACGCCCGCTTACCTGCTGCCCGGCATGCTGTTCGGCGCCTCGCTGGAAGTGGCCTCGGAATACGCGGGGCGCCTCACCCTGGTGTTGGTGATCGTGGTGGCCGTGTTGTGGTCGACGTGGTGGGTGATCCGCGGGGCCTATGCATTCCTGGCCGGCCGATCGGCACGCTGGATGCGCAGAGCCATCCACTGGGCGCGCCGGCATCCCGTGCTCGGTCGCATCACCGGGCCGTTGCTGGACCCGTCCCAACCCGAAGTGCTGTCGGTCACGATGCTGGGAATCCTGCTGGTCCTGACCCTGTGGAGCTTCGCCTTGCTGCTGTTCCTGTCACCCTTCGCGGCGCAGCCCGAGGCCATTGACCAGGCGGTGCTGGCCCGGGCGGAGGCCCTGCGCAACCACATCGCGGACCCGGTGATGGTGGCCATCACCCAGCTGTCCCGCTGGTGGGTCCTGCTGCCGGCGTCCGCCGCGGTGCTGTTGTGGCTGCTGGGTGCCAACCGCACCAGTGCGGCCGGACATTGGCTGGTCGCCATGGGCGGTGGTGTCGCCCTGCAGTTCCTGCTCGGCTGGACACTGCGGGCGACGCCCCTGCTGCAGGGTTCGGGTTACCAGGAACTGTACCTGCCCAGCCCAGCCCTGACCCTGACCACCGTGGTGCTGGGGTTCTTCGCCGTCATGGTCGCCCGCGAATTGCGGCGCAGTCATCGCAAGTGGCCCTACCTGGCGGCCGCGATCCTGCTGACGCTGCTCATGCTGGCGCGGCTCTACCTCGGCCTGGACTGGCTGAGTGGTGCACTGGTGGGCGTGTTGCTGGGCCTGAGCTGGACCGCGGTGGTCGGTATCGCCTACCGCCAGCGCGCCCTGCGGCCGTTTTCCGGCGCGGTGGTCAGCCTGATCTTCTTTGGCACGCTGACGGCGACGATGTACTGGCAGGTGGGTGAACGCATGCGCGCCGACCTCGACTCCATGCAGCTCGAGCTGCCGCAGAAGATTCAGAGTGCCGAGCGGTGGTGGCAGTCGGGCTGGCAGGACCAGCCACGGGAGCGGACGCAATTGCGCTCGGTGCAAGCCAGGCGCTTCAACCTGCAGGTGGCGGCCGACCCCGGGCGGCTTGCCGAGGCGCTGGCCCAAAGCGGGTGGCAGCGCGCCGAGCCGGCGGGTTGGCCATGGCTCATGCAGGCGCTGAACCCGGATCCGGACGCAGGCAGCTTGCCACTGCTACGCAAGGATTACCTCGGCAAGGCCGAGGTGCTGTTCCTGCAGCGCCGGGGCCCCCAACCGGGCAGCCAGCAGACGGTCAGGCTGTGGGATTCCGGTACCCGGCTCGAACCCGGCGAGCAGCCGCTGTTGCTGGGGCAGTTCGTCGAGGAACAGCTGGTACGGCGCTTCCGCGTGCTGAGTTACTGGCGCGCGGTGCCCGCCCCCGATGCCGAGTTGCAGGCTTTTGCCGCGGCCCTAGGGGCATTCTCGGTCTGGCCCGCCGAATCCGGGCTGCTGCTGATCCGGCCCGGGGTGGTCACTGAAATCGTGGCAGGATCTCCACCAGCCGCTGCAGCCGGTCCAGTGGGTCGCGAAGTTCCAGCAGCGCCTGCCGCTCGAGATTCCGGAGCGGCAGCAACTCCACGAGGCGAAAGCCGACCCACGCGGCGTCTTCGAGTGATTGCGAGTGAAAGGACGGGTAATTGGCACTCAGCTTTTCCATGAACTTGGCGACGATGTTCGCCAGCAGCAGGTAATGCGTCGGAACTTCGGCCTGCTCTACCGGCGTTTCCCATTGCACCGTGGCCAGCAGCAGGCCGTTGTCGCGGCTGCGGGTCGACTCGATCCGGAACAGCTCCCCGCCCTCGGCCGTGATGCCGAGCAGGCCGTCTTCCAGGGTATGGAAATCGCGGATGCGGGCCAGCGTGCCGGTCGCGACATGCTCCGGCGGGCTGCCGCTCTCGCCACCCGAGAGGATGAGGCACACACCGAAGCCGTTGTCGTTGCGGGCGCATTCCCGGACCATGTCGAGATAGCGGGGCTCGAAGATCCGCAACGGCAGGAAACCCCCGGGCACCAGCACGGTGTTGAGGGGGAACAGGGGTATCTCAGAGGGATTCACGTTTTTCGATAGCCGCCGAGAAGCGGGCGGGGGCGGCGTCGAAGCCCCCGTTGCTCATGAACACCACGTGATCCCCCGGCCTGACGGCATCGAGCATCTGCGCCAGCAGGTCGTCACTGCGGGTCACCACCCGCCCGCGGCCCTCCAGCGGGGCCAGCGCCGTCTTGGGCTCCCAGTCGATGTCGTCGGTCGTCTTGAGCCAGACGAAATCACCGGCGATCAGCGCCGGTCCCAGCTCGTCGGCATGCACGCCGGCGCGCATGGTATTGCTGCGTGGTTCGAGCGCCACCAGGATGCGGGCATTGCCGACCCGGCGGCGCAGTCCCTCCAGGGTCAGGCGAATGGCCGTCGGGTGGTGGGCAAAGTCGTCGTAAACCCGGATGTCGTGTGCCTCGGTCAGCAATTCGAGCCGGCGCTTGACCCCCCTGAACCCGGACAGGGCGTTGAGGGCCGCTTCCGCATCGATACCCGCCGCCGCGCTGGCCGCCAGCGCAGCGCAGGCGTTGAGGGCGTTGTGGCGCCCGGTCAGGGACCATTCGATGGTGCCAAGCGGATGCCCGTCGTGGTGGAAGCTCAGCCGTCGCCCATCGGGGCTGCCCAGCGTCACCTGCCAGTCCGCTCCGTCCGCCTGGCTGAAGTGCTGCAGGCCGCTCCAGCAGCCCCGTTCGAGCACGTCCTCGAGGTTCGGGTCGGCGGCGTTGCTGATGATGGTTCCGTTACCGGGGATGGTGCGCACGAGATGGTGGAACTGGGTCTGGATCGACGCCAGGTCCGGATAGATGTCGGCATGGTCGTATTCCAGGTTGTTCAGGATGGCGACCTGCGGGCGGTAGTGGACGAACTTGGCGCGCTTGTCGAAGAATGCCGTGTCGTACTCATCGGCCTCCACCACGAAGTACTTCGCCCCGTCGCGCGCGGACACGTTGAAATTGAGCGGGACGCCGCCAATCAGGAAGCCAGGCTCCAGGCCCGCCGACTCCAGGATCCAGGCCACCATGCTCGAGGTGGTGGTTTTGCCGTGCGTCCCGGCCACCGCAATCACGAACTTGCCGCGCAGGTAGTTCTCCCCCAGCCAGCGCGGCCCCGAACAATAGTTGAGCCCCTGGTTCAGCACGTGCTCGACCGCCGGGTTGCCGCGGCTCAGTGCATTGCCAATGACCACGAGGTCCGGAGCCGGCTCGAGGTGGGCGGGATCGTAACCCTCGTGCAACTCGATACCCTCGTTATGCAACAGGGTGCTCATGGGCGGGTAGGTATGCTGGTCCGAACCGGACACCGTGTAGCCCGCGCGCCTGGCCAGCAGCGCCACGCCGCCCATGAACGTGCCGCAAGCGCCGAGTATGTGCATGCGCCGGCCACCCACTGTTATGGCCCCATCAGCGCGTAGAATTCGATCAGCACGTAGGTTGCGGCAAGCAGCAGCACCGCCACCAGGATGCCCTGTGGCAGCGTGATGGACATGGCGTGCCGGTAGATATGCGCGTCGACCAGCAGGGACCACACGAAAACGGCAAACCAGGTGAGGGCCAGGACCGGCTGGTTGACGGCCTCGTCGACCTGGGCCAGCAACACCCAGGAGATCAAAGCGAACACCAGGCCGACGCCAGCCAGCGCGCCGAGGGTCTGAACCAGCCGTTCGGGATAGCGGCGCCAGTAGAGCAGGATAGCGACGGCGGTGAATTGCAGGGCGGTGACCCCCAGGCTCTTGGCCGCCGCGCTCTCGTCGCCGAGCTGTTGACCACTGGTCATGCTGGCCGCCAGGTAGGCCGCGATCAGTCCCAGCGTCAGCGGCCAGGCGGGTGGCAGGTCCTGCGGTCCGCTGCGCAGGCTGAGCAAGCCCGTCAAGCCGGAAAGCAACCCGCTCACGGCGCACTCGCGAGGGGCGGTATCGGCATGAGGATCGCCTTCACGAGTGGTCGGCCATCACAAGCTTCACGGTGCCGCCCCGCGCTCGTCCATGCTGAGCACGCTCAAGATGAGCTGCAACACCTCCTCGACGCTGCCTTCGCCCAGCACCCGGGTCAGCAGGCCCTTGCGGGCGTAGTAATCGACCACCGGCGCGGTTTGCTCCTGGTAGATGCGCATCCTGTGACGCAGGACCTCCTCGGTGTCATCGCTGCGACCCTCTTGCGCCGCCCGCTGCTCGATGCGCGCAATCACCTGCTCCGGGTCCACGTCGATCTGGATCGCCTCGTCGACCGGCCGGCCCAACCGCTCGAGCAAGGCGTCCAGCGATTCCGCCTGCGCCAGGTTCCGTGGATATCCGTCGAGCAGGAATCCCTGCTGCGTGTCGGCCTGCGCCAGGCGCTCCTCGATCAGGTCCAGCATGACGTCGTCCGGCACCAGTTCGCCGCGATCGATAATGGCCTTAGCCTGCTGACCGATCGGCGTCTGCTCGGCGACGGCGTGGCGCAACAGCACACCGGTGGAGATGTGCGGCAGTCCGAGATGCTTTTCCAGCAGCGCCGCCTGGGTCCCCTTCCCGGAGCCCGGCGCACCCAGCAAAACGATTCGCATGGGAGGGATTCCGTCCTCTAGAATAGGCGTTTACGTTAAGCGCTCGATTTCGGCAAGTCAACGTGACCTCAGGCGGCTTCGAGGGAGCCATCCATGCCCAAAAAAAACATTCTCTACGCGCAATCTGGCGGCGTGACGCCGGTGATCAATGCCACTGCCTGCGGCGTCATCGAGACGGCTCGCCGGCACCGCGACCGGATCGGCACCGTGCTGGCGGGGAAAGACGGCATCATCGGGGTCCTGGCCGAGGAACTCATCGATACCGCCAGGGAACGCAAGCGCGACATCGCCGCGTTGCGGCATACCCCGGGCGGGGCTTTTGGTTCCTGCCGCTACAAGCTCAGGAGCATCGAGGACAGCCGGGCCGAGTACGAACGCCTGATCGAAGTGTTCCGAGCGCACGACGTCGGGTATTTCTTCTACAACGGCGGCGGCGACTCCGCCGACACGGCGTACAAGGTGTCCCAGATCGGTGCGCGCCTGGGCTTCCCGGTGCAGTGCATCGGCATCCCCAAGACCATCGACAACGACCTGCCGGTCACGGACAACTGTCCGGGGTTTGGCTCGGTGGCGAAGTACGTCGCCGTGTCGATCATGGAGGCCAGCCTGGATGTCGCGTCGATGGCGTCGAGTTCGACCAAGGTGTTCATCCTCGAGGTGATGGGCCGTCACGCCGGCTGGATCGCGGCCGCCGGCGGCCTGGCCCGGCGCGAACGGGGCGAGCCGCCGCACGTCATCCTGTTCCCCGAGATTCCGCTCGACGAGAAGGCGTTCCTGGCCCGTGTCGACCGCGCGGTGAAGCGCCATGGATACTGTTCGATCGTGGTCTCCGAGGGGGTCAAGAACCCGCGTGGCCAGTTCCTGTCGGACGCGGGCACGCGCGATGCCTTCGGCCACGCGCAATTGGGCGGCGTGGCGCCGGTGGTGGCGGAGATGGTGAAATCGGCGCTCGGTTACAAGTATCACTGGGCGGTCTCCGATTACCTGCAGCGCTCCGCGCGGCACGTGGCGTCGAAGACCGACGTCGAGCAGGCATACGCGATGGGCAGCGCGGCGGTGAAGCTCGCGCTGCAGGGAAAGACCGGCGTGATGCCGATCATCGAGCGCGTTTCCGACGAGCCGTACCGCTGGAAAGTCGGCGAAGCGAAATTGGCACGGGTCGCCAATCGCGAGAAGAAAATGCCGCGCCGGTTCATTTCCCGTGACGGTTTCGACATCACCCCCGCCGCCCGGCGCTACCTGGAGCCGCTGATCCGCGGCGAGGACTATCCGCCTTATGACCGGCATGGGCTGCCGCGGTATGTCCGCCTCCGGAACCAGCTCGTGGCGCAGAAGCTGGCACCGTTCTCGCCGTGAACCCGCCACGCGCCGGATTGCGACGCGGGGCGTCGCGCCGCGGAAGTGCGGATGGCCCAGGCTGGCTGTTGGCCGCGTGGCTGCTGGCGGCCCCGGCCGCGGCCGGCGAGACGGTGGCCGAGCCGGCGCTGGGCGCCCGCCTGGCCGCCCACATCACCTTCCTCGCCGATGACCTGTTGAAAGGCCGGCAGCCCGGCACCGCGGGTTACGACATCGCCGCCGCTTACGTGGCCAGCCAGTTTCAGCAGTTGGGCCTGGTGCCCGCAGGGGAGGGCGGGGGTTACTTCCAGCAGGTGCCGCTGCGGCGGGCCTACCTGGAGCCCGGCTCCGCCTCACTGGCGCTGGAGACCGATGACGGCACCGTGCCGTTCACCTTCGTCGAGCAGTTCTACACCGGGCCCAGCGTGGCGCAGGCCGAGGCGGACCTCAGCGCCCCCCTGGCTTTCGCCGGGTACGGCATCCACGCCCCGGAGCTCGGGTACAGCGACTACGACGGACTGGACGTGGCGGGCAGGGTGGTGGTGGCGCTGGCCGGCATGCCGGCCTCGTTTCCCAGCGAGGAAGGCGCCCATTTTGCCTCGTCCCGGGAAAAATACCGCAGTGCCATCGACCGCGGGGCGGTGGGCCTGATCCGCATCCACACCCCGCGCCGCGAACGGCGGTCCGACTGGGGTCGCGTGCGTGACCGCGTGGGGGCCCCCGCAATGGCGTGGCTGACCACGGCGGGCGAGCCGTGGGCCGGTTTTCCGCAGTTGCAGGCCAATCTCGTCATGCATCACGAGGCCGCCGTCCGCCTGTTCGAGGGCGCGGCATTCTCCATGCAGCAACTGCTCGACCGGGACGAGTCGGGGGCCGAGATGCCGCGCTTCGCCCTGGCCGGGCGCATCCATGCCCGCCAACGCAGCCGTCACGACCGGCTGACCAGCCCCAACGTGGTGGCCATGCTGCCCGGTTCCGACCCGCTATTGAGCGCTGAATACGTGGTGTACACCGCGCACCTGGATCACATCGGGGAACTGCACGGCGACGGGCACGGGGATCGCATCAACAACGGGGCCCTGGACAACGCATCGGGTGTCTCCGTCATGCTCGAGACGGCGCGCCTGCTGGCCACGGGTGCCGCGCCGCGCCGTTCGCTGCTGTTCGTGGCCGTGACCGCGGAAGAAAAGGGGCTGGTCGGCTCCGAGTACTTTGCCATCAACCCCACCGTACCCGCCACGTCCCTGGTCGCCGCGATCAACCTCGACATGCCCCTGCTGCTGTACGATTTTGGCGATGTGGTGGCGTTCGGGGCGGAGCATTCCTCGCTCGGGGGCACCGTGCGCGAGGCGGCCGGGGAATTCGGGGTGGCGCTGGCGCCCGACCCCATGCCGGAGGAAAACATCTTCGTGCGCAGCGATCACTACCGCTTCGTGCAACAGGGCGTCCCGGCCGTGTTCCTGGTCACCGGGCCGCGGGCGCGCGACGGGACGACCGACACCGGGGCAACCATCCAGCGATTTCTGCAGGCACACTACCACCGCCCCAGCGATGACCTCGACCTGCCGATCGATTACGCAGCGGCGGCGCGTTTCACGCGCATCAACGCCAGGATCGGGGAAATGCTGGCGAATGATCCGCAGCGTCCCTACTGGCTTGAAGGCGATTTTTTCGGAACCACGTTTGGTCGTTGAACGGCGCGCATCGCCCGGCGGCGCAAGACAATGCGGGTGCCCAACTGTGCTAACATAGCGCGCCTTTCGGGGGCACCTGAAACGGGGGCCCGCCGGAACAGCGTCGGCCACGACTTGGAGTGCAAGCACCTGCTCGAATCCGCATCGGCCCCCGCCGGGGTCGCGATGAGAAGGTGATTGCGGTCGCCGCTGGTAGCCAATCGTTTGCAGGGCCATGAAGGCCTGATGAGGAGAGACTGATGAGTAACGAGATCGCGCTTTGGCTGACCCTCGGTTCCGCCATCCTCGCGGTGTTGTACGGCGTGTTCGCGTCCCGCTGGATTCTGGCCCAACCGGCCGGCAACGAGAAAATGCAGGGGATCGCAGCCGCGATCCAGGAGGGCGCCAAGGCGTACATGAACCGGCAGTACGCGACCATCAGCGCCGTGGGCGTCGTGTTGTTCCTGGTGGTCGGCCTGGCGCTGGATTGGGCCACCGCGGCAGGGTTCGCGATCGGCGCCGTCTTCTCCGGGCTGGCCGGTTACATCGGCATGTTCGTGTCGGTGCGCGCCAACGTCCGCACCGCCGAGGCGGCCCAAAAGGGCCTGTCGCCGGCGCTCAACATCGCGTTCCGGGGCGGCGCCATCACCGGCCTGCTGGTGGTCGGCCTCGGCCTGCTGGGAGTGGCTGGCTATTACGCGCTGCTCGGCAGGCTGGGGTTCAATGAGGACGACACCATTCACGCGCTGATCGGGCTGGCCTTCGGCGGCTCGCTGATCTCCATCTTCGCCCGCCTGGGCGGCGGCATCTTCACCAAGGGCGCCGACGTCGGCGCGGACCTGGTGGGCAAGGTCGAGGCGGGCATTCCCGAGGACGATCCGCGCAACCCGGCGGTCATCGCGGACAACGTGGGCGACAACGTCGGGGACTGCGCCGGCATGGCGGCCGACCTGTTCGAAACCTATGCGGTCACCCTGATCGCCACCATGCTGCTGGGCAGCCTGACGGCGGAGGCGCTGGGCGCCAATGCGGTCATATACCCGATGGTACTGGGTGGCCTGTCCATCATTGCCTCGGTGGTCGGCACGTTTTTCGTCCGTACGGGCAAGAGCGGCCGCATCATGCCCGCCCTGTACAAGGGCGTGATCGTGTCCGGTGTGCTGGCGGCCATCATGTTCTATCCGGTGACCCGGTCCATGATGGGCGAGGATGCCTCCAGCCTGTATTTCGCCGCCCTGATCGGCCTCGTGCTGACCGCGGCCATGGTCGCCATCACCGAGTATTACACGGGCACCGAGTTCAGCCCGGTCAGGAAGGTTGCGGCAGCCTCCACCACCGGCCACGCCACCAACATCATCGCCGGCCTCGGTGTGTCCATGAAGGCCACCGCGCTGCCGGTGCTGGCGGTGTGCGCCTCCATCTGGGGCGCCTATGAGCTCCACGGCCTGTACGGCATCGCCATCGCCGCGACCACCATGTTGTCCATGACCGGCATGATCGTCGCGCTGGATGCTTTCGGTCCCATCACCGATAACGCCGGCGGCATCGCCGAGATGGCGGAGCTGCCGGCCGATGTGCGCAAGACCACCGACGCGCTGGATGCGGTGGGCAACACGACCAAGGCGGTGACCAAGGGCTACGCCATCGGTTCCGCCGGCCTGGCCGCGCTGGTGCTGTTCGCGGATTACACCAACAGCCTCACCAAGGCCGGGTTTTCGCAGATGAGCTTCGACCTCTCGAATCACGAGGTGCTCATCGGCCTGTTTCTCGGTGGCCTGGTGCCGTTCCTGTTCGGCGCGCTGGCGATGGAAGCCGTCGGCCGGGCAGCCGGCTCGGTGGTCAACGAGGTGCGCCGCCAGTTCCGTGAGATCGACGGCATCATGGAAGGCACGACCAAGCCGGATTACTCGACCGCGGTCGACCTGCTGACCCGCGCGGCGATCCGGGAGATGATCGTACCCTCGCTGCTGCCGCTGCTGGTGCCCATCGTGGTGGGCATGCTGATCGGTCCGGAGGCTCTGGGCGGCCTGCTGGTCGGCACCATCGTGACGGGCCTGTTCGTGGCCATTTCGATGACCACCGGCGGGGGCGCCTGGGATAATGCCAAGAAATACATCGAAGACGGCAATTTCGGCGGCAAGGGCACCGAGGCCCATGCGGCGGCCGTCACCGGCGATACCGTGGGTGACCCCTACAAGGACACCGCCGGGCCGGCCATCAACCCGCTGATCAAGATCATCAACATCGTGGCATTGCTCATCGTCACGCTGCTGTAGGCGGGCAAGGCCTCGCGCCGGGGCAGTACCGACCGGCCCGGTCACATGACCGGGCCGGTTTTTTCGTTATTGGGCCCGGCGCACGGTCTCCCGGCCTGGCGCACCTTCGAGCGCCGCCTCGAGCATGTCGGTCAGGGCCGGGTAGGAATGGCGGTCGAGCAGGTTCAGCGCGGGCAGGCCGGTCAGTTTTTTCACCAGTTCGATGGCGGCGCGGGTATTGGCCGCTGGCCCGCTGACCAGGTCGGCCCTCAGATGCCTGCCGTAGGCCGTCTGCACCCCGAGCGCGGCGTAGGGGTCGGAGGCGCACAGCACGGCAAACCGCACGTGCGGGCGCAGCACCTCCATCGCCACCGAGCCGTTGTATGGCTCCAGCGGCGAGGCACCCGCCTCGGCCACCAGGAATTCGGCGCCGGTGGCCTGGATGTGGCCCAGCAGGTTATCCAGGGCCGCCCGGAACTCCTGCTCGGAGCACACGGTCGAGGGCAGGCCCGCCTCCACGAAATCGATGACGTGATCCGCCCCCGCGTCCCGGAAGCTGAGGATGTCCTGGTAGCGGGCCGCGCCCGTCAGCTTGGCCCCCACCACGGTCCGGCCCCGGTATTTCAGCGCCCGGATGATCACCTGACCGGCGGTGGTCTTGCCGGCAGACATGGAAGTGCCAATGAGCAGTATGACCGGCATCTCGAAGCTCACCGGCGCACGGTGGCGAATGAAATGCCGCATCGACAGCGCGCGGCCGTTGCGGGTCACGTGGCCGCGATATTCCAGGCGCATGAGGTCGGGCAGCGAGGGTGAGACCGAGGTCGCCTTGCCGAACAGGCCGGCGGCGGTCAGCGAGTCCATCTCGAGGTCCGGGCCGATCGCCCGCCAGTCACCCACCCCCTCGAGCGTGGCGGCGCGCTGCCCGAGCGCGCCCACCAGCAGGTCGCCGCGCACCACGCTGGCCATCCGCCCGCTGCGCGTCTCACAAACGTACAGGCGGTTGCGCTTGCCGGTCACGCGGCCGACTACGAAGTCGCCATTGTTCCACCGTGCGCGGTCCAGCGGCAGCACCTCGAAGGGCCGTGACCACAGATCGGATGCCCGGGTGATCGAGGCGAAGAAGTAGTGCGGCAGGGGCCGGGGTGGGAGCTCATGCGGCATGCAGGCGCTCCTTGTCGCCGCCCCCGACCGGCTCGGCCAGCAACAACAGGGTCAGCAAGGCGGCGCGTTCCAGGGTGTGGCCGACGCGCAGATGCTCGTGGGGTGCATGCGCGCCGTCACCCACGGCGCCGAGGCCATCAAGGGTCGCGGTGTACCGGCTCGTGGTGCAACCGTCCGAGCCGCCGCCCGCCATACCCTCCCGCAGGTCGAGGCCGAGTTCGCCGCCCAGCCGGGCGGCCAGCCGCCACAAGCGGCGGTTGGCGGGCGTGGCCTCCATGGGCGGACGCCCGAACCCCCCGGTAACGCGCAGGCGGGTTCCCGGGATCGCCGGGCGCAGGTCGCGGATCGCGCGTTCGACGGCCTCGCCGTCGCGGCGGTCGGCCACCCGCACATCCACTTCCGCCTGGCTGACCGGGGCCACCACGTTGGGCCGCAGACCGCCATCGATGGTGCCGACGTTGACGCTGATGCCGCGCTCGGCGTCGTTGAGGGCGAACAGCGACTGGATGACGTGCGAGAGCTCGAGGATGGCGCTGGCGCCGGCGCCAGGGTCGAGGCCGGCGTGCGCCGCCTGGCCCTCCACCGTCACCGTGAAGCGGGCAATGCCCTTGCGCGTGGTCTTGAGCCGCCCGGAGCTGCCGAGCGAGGGCTCCATCACCAGCGAGCGGTCCGCGAGCCGGGCCAGCTGGGCGATGTAGCGGGTGCTTTCCCGGCTGCCGACCTCCTCGTCCGAGTTGAGAAATACCAGCGGCGTCACCTCGGGCGTGGAGTCGAAGTGCCGCAGCGCTCCCAGCGCCAGCAACAGCTGCGTGATGCCGCCTTTCATGTCGTACACGCCCGGTCCGCGCACGGTGTCTCCCTCCACCTCGAAGGGCATGCGGGCCAGCGTGCCGCGCGGCCAGACGGTGTCGTAATGGCCCAGCAGCAGTTGCAGAGGGCCGCCGCGAGCGCGCTCCGCGGGGCGCGCGAACAGCATGCCGCCGCTTTGTCGTCCCGGGATACGCCGCACCCGGTAGTCAAGCGCCTGGAGCTGGCGCGCGATCACCTCACGCACGGCGCCCTGCGCGTGCGGGTCGTCGGAGGGGGATTCGGCCTCGGTCAGTTGTTGCAGGGTGGCGACCAGCTCCGGCCCGCGCGCCAGCATGTGCTCGAGCACCGCGGCCGGGGCCGGCCCCTGGCTGGCCCGGTTCATTTTCGCATCCCGGCCGGGAACGGAAACGAGAAGCTCTGATCGATGGACGCGAACCGCTCGGGGTGCAGATAGACCAGCAACGGGGCGTTCTTCAGCAGCGCCTGCGGGTCGCCGTCCGCGTGTCGCTGCACGCTCGGATCGATGCGGGCCGCCGTGATCCGGCCCACCACCAGGCTGTTGTTTCCGAAGCCGTCGATGACGCGCTCGAGGGCGCACTCGAGGAACAGGTAGCCGCCGCGCAGCAGAGGGGCGTCCACCCCGAGGGCGGCGAACACCGGCAGGGCATCGAGCGCTGGCTTGTTCCCGTCGGAGTCCCGCGGGGAGGCGGCCAGGCTGGTTTCCACGAGTTGCGAGGGACGCGGGTAGCTGACCGTGAACGCACCCTCGCGCCGGGCGTTCTGGTAGGTGCGGTGCCGTGGCTCGCAGACGAAGCCGAAGTAGTTTTGCCAGCCGAGTGGCGTGACCATGTGCTTGGGCGCCAGGTCATGGCCGCCGTCCGCTTCGCGGGTGCCGATCAGCACCAGCGGCGCCACCCAGTAGAAGCATTCCCATATGGGTTGCGTCGTATTCAGTTCGACCAGATGGCCCGGCCCGGTATCGGTCGGCATCGCATGTCCCTGCCCGTTGGCGGAAAAACCTCGCAGCGACATCACGTTAGCACTGGCATGGCGTTGCAGGGTTGATCTGGAACAAGCCCGGTTCAGGTGGCCGGCCGGGGCGGAAAGGCGCACCGTGCGGCACCGAATTGGCTAAAATCCGGGGCATGCGAGACGCGCTGGTGGTTTTGTGTACCTGTCCGGACATCGAGGTGGCCGAGCGCCTGGCTGCGCAGCTGGTGGAGCGGGGGCTGGCGGCTTGCGTGAACGTACTGCCGGATGTCCGGTCTATTTATCGCTGGCAGGGCGAGGTGAACCGGGATCGCGAGGTGTTGCTGGTCATCAAGACCTTGCCGAGCGCGTATGCGGACCTCGAGGCCTGGATCAATGAGCATCACCCGTACGATGTACCGGAGGTCGTGGCATTGGCGGCCCAGCGGGTGGCGCCCGAGTACCTGGCATGGATGGAGCGAAATGTGCAGCCATGAGTTGAGGCAGGAGCGGGACGCGCGGCGCCGGGCGCCGGGCGCTGTGCTGCGTGCGCTGGCCTCGCTGTGGCTGGTGTGGGCGGCGGCTCCCGCATCGGCCATCGAATTCGACGAGGTGCGCGATTATTCGGAAGTGTTTCGCATCTCGGCCACCGCCCTCAGCCGGGACCGGGTGGAGGTGCGCTGGGACATCGAGCCCGGCTACTACCTGTATCACAATCGCTTTCTGCGGTTCACCGCCGACACCCCGGGGGTGGTGCTCGGCGAGGCCTCGGTTCCGCCCGGCGAGCAATCCTTCGACCCGTTGCTGGGCGAGGAGGTGATCAAGTTCCATGGCCGCCTGGCTGTCGGCCTCCCGCTCGCAACGGTGCCGCCGGAGACCCGGTCGCTGGACCTGAAGGTCCGATCGCAGGGCTGCCTGGAGGATGTGCTCTGCTACCCGCCGACCGAGCAGCTCGTCCGGGTCGAGCTGCCCATGGATGCCGGCGCTGCCACGCTCGCGAGCGCGCTGGGCGGCGCGAGCGCCGCCGCCAGCCTCGGGCTGGAAGCCGGCGCCAGCGCGCTGCTGCCGGAAGAAGCGTTCACTTACGAGGCGGTCGGTCTGAACGCCGAGACGGTGCTGGTGCGATTCACGGCCCAGCCGGGCTACTACCTCTACGTGGACAAGTTCGCCTTTCGGGTGGTGGGAGACGGGCCCTTCGCGGTGCGCGAGGCGGTGCTGCCGGCGGGCGAGATCAAGGACGACCCGGAGTTTGGCCCCGTGCCGGTGATTTTCGGGCAGGTGGAAATTCCGGTACGCCTCAACCGGCCGGCCGGACCGGCCCAGTCGGTGCAACTGGAGGCGGACTACCAGGGCTGCCGCGATGGCGACATCTGCTATCCGCCCCAGAGCGGTGTGCGCGAGGTGCAGCTGGCGGCTGCCGCGGCCGCCATCCTGGGGCCCGTGCCGGGCGCTTCGTCCGGCGCCGAGCTGCCGGCCGCGCCGGTCAGCGAGCAGGACCGGCTGGCCTCGTTGCTCACCCGCAACCCGCCGGCGGCCCTAGTAGCCTTCTTCATCGCCGGACTGCTGCTGGCGTTCACGCCGTGCGTGTTCCCGATGATCCCGATCCTGTCGGGCATCATCGCGGGGGAGGGCGAGCAACTGACGACACGGCGGGCCTTCTCGCTGTCATTGGTCTATGTGCTGGCGATGGCGCTGACCTACACGGTGGCGGGCGTCATCGCCGGACTGTTCGGCCAGAACCTGCAGGCCTATTTCCAGGACCCGTGGATCATCAGCGGATTCGTCGCCCTGTTCGTGCTGCTGGCCCTGTCGATGTTCGGATTCTACGAACTGCAGCTGCCGGCGCGCTGGCAAACCGCGTTGGCCCGCTACAGCAACCGGCCGGCCGGCGGCCGCTTCGCCGGTGTGGCCCTGATGGGACTGCTCTCCGCCCTGATCGTGGGGCCGTGCGTGGCGCCGCCACTGACGGCGGCCCTGATCGTCATCGGCGCCTCGGGCAGCGCCTTGCTGGGCGGTTCGGCGCTGTTTTCACTGGCGCTGGGCATGGGCGTGCCGTTGATCATCTTCGGCGTTTCGGCCGGCAAATTGCTGCCCACCGCCGGGGCCTGGATGGGGGCGGTGAAAGCCGTGTTCGGTGTCGGCCTGCTGGCCCTGGCGGTATGGATGTTGGAACGCATCCTGCCCGGGGTGATGATCATGCTGCTGTGGGGTGCGCTGGCGATCGCCTGCGGGATCTACCTGGGCGCCCTGGAACGCCTGCCAGAGGGTGCGACCGGCTGGCGGCGGGCGCGCAAATCGCTGGGTTTCATACTGCTGCTGCTGGGGGCCATCGAGGTAATCGGTGCGGCGTCCGGCGGTGATCGCTGGACGCGCCCGCTGGCGCACCTGGCCGGCGGCTCGACCGGCTCCGTCGCCCCATCGGTGGAATTCAGGCGCATCAAGTCGCTCGCCGATCTGGACGAAGCCCTGGCCGTTGCCGACCGACCGGCGATGCTCGACTTTTACGCGGACTGGTGCGTGGAGTGCATCCGCATGGAGCGCAACACCTTTCCGGAGCCGGAGGTCGCTGCGCTGCTGGCGCAGTTCGAGGCCCTGCAGGCGGACGTGACCCGGCACGATGCCATCGACCAGGCGCTGATGGGGCGCTTCGACATCATCGGCCCGCCCGCTATCCTGTTCTTCGACCATCAGGGTAACGAGCTGCGGGCCTACCGACTGGTGGGGTATTTCACCCCGGCGGAGTTCTCGACCCACCTGCAACAGGTGCTGGCGGCGGTCCGATGAGGCACCGGGTGCTGCTGTTGCTGGTGGCCAGCCTGGTCGGCCTGGCGTCCGGCTGGCTGTACACCCGTCACCTGGCCGACGCATCGAGCCGTGAGCCGTCCATGATGCCGGCTGCGGGCGGCCCGGAACTGCTTGGCCGCCGACGCCCCGATTTCACCCTCGGCGGCAGCGATGGGCGGCGCTGGTCGGCGGGCGATTTCGACGGCCAGCTGGTGCTGATCAATTTCTGGGCCACCTGGTGTGTTCCGTGCCGCGCGGAGATGCCCATGCTGGCGGAGTTGCACCAGTCGTTCGAGGCGCAGGGCCTGCAGGTCGTCGGCATCGCTCTGGACGACGTGCAGGCGGCCCGCGATTTCGCCGCCGAGCTGGAAATCTCCTACCCGATCCTGGTCGGTGGCGCGGACGTCATGGCGACCGGGCTGGTGTACGGCAACCGCGCCGGCCTGCTGCCCTACTCGGTGTTGATCGACCGCCAGGGCATTGTCCGCTGGACGCACCTGGGCGAACTGAGCCGCGCGGAGCTGCTGGCCCAGGTGACCCGTCACCTGTAAGCCGAGGCCCGGGCTCATTTAACGAAAATGTAACGAATCTGCGGCGATCTTCGCCAATTCGGCGGCGAACTTTGTGGAATATCTTTCCGTTTTGGGGCAGACTTGGCAGCCCCGGGGAGGGACAGTCGCCGTGACCAGAATCCGCGTTCTCAACGGACCCAACCTCAACCTGCTGGGCAGCAGGGAGCCCGGGCAGTACGGCGAGCGGACGCTGGAGGACATCATGCAGGAGCTGCAGGAGGTGGCCGAGGCCTGCGGCCTGCAACTCGATCACCTGCAGAGCAACTCCGAGGGCGCGCTGGTGGATGCCGTGCAACAGGCCGCCCGGGACGGGGTGGATTACCTGATTCTGAATCCGGCCGGCTATACACACACCAGCGTGGCCCTGCGCGACGCCCTGCTGGCGGTCGGCATCCCCTTCGTCGAGGTGCACCTCTCGGCCGTCAGCGCGCGCGAGCCGTTCCGCCAGGTCAGCTACTTCGCGGACATCGCGCTGGGTGTCATCAGCGGTTTCCGCGGCGAGAGTTACCTGCTGGCCCTGCAGGCGATCATCAACCGGATCGAGCCCTGAGCTCGACGGGGTGGCCTTATGGATATACGCAAGATCAAGAAGCTCATCGAGTTGCTGGAGGAATCCGGCCTGACGGAGATCGAGATCGTGGAGGGCGAGGAATCACTGCGCCTGAGCCGCGCCGCGCCGGCCTCGGTGGCTGCGGCGGTCACGGTGGAGCCGGCGGAACGGGGCCCGGAGGTGCCGCCGCTCGCCCCCGCCATCCCGCCCACCGTCGAGGAAACCGAGCCGATCCCGGAGGGCGAGCTGGTGCGGGCGCCCATGGTCGGCACCTTCTACGCATCGCCCAGCCCGGAGGCCGATGCCTTCGTCAGCCTGGGGCAGGTAGTGGGGCGCGGCGACACGCTGTGCATCATCGAGGCGATGAAGATGTTCAACCAGATCGAGTCCGATTTCGCCGGTACCGTGGTCGCCATCCTGGCCGAGAACGGCCAGCCGGTGGAATTCGATCAGCCCCTGTTCGTGATTCGCTGAACGGCGGAGCATGGCCGTTTTCGACAAGATCGTCATCGCCAATCGGGGCGAAATCGCGCTGCGCATACTGCGCGCCTGCCAGGCCATGGGCATCAAGACGGTGGCCGTGCACAGCACCGTGGACCGCAACCTCAAACACGTGGCGCTGGCGGATGAGTCGGTGTGCATCGGGCCGGCCGCGGGTGCGGACAGTTACCTGAACATCCCGGCCATCATCGCCGCCACGGAGGTCACGGACGCGGTAGCGATCCACCCCGGTTACGGGTTCCTGGCCGAGAATGCCGATTTTGCCGAGCGGGTGGAGCAGAGCGGCTTTGTCTTCATCGGCCCACGGGCGGAAACCATCCGCCTGATGGGCGACAAGGTGTCGGCCATCCGGGCGATGAAGAAGGCCGGCGTGCCCTGCGTGCCGGGCTCTGACGGCCCGCTGCCCGATGACATACAGGAAAACACGAGCATTGCCCGGGCGATCGGCTACCCCGTCATCGTCAAGGCCGCCGCCGGCGGTGGCGGGCGCGGTATGCGGGTGGTTCACACCGAGGCACACCTGGCCAATGCACTGCAACTGACCCGCCAGGAGGCGGCCTCGGCGTTCGGCGATGACACGCTGTACATGGAGCGCTTCCTGGAGAATCCTCGCCACATCGAAATCCAGGTGCTGGCGGACCAGCACGGCAATGCCATCGCGCTCGGCGAGCGCGACTGCTCCTCGCAGCGGCGCCACCAGAAAGTCATCGAGGAAGCCCCGGCGCCGGGCATCTCGCCGAAACAGCGAGAGAAGATTGGCGCCGCGTGCGTAAGCGCCTGTAAGCGGATCGGCTACCGGGGTGCCGGCACCTTCGAATTCCTGTATGACGACGGGGAGTTCTATTTCATCGAGATGAACACCCGGCTCCAGGTCGAGCATCCCGTCACCGAGCTCATCACCGGCGTCGACCTGGTGCGCGAGCAGATCCTCGTCGCCGCCGGCGAGCGGTTGTCGTACCGGCAGGACGACATCCGGATTCGCGGGCACGCCATCGAGTGCCGCATCAACGCCGAGCACCCGGAAACGTTCATGCCGAGCCCGGGGCTGATCGAGGCCTTTCACGCCCCCGGGGGGCCGGGCATCCGCATCGATTCGCACGTCTACGACGGCTACCGCGTGCCCCCCAACTATGATTCGCTGATCGCCAAGATCATTGCGCACGGCGAGAATCGCGACATCGCGATTGCCAGGATGCGGGTGGCGCTGGACGAGTTGGTGCTGGACGGTATCCGCACCAATGTGCCCATGCACCAGTGGCTGTTGCGGGATCCCGGGTTCATCCGGGGCGGCTTCAACATCCATTACCTCGAGAAACGCCTGGCCGAACGCAAACCGAAGTAGCGCCATGCCCTGGATCCAGGCTGCCGTGAGTGTCTCCCGCGCGGATGTCGCGCTCGCCGAAACGTTGTTGGAAAGCCAGGGGGCGTTGGCGGTGAGTTTCACCGACCACTCCGGGGAAGCAATCCTCGAGCCCGGGGTGGGTGAGACGCCGCTGTGGGAGCGGGTAGAGGTCCGGGGCCTGTTTCCCGCCGGCGTGGACGCCCGTAAGTTGCAGGATGTCCTCAGCCTGGCGCCGGGCGTCACGCACCCGGGGCAGGTCGCGGTGACCGAACTCGGGGACCGCGACTGGGAGCGGGCCGGCGCGGCCGACCTGGTGCCGATGCAATTCGGGAGCGGCTTGTGGGTCGTGCCGCGCAACCACGAGCGGCCGCCGGGGGGTGGCGCGTGCCTGTTGCTCGACCCCGGTCTGGCCTTCGGCACCGGCGCCCATCCCACCACGCGCCTCAGCCTGGAATGGATCGATGCGCAGCAATGGCGGGGGCGGCGGGTGCTGGATTTCGGCTGCGGTTCGGGGGTGCTGGGAATTGCTTGCGCGCTGAAGGGCGCGGCGCGCGTGGAGTGCGTGGACAACGACCCGCAGGCCCTGCGGGCAACCGCCTGGAACAGCGCGCACAACGGGGTGAGCGATCGCGTCGCCGTGATTGCCGCCGACGATTACACCGGCCGGGCCGTGGCCGATGCCGTCCTGGCCAACATCCTGGCCGGGACCCTGTCGCGCCTCGCGGGCCAACTGGCCGGCGCCGCCCGGCGGGGCGGGCACATCGTGCTGTGCGGCATCCTCGAGGACCAGGCCGCCGCGGTGCGCACAGCCTACGAGGCGGTGGGGGTGAGTATAATCTCGGCCACCCGCCTGGACGGGTGGGTGCGGATCTGCGGGGTAAAGCAGTGACTGACCAGGCGCGGTTGAGCAAGGTTGAGGTGGATGCCCGCCGGCAGCGGGTGCGAATGGAGTTCGAACTCCTCGCGCCGATCCTGTTCGACCTCGACATCGAGGTGCAGATCGTCGACGTGGCCACCGGCCGCGAGCATGCCTCGCACCACCTGCGGCAATCGGGCCGGGACGTGGGCTGGCTGCCGCGCGGCCGCTACCGGGCGGCTACCGACCTCGTGGGGGAGGCCCCGGGGACCTGGCGGGCCCAGGTCAAGCTGTGGGCGGACGCGGACGGCGAACCGGTCCTGCTCGCGCAGGCCGACTCGCCGCCGCAAACCGTCAGCGCCGGGACGCCGCAGGCAGCGGAGTTCCGGCAACCCGGCTGGCGCATCCGCTCCATGGACGAGCATGTCGATCTCGCCGCGCTCAGCTGGAACCGGGGCCACGACGACTGGTTCTTCACGCACTTCGATCATGCCGCGCGCGTCATCATCCGCCTGATGCTGGACCGCAGCCCGCTGCTGCGCGGCAGGATTCTGGACGTGGGCTGTGGCGACGGCATGACGGACCTGGGTGTGTTCCTGCGCTGCCAGCCGCAGGAATTCATCGGCATCGACCCTTCGCGACGCTACCGGCGCCTGCCGGAGATCGCCCGGCAGAACCACATCCCCGCCGAGTGCCTGCAGGACGCGCGGCTGCGGTTCGAGCCCCACGACGGCAACGCCATTCCCTATCCGGACGATCATTTCGACGTGGTGCTGTCCTGGGGCTCGCTGGAGCACATCGCCGGCGGGTACGAGGGGACGCTGGCGGAGATTCGGCGGGTGCTGAAGGCCGATGGCCTGCTGTTCTGCCACCCGGGCCTGTATTACGGGCCGGCCGGCAACCACCTCGGCGAGTTTTTCGATGACCCGTGGATTCACCTCAAGCTGGAAGCGGAGGAGCTGCGCGGCCGCCTGCTGGCTGCCCGGCCCGAGTACCTGGACCGGTGCGGGGAGTTCGCGACTCCGGAGGCTTACTGGCAGTGGTTCACGGAGCTGAACCCGATCACCGTCGAGGGCTTCGAGCGGCAATTGCGGGCGCTGGGGTTCGAGCCCTGGCGGGTGGCGCTGCGCCAGTGCAACGTCGTGGAATACACGCCCGAGTTGCAGCGCCATTCGTTCGTGGACCTGGCCACCGCCGAACTGTATCTCTCGGCCTGGAACCGCAAGTAGGGCGGGATGGTGCCAGGAACTGCATCATGAGATGGCTGGCCGAGCAGTTGGCGGCGGCATGGGGCTATTTCCTGCTGCCGTTCGCCTGTTTCCTGTTGCCCGCCAGGGCATCGGGGGCGGTCGTGAACTGGGCGAGCCGGCGCGCCTTCCTGTACCGCGAAGAAACCCGGGCCGCCCTGCGGCATGCGGCCCGGTCAATCCCGGAACTCGAGGCGCAGGGATTTTGCCGGACGTTCCGGCAGGTGCGATTGATCGACGCCGTCGATCTCTGGCACGGGCTGTTCAGTTCCGACCGCCGCATCGAACGTTCGCTGGTCACGGAACCCGTGCCCTGGCCGCGGGCGGAGCGGCTGGTCGCGGTGGGCACGCACGTCGGGCCCAGCACCCTGACCTTGCGCCGACTGGCCGCGGCCGGCTACCGGCCGCGGTTCGTGTATCGCTCGATTCCGGTCGTGCTGAAGCGCCGGGCGCCGGTGTGGTTCGCCTACCTCAGGCTACGGGTCGCTTACCTGCATCGGGTCTGCCGGGGCGGCGCGATCGCGGTTCCGGGCGGGCGCGGCCAGGTGGCGGACGCCATCGCCGAGCCCGGATGCGCTCTGGTGCTGCTGGTCGACACCGCGGCGGGCGGCGAGCGCGGCGGCCAGGTCATCGAGCTGTTCGGCCAGGCCCTGCCGGTCTCCCCCGGGGGGCTGGCGCTCGCCTGGGAGGGCGGAGCGACCTTCAGTTTCTTCGCGACCCGCTGGGATGCCGAAACCCGGCGGCGGGTGGTGGAGGCGGGTCCGGCGCGGACGTTTTCGGAGCTCGGCGAGTTGCTGCAGGCCAGCGCCGGGTTCGTGCAGCGCACCGTGGAAGGAAACCCGGCGCAGTGGCAGCTGTGGTCGACCGAGGCCCCGCTCCTGCAAGCGCCGGATGACCCACCGGCGTGAACCGCCGCCGCCCGCAAAGGTGGCAATGCGGGCCGGAACGGACAACAATAGTCCAGGCCCGGAACGGCCCGGGCCAGGTATGACCGGCAGATGGCCAAGCTGTATTTCTATTACTCCGCGATGAACGCTGGCAAGACGACCGCCCTGTTGCAGTCGGCTTACAACTATCGCGAGCGCGGCATGCGCCCCATGCTGTTCACGCCCTCGGTCGACGACCGCTACCGCGTGGGCGTCATCCAGTCGCGCATCGGCCTCACGGCCAATGCCGCCGTGTTCGATCGCGCGACCGACCTGTTCGAGACGGTGCGCGCGGAACTCGACCGCCATAGCGTGCATTGCGTGCTGGTGGACGAGGCGCAATTCCTGACCCGCGATCAGGTGTTCCAGCTCACCGAGGTGGTGGATCGGCTGTCCATCCCGGTGCTCTGTTTCGGCCTGCGCACGGATTTCCAGGGCGAGTTGTTCGAGGGCAGCCGGTACCTGCTGGCCTGGGCCGACGAACTGGAAGAGCTCAAGACCATCTGCCACACCGGCCGCAAGGCCACCATGGTGGTGCGCGTCGACGAACACGGCTACGCCCTGCAGGAAGGCTCGCAGGTCGAGATCGGCGGCAACGACCGCTACGTCTCGGTAAGCCGCAAGGAGTTCAAGAACGTGTTCATCGGCGGCAAACGCGTCAAATTCATCGATCCGCCCGCCGGCGCCGAAGCGGGCGAGGGTGCCGAGCCCGACGAGGGACTCCTGTAGGATGCGTGCGGCGGCCGGCCGGAGGCGTTGACGTGCGCTGGCTGCTGGCGCTGATCGTCGTGCTGTTGCTGGTCTGGTACCTGTTCCCCGAGCCCGAGCCGGTGCCGGTCGAGGAATCGTTCATCGCCGACGAGGTCCACACCCTGCGCAAGGCCGAGGGCTTCGAGCAGCAGTACCTGGACGCGGAGCGCGCACGCCGCGAGCGGCTCGAGCAGGAGCAGGGCGACGACTGAGGCCTACGCCAGGCCCGCGAGCAGGTCTTCCACCACCTCGTCGGCGTCTTCGATGCCCACGGAGAGCCGCAGCAGTTGCGGGCCGATGCCCAGCCGCGCGCGCTCCTCGGGCGCCATCTTCTCGTGCGAGGTGGCGACCGGCTGGCATATGGTCGTCTCCAGGCCGCCGAGGCTGACGGCCGGGTGCACCAGCCGCAGGCCGCGCTGGTAGGCGACCGGGTCGAACTCCGCTGCCAGTTCGAACGACAGCATGGCGCCGAAGTCTTCCATCTGGCGGGCCGCGAGTTCATGGCCCGGGTGGCTGGGCAGCCCCGGCCAGTACACCCGCCGCACCGCGGCCGCCTCGTCCAGCGCGCGGGCGATCCGGCCGGCATTGGCGCTTTGCCTGCGGACGCGAAGCTCGAGGGTTTTCATGCTGCGTTCCAGCAGGTAGCAGTCCAGGGCATTGAGGCTGCCGCCGTGCATCACCGCATATTTCCGGATGCGATCGATCAGCCCGGCGCCGCCTACCACCGCGCCGCAGCACAGGTCGCTGTGGCCGCCGAGGTACTTGGTGCCGCTGTGTACCACCAGGTCGATGCCGAGCCCGATCGGGTTCTGCAGGATGGGGGTCGCGAAGGTGCCGTCGACGGCAGTCACGATGCCGTGCGCCGCGGCCAGCTCCGCAACGCCGGCCAGGTCCACGAGGCCCAGCAAGGGGTTGGTGGGCGATTCCACGAACACCAGCCGCGTCTCCGGGCGGATGGCGGCGCTGATTTCATCCAGCGCGCCGCCGCTCAGGCTGTAGTGAATGCCGAGCCGGCGAAACTCGTTGACGATCAGCGCGTGCGTGCCGCCGTACATGCCCTCCAGCAGGACGGCATGCTCGCCCGGGTGCAGCAGCGCCAGCATCAGGCTGGAGATGGCGGCCATCCCCGAGCTGGTCACCAGGCCGTCCTCGGCGCCTTCCAGGACACACAGCTTGCGGGCCACGACCTGCTGGTTGAAGGTGTTGAAATAGCGCGGATACCGGACTTCGGTGTCGTCCAGGTACTCGAAGGCGCTGGAGGTCAGGATGGGCGTGTTGATGCCGCCCTGGTTCCGTTCGCGGACGTTGCCCGCGTGGACCGATGCGGTGGCTTTTTTCACGGTGATGCTCCCGGCATGGCTTGAGCGGGCAGCCGGCGGCGCCCCTGGGCACAGGCCGGCACCCGCGGCATGCATGATAGTCCTTTGCCGCGCGCAGGTGTAAGCCGTCGGCCTCCCCCGTGGCGAGCCGCAGCGCGCTCAGCGCTGGCAGGCCGGGCAGTAGAAGGTCGAGCGCTGGCCGATGACGCGCTGGCGGATGAGGCCGCCGCAGGCCTTGCAGGGCTCGCCGGCATGCCCGTACACGCGCAACTCGCGGGCGAAGTAACCGGGCTGGCCGGAGGAGTTGACGTAGTCCCGCAGCGTGGTGCCGCCATGCCGCACGGCACGGGAGAGCACGGCCCGGACAGTGCCGGCCAGCACCTCGTAACGCTGCGCCGAGATCCTGCCTGCCGCGCGCGCCGGGTGGATGCCCGCCAGGTGCAGCGCCTCGGAGGCATAGATATTGCCCACCCCGACCACCACCTTCGCGTCCATGATGAAATTCTTGACCGCGACCCGGCGCCCGCGGGAGCGCCGGTACAGCCAGGCGCCGCTGAACGCTTCGCCGAGCGGCTCGGGACCCAGGGCGACCAGCAACGGATGCGATTCCGGCGGGTCCTCCCACCACAGCAGGCAGCCGAACCGGCGGGGGTCGTTGAAGCGGATGGCGGCCCCCGGCACCCGGAGGTCGAAGTGATCGTGCTTGCGCGGCGCCGCGTCGTCCGTGACCACGCGCAGCGAGCCCGACATGCCCAGGTGTACCAGCAGGCCGCCGCTGCCCACGCCGATCAGCAGGTACTTGGCCCGCCGCTCGAGCCGCTCCACGCGCCGGCCGCAGGCCTGCTGCACCGCCGCGGGCACGGGCCAGCGCAGGCGCGGCTCGCGCACCACGATCCCATGGATGGTGCGGCCCAGTAGCCACGGCGCGATGCCGCGCAGGGTGGTCTCGACTTCGGGTAATTCCGGCACGCTGGGTGTCTCGTTCGGGCGAGGTGCCTACAATAAGCAAATCGTCCATGGAAATGAATCGTGCCGGCCCAGCCTGAGAAGATGCTTGTGGGAATCGACACCGGTGGGACCTTCACCGATGTGGTGCTGCTGGCCGGCGAGCACAGCCGGCACTGCAAGGTGCTGTCCACCCCGGACGACCCCTCGCGCGCCATCCACGAGGGCCTCGAACGGCTCGGCGTGGCCGACCGGCCCCTGCACATCATTCATGGCACGACGGTGGGCACGAATGCGGTGCTGGAAGGCAAGGGCGCGCGGGTGGCCTATGTCACCAGCGCGGGCTTCGCCGACGTGCTGACGCTCGGGCGACAGGACCGCGAGCACGTCTACCGGCTGCGCCAGCCCGAGGTCGACCCGCCGGTGGAGCCGGACCTGTGCCTGGAGGTTTCCACGCGCATCGCCGCAGACGGCCAGCTGCTGGCGCGCGCCGATGATGGGGAGCTGACGTCCCTGGCGGACGCGCTCGAGGCCAGGCAAGCCGAGGCGGTGGCGGTCAACCTGCTGTTCGCGTTCCTGCGCCCGGAAGAGGAGCAGCGCATCGCGGCAGCGCTCGCCGGGCGCTGGTTCACCTCGCTGTCCAGCCGGGTGCTGCCGGAGATCCGTGAATACGAGCGCGGCATCGCCACCTGGCTCAATGCCGCCGTCGGCCCCGTCATCTCGCGCTACCTCGAGCGGCTCGCCCGGCGGCTGCCGGCCAGCCGCGTGGCCGTCATGCAGAACTCCGGCACCACCATCGCGGCCGAGCAGGCGGCGGACCAGGCGGTGCGGCTGCTGCTGTCGGGGCCCGCCGGGGGCCTGGCCGCGGCCGGCCTGGTGGGGCGCGTCATCGGTCGCGAGCGTCTGCTGTCTTTCGACATGGGCGGCACCTCGACCGATGTCGCGTTGCTGGACGGCGGCATCCCGCTGACCCGCGACGCGCGCATCGGTCCCTGGCCGCTGGGCACCCAGAGCGTGGACATCCACACCATCGGCGCCGGTGGCGGCTCCATCGCGCGGGTGGACGCCGGTGGCATGCTGCTGGTGGGTCCCCAATCGGCCGGCGCCGACCCGGGTCCCGCCTGTTACGGGCGCGGGGGCGAGGCCGCCACGGTGACCGACGCCAACCTGGTGCTGGGGCGCATACCCGCCGATACCCGGCTGGGGGGCTACCTGGCGCTCGACCGAGCCCGGGCCGAGCAGGCGCTGGACGGGCTCGCGGCGCAGCTGGGCTGTGACCGGCTGGCGGCGGCAAAGGGGGTCGTGCGCCTGGCCAACGAGCACATGGCGCGCGCGCTCCGGGTGATTTCCGTGGAGCGCGGCCACGATCCGCGGGACTACGCGCTGTTCTCCTTCGGCGGGGCGGGCGGGCTGCATGCCTGCGAGCTGGCGGAATTGCTGGAGATCCCCGAAGTCGTGTTGCCGGCCCGCGCCGGCGTGTTGTCCGCGCTGGGCATGCTGGCGAGCCGGCCAGGGCGGGAGCTGTCCCGCGCGGTGCTGAGCGAGGTGCGCACGCTCGACGACGCCAGCCTCGCCAGCGGCTTCGCGGAACTGGAGGCGCTGGCGGCCGGGGAACTGGAGCGGGAGGGCGTCGCACCGCGCGCGATCCGCTTCCGGCGCCGGCTGGAGCTGCGCTACCGGGGCCAGAGCGGCGGACTGGTAAGCGATTTCGTGCCCGGCGCGGACCATGCCGAGGCGTTCCACGAGCGTCACCGGCAGCGGTACGGGCACCGCCTGCAGCACGCCGTCGAGCTGGTCAATCTGCGGCTCGCCGCTGCGGCGCCGGCTCCGCTCGCGAGCCTTTCGCCCTTGCCGCCGCGGGCCGGGCTGGCGGTGGCGCGGCAGGTGCCGATGGCCGAGCTGGACGGGCCGGTGGCGGTGGTGGAGCGGGCTTCGCTGGCCGACGGCGACCGCCTGGAAGGACCCGCCATCATCGTCGAGCCGGACGCCACCGCCTGGGTCCCGCCCGGCTGGCGCCTGCGCGCGGATGCCTGGGGCAACCTGCGTCTGAGGTGCAGCGATTAATCGGCCATGAAAAAACCCGCCCATGCGGCGGGTTTTTTCCAGGCAAGGCGATGGCGGCCTACTTGATCTTGGCTTCCTTGTAGATCACGTGCTTGCGGGCCACGGGATCGTACTTGCGGATTTCCATCTTGTCCGGGGTGTTCTTCTTGTTCTTGTCCGTGGTGTAGAAGTGGCCGGTGCCGGCGGACGACACCAGGCGGATTTTCTCTCGTGCTGACTTGGCCATGGCGGGATCCTCCTCAGACGCGCTCGCCGCGGGCGCGCAGATCGGCCAGAACGGCATCGATGCCCTTCTTGTCGATGATGCGCAGCCCCTTGGTGGAGACGCGCAGCTTCACCCAGCGGTTCTCGCTCTCCACCCAGAAGCGGTGGCTGTGGAGATTGGGCAGAAAGCGCCGCTTGCTCTTGATGTTCGAGTGCGACACGTTGTTTCCGGTGGCCGGGCGTTTGCCGGTCACCTGGCATACTCTGGACATGGGTCTGGCCTGTAGCGATCGGGCGTGGAACCGGGTTGCACTTTATACCGGAACCGCCCCGCGCTTGCAAGACGAGCCGGGCGCTAGAGGACGCCCCGGGACGCCAGCGAGACGGGGGCGCCCAGGCCAATCACGAAGTGATCCAGCAGCCGGACCTCGAGCAGCGCCAGGGCGTCCCGCAGGCGCTGGGTGATCACCTCGTCGGCGCGGCTGGGCTCGCTGCACCCGGAAGGGTGGTTGTGGGCCATGATGACGGCCGCCGCGTTCAGGCGCAGGGCGCGCGCGGCCACCACCCGGGGGTGGACCGGGGCGCCGTCGATGGAGCCGCGGAACAGTTCCTCGCAGGCGATCACGCGGTGGCGGGTATCGAGGAACAGGCCCACGACCACCTCCCGGCGCCGGTCCCGCAGCGCGCTGGCAAGGAAGGCCAGGGCCTCGGCCGGCGTGGTGAGGGGCCCGCCGGCGCGCAGGCCATGCCATTCCTGGCGGCGGCGGATTTCCGCCGCCGCCTCCATTCTGTGTTGCCACGCCCGCAGCTCAGGCGGGGCGGATTCCGCCGCCGCGGCCAGGGGCAGGCCCGGCAGGCCACCGTGCAGGCGCAGCAGGCGCCGGGCATCGCGCTGGTCGAGCCGGGTCGGTGGATTCGCCCCCAGCAGGCAGGCCAGCAGTTCGGCGTCGCTTGCCCGGCGCAGGTCGCGTGGGCCTGGAGGCGGCGCGGGTCGCGCAGGGCATGCCGGGATGGTCATCGGGTGATGATCGGCGACCCGCGGCTGGGCGGCTGCGGGGGCGATGCGCGCGCAGAGGTCGGAAATTCGCCCGGGCGCGCCGGCAGGCGCGGGGCAGGCTTGCTATCATGGGGTGCGTGGCACACACCCGCCGCGGCGTTCGGACCCGAGCGCCGGGCACGGCAGCTAAGGGGCGCGCCTGCGGTTGCCTTGGGCGCGGTATTGTCATCTAATCAACAACGCAATCGCGGCGGCCGGACAAACGCACAGGTGAAGGCAGTTCAGATCAGGGCCCTCGACAGCCGGCTTGGCCGGGAAATACCGCTGCCGGACTATTCCACCCCCGGTTCCGCGGGCATGGACCTGCGTGCCTGCACCGAAGACACGCTGGTGGTGGCGCCGGGCGAGACGGTGCTGATACCCACCGGCTTCGCAATGCACATCCAGGACCCGCAACTGGCGGCGGTGATCCTGCCCCGCTCGGGGCTGGGGCACAAGCACGGCATCGTGCTGGGCAACCTGGTGGGGCTGATCGACAGCGACTACCAGGGACAGGTGTTCGTATCGTGCTGGAACCGCTCCAAGGAGCCGTTCGAGGTCGAGCCCGGCGCGCGCATCGCGCAACTGGTGTTCGTGCCCGTGGTCGTGGCGCACTGGGAACTGGTCGATCGCTTCGATGCCAGCGACCGCGGCGCGGGCGGTTTCGGGCACACGGGGCACTCATGAGCAGCCGCGACCGCCGCGTCTGGAAACCCGAGCCGGAGGCGCGCAACCCCAGCTTCCTGCTGCGGCCGGGCGTCCTGATGCTGTTGGGCGTGGCGCTGATGGCGGGCATGGGCTACCTGCTGTTCATCGGCTCGGCCGCCGAACGGGAGTACCGCCAGGCGGCGGCGCAGGGTGAACGGGCCGCCGCGCAGGTTTCGCAGGCCGTGCAGGGGTTCCTGGCCTTGCTGCGCGACGAGCAGACACAGGCGCTGGCGCGCATGGCGGCCGGGGACCGGGCCAAGCTGGAAGAACTGCGCGGCCACCTGGCGGGGCGGGTGCCTGAGCTGCGCGAGGTGCGTCTGTACGACGAGAAGATCTACCTGTCGGAGACGGCGCTGCTGGGTGAGTCCGCCTTCGTCATCCTCGACATGGTCATGGCGGCGCGGCGGGACGGCATCTCGCCGGCACAGATGCTGATGCTGGACGGCCAGCCGGGCGTCGGCGGCGTGGTGGCCCTGAACGGCGAGGACGGCGCGGTGGGGTTCATGCTCGTGGTGTTGGAACCGGAGGTGGTGACCGCGCAGTTCAACATGACGCTGCCCAAGGCCGGGTACATCGGCCTCGAGCAGTCCAACGGGCGATTCGCGGCGAATGACATCAAGCACTTCGGGGACCGTGAGCGCATCGAACGCGGCACGCTGCGCCTGCCGGTGGCGAGTTCGCTGTTCAAAGTGGTAATCCCGAAATCGGGGCAGAGCGCGCTATTCGGAGGCATTCCGCGCCTGGTCGCTTTCCTGTTCGGTGCCGGGCTGCTGGCCGCGGGCCTGATCAGGAGCCGGCGCAGGACGCGGCGCGAGCTGCCCCTGACCGACACCGAACCCGACGTCCCGGTGCCGGCACCGGAAGCCTCGGATGCGGAATTCTCTACGGCGGACCGAGCGGCCCCCGCGGCGGGAGCGGTACAAGCCCCGCTGCCGGCGGTGTCTCTGTCCGACCTCAGCTTCGATGCGGACGAGCGGCGCCGCGAACGGTCGGCAGCGGCGGAGCCAGTCGCGCTCGACGCGTCGATCTTCCGCGCCTACGACATACGCGGGGTGGTCGGCGAAACGCTGGATGCGGGCATTGCCCGCCAGATCGGCCAGGCGGTGGGCAGCCTCGCCCTGGAGCGCGGGGCAGGCCCCGTGGTGGTCGGCCGGGACGGGCGCCATTCGGGACCGGACCTCGCCGCCGGGCTGGTGGCGGGGATCTCCTCCACCGGCTGTGACGCCATCGTCATCGGCGCCGTGCCCACCGGCGTGCTGTATTTTGCCGCGCACGAGGCGGGCAGCGGGTCCGGGGTGATGGTGACCGGCAGCCACAACCCGCCCGACTACAACGGTTTCAAGATCATGGTCGGCGGCGCCACGCTGGCGGGCGAGGACATCGAAGACCTCCACCGGCGCCTGCAGGCCGGCGACCTGCGCACCGGCGAAGGCGGCGTGGAGCGGCGGTCCGTGCTGGGCGCTTACCGCGACCGGATTGCCGGCGACATCCAGCTGGCGCGCCCACTCAAGGTGGTGGCGGATTGCGGCAACGGCATCGGCGGCGTGAGCGCCGCCGAGGTGTTGCGCTCCATCGGGGCGGAGGTGCTGCCGCTGTTCGACGAGGTTGACGGTTCCTTCCCCAATCACCACCCCGATCCCAGTGAGCCCGAGAACCTGGCGGACCTGATCGAGTCGGTGCAGTTGATGAATGCCGACCTCGGGGTGGCGTTCGACGGCGACGCCGATCGCCTCGGCGTGGTGACCCCGGCCGGCGAGATCGTGTTCGCGGACCGGCTGATGATGCTGTTCGCGCGGGAAATACTCGCCCGCAATCCCGGCGCGAGGATCATCTATGACGTGAAATGCACCGGGCACCTCGACACCGTGATCCGGGAGGCCGGCGGCGAGCCGGAGATGTGGAAGACCGGCCATTCGCTGATCAAGAACCGCATGCGCGAGACCGGCGCGCCGTTCGCCGGCGAGATGAGCGGCCATTTCTTCTTCAAGGACCGCTGGTATGGCTTCGACTGCGGCATCTACTCGGCCGCCCGGCTGCTGGAGATTCTGGCGCTGGACGAACGCCCGCCCCAACAGGTGCTGGCGAGCCTGCCGAACAGTGTCAGTACGCCGGAGCTCAAGGTGCCGATGCAGGAAGGACAGAACCACGCCTTCGTCCGGGAATTCCAGCAGCGCGCGCGTTTCGAGGGGGCCCGTTTGAGCACCATCGACGGCGTGCGCGCGGATTTCCCCGAGGGCTGGGGCCTGTGCCGGGCATCGAATACGACGCCGGTGCTGGTGCTGCGCTTCGACGCCGACAGTGCCGCGGCGCTCGAGGCCATCCAGGAAGCATTTCGCGAGCAGATGCTGGCGCTGGATCCCGGCCTGGAGTTGCCGTTCTGAGTGCGCTCTCGAAGTGGACGCGCCGGCTTTCGGTGCTGGCGGGCTGCGGCCTGCTGCCGGTCGTGGCCGTGGCCCAGCAGCCCGTCGCGGCGCTGGCGGCGAGTGACCGGGCGTGGGTGTCGACCGGCGGAGCGATCCCGGAGCAGTGTCTGTCCGCGGTATTGGTGCTCGAAATCGATGGTCGGGAGGTCACCGGGCCGGCTGCGGAATTCGACTTGGCGCCGGGCCGTCACGCTCTGAACGGGCGGGCCCGGGTCAATACCACGCACTGTCCCGTGGCGCGGGACGACCGGGAGCTCACGGTGCCGGACCTGGAGGCGGACTTCGAGGCCGGCCTGACCTACCATGTCGCCCTCGACCACAGCGCCACGGACCGGGCGGAATGGGCCCTGGTGATCTGGAAGATCGAGCCGCGCCCGGGGGAGTGGCCGGAAGCGCCCCGCTGACCGCGCAAAGCATGTGGAGGCCGGGGTGCCGGTCGCCGACGAAAGAGGAGGAACACCATGCGCAGAACCATCCCGCTGTGGATCATGATGGCGCTTGCGGCCGGCCCGGCGCAGGGCTCGGGGGGCATCGCGGTGGAGCCGGGGCAATGGACCATCACCACCAGCACGGAAATGTCCATGATGCCGGAGCCGCAGGTGCAGACCTACACCGAGTGCTTCGAGGAAGCCGAGTTCCATCCGGAAGATTTTCACAGCAAGCAGGAGACCGCCTGTGAGGTGAGCGACGCCGTCATCGAGGGTGGCACGGCTCGCTGGTCGTTCACCTGCGGGAGCGGGGAGGCCGCGATGCGGGGCCAGTGGGAGGTCAATTCCGATGGCGACACGCTGACCGGCACAGGCACCATGACCGGTGACTTTTCCGGCGAGGCCATGAAAGTCACGGTGAGGTGGAAGGGCGAGCGTGAGGGAGACTGCGACTAGCCGGCCAGCGGTTCAGTATGCGAATTCGCTGAACACCGGGTCCACGGACCGTCCCCAGCGCCCCTCGTAAAGCGTCAGCTTGCGCTCCGCGGGCGTGACCCCGCTTTCCACGGTTTCCTGCAGGGGCGAGAGGTAGCCGGACTCGTTGTCACCCGAGGCGTTCAGGCGCCCGCGCGCGGCCAGCCCCGCCCGCGCGATGTCCAACAGTTCCAGTGCGAGCTCCCGCAGCGTGCGCCCGCCAATGGTGGCCCTGAGCCCCAGTCGTGGCGCTTCGTGGCGCAGGCGCAGGCGCTGCTCCATGCTCCAGCCGCGCGCCAGGTCCCAGGCGGCCTGCAGCGAATCGGGGTGGTACAGCACGCCCGCCCAGAGTGCCGGCAGCGCGCACAGCTTGCGCCATGGCCCGCCGTCGGCGCCGCGCATTTCCATGTAGCGCTTCAGCCGCACCTCGGGAAAGGCGGTGGTGAGGTGGTCTTCCCAATCCTTCAGCGTCGGCCGCTCGCCGGGCAAGGCCGGCAGGCGGCCGGCCAGGAAGTCGCGGAACGACTGGCCGGCCGCGTCGATGTATTGGCCGTCCCGGTAGACGAAGTACATCGGCACGTCGAGCACGTAGTCGACATAGCGCTCGAAGCCCATGCCGTCCTCGAAGACGAACGGCAGCATGCCGGTGCGGTCGGGGTCGGTGTCTTCCCACACGTGAGAGCGATAGCTGAGATAACCGCTGGGCTCACCCTCGACAAATGGCGAGTTGGCGAACAGCGCGGTGGCCACGGGCTGCAGCGCGAGCCCGACCCGGAACTTGGCGATCATGTCGGCTTCGGAGGCGAAGTCCAGGTTGACCTGCACGGTGCAGGTACGCGTCATCATGTCCAGGCCGAGCGCGCCCACCTTCGGCATGTACTCGCGCATGATCCGGTAACGCCCCTTGGGCATCCACTCGACGTCGCCGCGGCCCCATTTGGGCTGGAAGCCCATGCCCAGAAACGCGATCTGCAGCGGTTCCGCGATGGTCTTCACCTGCTCGAGGTGCGCGTAGACCTCGCGGCAGGTTTCGTGGACGTTGTCGAGCAGGGCGCCGGACAGCTCCAACTGGCCGCCCGGCTCCAGTGTTACGGATGCCCCGGTGTCGTCGGTGAGCGCTATGAGGTTGCCGCCCTCGGTGACCGGCTGCCAGGCGAATTGCTCGGCCAGCCCCGCCAGGATGGCCTGAATGCCCCGCGGGCCGTGGTAGGGCAGCGGGCGCAGGTCATCCAGCGTGAAGGCGAATTTTTCATGCTCGGTGCCGATGGCCCACCGGTCGGCCGGCTTGCACCCGGAAGCCAGGTAGTCCACCAGCTCGAGCCGGCTGCCGACGGTTGCTTGGGTGTCTTCGCGGCCCATGCGCGGCTCACCTCGCGGAAATACGTTGGAATGGTGCGGAGCTTTGCCTAGGATACACTCAGTGGGAACCCCCGGGCACGCGACGCATGCCGTCAAGAATAGTCCTGTTTGCCATCTTGCTCACCTGCCATTCGGCAGGGGGCGACGTGTTGCGCCGCGGCCTCGGCCCGGAGCCGGATTCCCTGCACATCCACCGCGCCCAGGGATTGTCGGCGATTCAACTGCTGCGCGAAATCCGCGAGGGGCTGGTGAGCTTCGATGCCCACGGCGAGCCGGCGCCGGGAGTGGCCGAGTCCTGGGAGGTGCTGGAGGTGGGCCGCCTGTATCGCTTCCGGCTGCGCCCGGATGCGCGCTGGTCCACCGGCGAGCCGGTGCTCGGCGACGACTTCGTGAGGGCCTGGCGGGCCGCAGTGGACCCGGCCAGTGTCGCCACCACCGCGGGGCTGCTGGCGCCGATTGCACAGGCCACCGCGATCATGGCCGGGCACGCCACGCCCGATGCGCTTGGCGTGACGGCCCCGGAGCCCCGGGTGCTGGAGGTCCGGCTGGAGCGGCCGGCGCCCTGGTTTCCCGAGGTGCTCGCCCACCCGGTCACCTATCCACTGCACCCCGCGCGGTCGGACGACCCGCGCCACGCCGCGGTGAACGGCGCGTTCGTGATTGAGGAAATGTTGCCGCATGCCATGATCCGGCTGGTGCCGAATGCCGCTTTTCACGCCGCCGTGTCGCTGCGCCTGGAGGCGGTCGAGTACCTGCCCATCGAAGACCCTGCCGCGGAACTGTCGAGGTTCCGAGCCGGAGAGCTGGACATCACCGAGACCATTCCGGCCGGCCGCTACCAATGGCTGCGCGAAAACCTGCCCGCCGAACTGCGGGTCCATCCCTACCTCGGCAGTTTCTGGCTCGGCTTCAACCTGGGCCGGACGCCGTTTGCCGCCAACCGCGCCCTGCGCGAGGCATTGGCGCTGGCCGTGGACCGCGAGACGCTGGTGCGGGTGGTGACCGGAGCCGGGGAGTTGCCCGCATGGGGCGTGGTGCCGCCCGGTCTGGACGAATACGCGGCATTCAGCCCCGCGGCGGCCGCTCTGACGCAGCAGGAGCGGGAAGACCGGGCCCGGGCGCTGTATGCGCAGGCGGGTTACGGCCCCGCGCGCCCCCTCAGCGTCCAGTTGCGCTTCAATACCTCCAGCCAGCATCGGCGCATGGCGGTCGCGGTCGCGGCCATGTGGAAACAGGTGCTGGGTGTTCGCACCGAGCTGATCAACGAGGAGTGGAAAGTGTTCGTGAACAACCGCCGCATGGGCACGCAGACCCAGGTGTTCCGTGGCGGCTGGATCGCCGATTACGCCGACCCGACCAGCTTTCTCGACCTGTTTCGTAGCGGGGACGAACTGAACAACACCTTCTACCGCAATGCCGAATTCGATCGCCTGCTGCAGGCGGCGGGTACGCTCGCTGGCGGGCGGCGCAGCGCGGCGCTGCAGGCGGCCGAACAGTCCCTGATGCGGGACATGCCCGTCATCCCGCTTTACTATTATGTTTCTCGGCACCTGGTCAAAACAGGCGTGACCGGCTTCCATGACAACGTTCGAGACATACATCTTTCGCGCTACCTGGGCCTTGGGGGCGGGTGAGGCGTGAACGCCGGGCGAGCAGCGGGATGCTGGCTGGCAGCGGTCCTGCTGGCGAGCGGGTGCGCGCGCGAGGAGGCCCCGGGCGAGCCCGACCGCCGGGGGCATAGAGAGCCGGTCGCGCTGGTGCTCGACGCGGATGGCCGGCCGGATGTCTCGGTGCTGGCGGCCGAGCAGGTGCTGCACCGGGGCAATGGCGAGGAGCCCCAGACGCTGGACCCCCACCTGGCCGTCGGCGTGCCCGCCGCCAACATCCTGCGCGACCTGTTCGAGGGCCTCACCGCGGAGGCGCCGGACGGCCGTGTCATACCCGGCGCCGCGGCGCGCTGGAACATCAGCCGCGATGGCAAGGTCTACACGTTCTATCTGCGCCGGGACGCCCGCTGGTCGAATGGCGACCCGCTGTTCGCGGAGGATTTCGTGTTTGCATTCCGCCGCAGCGCCGATCCCGCCACCGCCTCCAATTACGCCCAGGTGCTGCTGCCCATCGAGAACGCCGACAGGGTGCTGGCGGGCGACCTGCCCCCGCAGGCGCTGGGGGTCGAATCACTGGATGAGTACACGCTGCAGATCCGGCTGGTGGACCCCACACCCTATTTCCTGGGCCTGCTCAACCACTCATCGACCTACCCGGTGC
>WVWV01000156.1:0-28539 GCA_011773845.1 Lysobacterales bacterium | reverse complement strand
AGCGCGTGGTCTACTATCCCTACGAGGACCAGTCCACCGAGCTCAAGCAATTCCGTGCCGGCGAACTGCACTGGACCTACGAGGTGCCGAACAACCAGTTCCGCTGGCTGCAGGCGCACTACCCCGGGGAACTGGTGGTGAGCCCCTGGCTCGGCTCCTACTTCTTCGGGTTCAACCTGACCCGCGAACCCTTCATCGACAGTCGCGACCTCCGGGTGGCGCTGGTCCTCGCCCTGGACCGCGACCTGTTGACCGGGAAAGTGACCCAGTTCGGCGAGCAGCCCTCCTACACGCTCGTGCCGCCGGGCATTGGCGAGTATTCCTCGCCACAGCCGGAGTGGGCCGCCTGGAGCCAGGCGGAACGCGAGGCGGAAGCGCAGCGTCTGTACCAGCTGGCCGGATACTCCGGAGAACGGCCGCTGCGCGTGGAGATTCGCTACAACACCAGCGAGAACCACAAGAAGATCGCCCTGGCCCTGGCCTCGATGTGGAAGCAGGTGCTGGGCGTGCAGGTCACCCTGGTGAACGAGGAGTGGAAGGTGTTTCTGCAAAACCGGCAGCAGCGGGTCCTCACGCAGGTGTTCCGCGCCGGCTGGATCAGCGACTACAGCGATCCCTACAGTTTTCTCGAACTGTTTCGCAGCGGCCACGGCCAGAACGACTACGGATTCAGCGATGACCTGTATGATCAATTGCTGGCGGAGATCGCCAGCGAGCGTATCCCGGCGCGGCGCCGGCGCCTGATGCAGGAGGCGGAGCGCCTGCTGCTGGAGGAGATGCCGATCATTCCGGTGTACACCTACGTCACCAAGCGGCTGGTGGACCGGCACGTCCGGGGTTGGGAAAACAACGTGATGGACCATCATTACAGCAAGCACCTGTTCCTGCTGAGGTCGGCGGACGACCCGCCGGAGCCAGGGAAGAACACCGGGTGACGGGCCACGCCGGAATCCTGCGCCACGCCATCCAGCGGCTGCTCGGCGTCATCCCCACGCTGCTGGTGCTGGTGACCATTGCCTTCTTCCTGATCCGGGTGGCGCCCGGGGGGCCGTTCGACGCCGAGAAGGCCCTGCCCGCCGAAATCCAGGCCAACCTGAACGTCAAGTACCACCTCGACGAGCCGCTGGTCCAGCAGTACCTGCGCTACCTGGGCCAGATCCTGACCTTCGATTTCGGGCCCTCGTTCCAGTACAAGGACTGGACGGTCAACGAGCTGATCGGCGAGGGCTTCCCGGTGTCGCTGACGGTGGGCGGTCTGGCCATGCTGCTGGCCTTCGTGGTCGGCACGGTGATCGGGGTCACCGCCGCCCTGCGCCAGAACACCGCGGTCGACTATGGCAGCATGGGTTTCGCCATGCTGGGCATCTCCATCCCGAACTTCGTGATCGCGCCGCTCCTGATCCTCCTGTTCGCGGTCTTTCTCGGCTGGTTGCCGGCGGGCGGCTGGGACTGGTCGCTGAACCGCATGGTGCTGCCGGTCATCACGCTGGCCTTGCCGGTCATCGCCTACGTCGCGCGCCTGACCCGCGGCAGCATGATCGAGGTGCTGCACAGCAACTTCATCCGCACCGCCCGGGCCAAGGGGCTGCCGGAACGCGCGGTCATTCTCCAGCACGCCCTCAAACCCGCCCTGCTGCCCGTGATCTCGTTCATGGGCCCGGCCACCGCCGGGCTGATCACCGGCTCGGTGATCGTCGAGCGTATCTACGCCATACCCGGCCTGGGCAGCTATTTCGTGCAGGGCGCCCTGAACCGCGACTACACGCTGGTCATGGGCGTGGTGATTTTCTACGGCCTGTTGATCATCCTGCTCAATTTCACGGTCGACATGCTGTACGCCTGGCTCAACCCCAAGATTCGCTATGACGAAAAGCGCTGAACCCCGAATCGTCGATCCGTTCGCGGCAGCCATGGAGTTGGGCGACGTCAAGGGGCGCTCGCCGTGGGAGGATGCCTGGCATCGCCTGCTCAAGAACCGCGCGGCGGTGACCAGCGCCATCATCATGGGCGTCATGGTCGTGGTGGTGGTGCTGGGACCGATGCTCAGCCCCTGGGAGGGGGATTTCACCGACTGGGATCACACCTTCTCTCCGCCGAGCTTCGCCACCGGACACTGGTTTGGCACCGACGCGGTGGGCCGGGACATCCTGGTGCGGACCCTGGAGGGCGGGCGCATATCGCTGCTGGTAGGACTGGTGGCGACCCTGGTCAGCCTGGCGATCGGCGTCACCTACGGCTCGGTCGCCGGCTATTACGGCGGCTACACCGACCGCGTCATGATGCGCGCGGTGGACATCGTCTATGCCATGCCCTTCATGTTTTTCGTCATCCTGCTGATGGTGGTGTTCGGGCGCAACATCTTCCTGATCTTCGTGGCCATCGGCGCGATCAATTGGCTGGACATGGCGCGCATCGTGCGCGGCCAGACCCTCAGCCTCAAGAACACGGAGTTCGTGGAGGCCGCCCAGGCTTGCGGGGTGCAGCGCAGGGACATCATCGTGCGCCACATCGTGCCCAACCTGCTGGGCGTGGTCATCGTGTACGCCACGCTGACCATACCGCAGGTGATCCTGGTGGAGTCGTTTCTCAGCTTTCTGGGGCTCGGCGTGCAGGAACCCATGAGTTCATGGGGCGCGCTGGTGAACGACGGCGCGCAAGACCTGGAGTCGGCGCCATGGACGCTGATTTTCCCGGCCCTCGTCCTGACCGTCACGCTGTACTGCTTCAACTACATCGGCGACGGCCTGCGCGACGCCCTCGACCCCAAGGACCGTCTGTAATGGCGATGCTGGAAGTCAGGAACCTGCAGGTCGGCTTCGACACCCCGGAAGGCGAGGTGCAGGCGGTGCGGGGTATCGACTTCGACCTCGAGGCGGGAGACGCGCTGGCCATCGTGGGGGAATCGGGCTCGGGCAAGACCCAGTCGATGCTGGCGCTGATGGGCCTGCTGGCCGAAAACGGCCACGCCAGCGGGGAGGCGCGTTTCCGGGGCCGCGACCTGATGAAGCTCTCGCCGGGCGAGCTGAACCAGTACCGGGGCGCCAAGATCGCCATGATCTTCCAGGACCCGATGACCTCGCTGAACCCCTACCTGAACATCGAAAAGCAGATGATCGAGGTGGTGATGCATCACCAGGGGCTGGACCGTCGCGAGGCGCGGGCCCATGCCATCGAGATGCTGCGTGCCGTGCGCATCCCTGACCCGGAGCAGCGCATCCGCCAGTATCCGCACGAATACTCGGGCGGCATGCGCCAGCGCGTCATGGTCGCCATGGGCCTGCTGTGCGAGCCCGACATCCTGATCGCGGACGAGCCGACCACCGCGCTGGACGTCACCGTGCAGGCCCAGATCAACCAGTTGATGGCCGAATTGCGGCGCAGCTCCAACACGGCCATCGTGCTCATCACCCACGATCTGGGCGTGGTCGCCGGGCTGTGCGACCGGGTGCTGGTGGTATACGCGGGGCGGGTGGTCGAGTACGGCACGGTGGAACAGATTTACTACCAGCCCAGGCACCCGTATACGCGCGGACTGCTGGCGTCCGTGCCGCGCCTGGACGCGGTCCGGGGCGCAGGGCTCAACGCCATTCCGGGCAATCCGCCCAACCTGCTCGACCTGCCGGCCGGATGCAGTTTCAGGCAGCGCTGCGCGGAGGCTTTCGAGGCCTGCGGCGAAGAGCCGGCCCTGCGCGACCTCGGAGATGGCCACCTGAGCCGCTGCCACCTGGAGCCGGAACAATGAACGACGTGGTGCTCCGGGTGCAGGACCTGGCCGTGCATTACACGGTGTACGAGGGCGGGCTGCTGCGCAGCCGGGAGCGCACCATACGGGCGGTGGACGGGGTGAGCTTCGACCTGCGCGCCGGCGAGGCGCTGGGCATCGTGGGTGAGTCGGGCTGCGGCAAATCGACCTTGGCGCGCGCCATCCTGGGGCTCATCCGCCCCACGCGCGGTCGCGTGCTCTGGCTGGGGGAGAACCTGACCGAACTCGACGAGGAGGCGCTGCGGCGCAAGCGCCGCGAATTGCAGATCGTGTTCCAGGACCCGCTGGCCTCGCTCAATCCGCGCATGACCGTGGGCGACATCATCGCCGAACCGCTGTGGACCTTCTTTCCCAAGATCGCGACCGTGCAGGTCGAGGAGCGGGTGCGGGGCATGATGAAGATGGTGGGCCTGCTGCCCAACCAGATCAACCGTTACCCCCACGAGTTTTCTGGTGGGCAGTGCCAGCGCATCGGCATCGCCAGGGCCCTGGTGCTCAATCCGCGCCTGATCATCTGCGACGAGCCCGTGAGCGCGCTGGACGTCTCCATCCAGGCGCAGATCATCAACCTGCTGCAGGACCTGCAGCGCAAGCTGAACCTGTCGTTGATCTTCATCGCGCACGACCTGTCGGTGGTCAAGCACATCAGCGACCGGGTGATGGTCATGTACCTGGGCCGCAGCATGGAGGTCTCGCAACAGGAACACCTCTACCGCCGCCCCCTGCATCCGTACACCAATGCGCTGGTCAAGGCAGTGCCGATCCCCGATCCGCGCCTGGCCCGGGCCCAGCACGAAACCGGGTTGACGGGCGACATGCCCTCGCCGTTCAATCCCCCGGAGGGTTGCGTGTTCCATACCCGCTGCCCCTACACCGTCAAGCGTTGTCGGATCGAGGTGCCGGCCCTGCGGCGCATGGAAAACGACGACTGGGTCGCCTGCCACCGCGCCGAAGACCTGGACCTGTCCATCGGCAAGCAAGCGAAACTCGCATAGAATAGCCGCAAGTCAAAGAGGAACCCGCCATGCGAATCATGAACGCTCTCAAGCCGGCCGCGACGGTCCTGGTGCTGGCCTTGCTGGCCGCCTGCGGCACCACCTCGGTGGTGCAAAACTGGGAATCCGAGAAGCTCGCGGGCTCCCGTCCCGAGAAACTGGCGGTCATCGTCATGTTGCCGGACGCCCTGCAGCGGCAGGAGACCGAGCGCGCCATGGTCGAGGTGCTGCGCAAATCCGGCAGCAACGCGGTCATGTCCAGCGCGATCCCGGGCATGCGCGGCAAGCTCACTCGTGAGAAGGCGGAGCCCGCCCTGAAGCAGGCTGGCGTGGACGGCGTGGTGGTCGTATTCCTCACCGGCGGCGGTGGCGGGGCGACCTACGAGCGGGCCGATTACTGGCTGGAAAACGTCGGCACGGCGGTTTACTACGACTGGTTCTCGCCCCGCTTCGCGGAGGTCTACGCGGTGCGCGAGGGGCCCGGCTACTCGCAGACCACCTCGCAGGTGTTCGTCGAGAGCACGTACGTGAATGTCACGGCTGGAGAGCCGGTCTGGTCATTCGTCACCAAGAGCACCGACATCGAATATCGCGACACCGCCAAGGACATTTCCGGCCGGATCGTGTCCCAGATGCGCAGGTCCGGCCAGCTCTGAGCGTTGAGCGGGGCCCGGCCATTCCCGGCGTTGCAGCGGGAACGTTTCTGCGAGGGCCTGGCGCGGGGGCTGCAGCGGCTGGACCTGCCGGCCGATGCACAGGTGATCGAGCGGCTGGCGGATTACGCCGGGATGGTGTTGAGCTGGTCGCGCAGCTACAACCTGGTTGCGGCCGGCGATCTGGATGCGTTGCTTGACCGCCATTTCCTCGATTCATTGTGCATCCACCCGTTCATCCGGCCACCGACTTTGCTGGACGTGGGCAGCGGGGCGGGCTTTCCCGGTCTGCCGCTGGCGCTGGCCCGGCCGGACCTGCAGGTCACGCTGCTGGACAGCTCCGGCAAGAAGGTGCGCTTCCTGCGCCACGTGATTCGCACGCTGGGTCTCGCCAATGTCCAGACCGTGGAGGCGCGCGTCGAATCATTCCGACCGGCGGACGGATTTGCGACGATCACCAGCCGGGCTTTCGCTTCCCTGCGGGAATTCATGGACCGCATCCGGCACCTGCTCGCGCCCGGCACCCGGGTGCTGGCACTCAAGGGGAGGAAGCCGGACCGGGAGCTTTCCGAGCTGCCCGCATGGGTCCAGGGTGGAGGCGGTGGAGCGGATTATCGTGCCCGATTTGCACGCGGAGCGGCACCTCGTCATGATGTCACTCTCGCGACCGGAAAATCCTCAGGACTGACCGCGACGGATGGCAAGAATCATCGCAGTGGCCAACCAGAAGGGCGGGGTGGGCAAGACCACGACCTGCGTCAACCTGTGCGCCGCGCTGGCGGACATGAACTACCGCACCCTGCTGGTCGACCTCGACCCCCAGGGCAACGCGACGGTGGGCTGCGGCATCGCGCCGCGCGAGCTGGAACGCTCGGCGTTCGACGTGATGACCGGCGAGCGGACGGTGGCCGAAGTCAGCGTGCGCCTGGAAGACCTCGGTTTCGACCTGTTGCCCTCGAACAGCGACCTGACGGCCGCCGAGGTGGTGCTGTTGCAACGCGAGGAACGGGAATTCCAGCTGCGCCGGGCATTGCAGCCCGTATCCGCGCAGTATGGCTGGATCATCATCGATTGCCCGCCCTCATTGAACATGCTGACCCTCAATGCGCTGACCGCGGCGAACAGCGTATTGATTCCCATCCAGTGCGAATACTATGCCCTCGAGGGCCTGGCGGCACTGCTGGACACCATCGAGCAGGTGCGCGCCAGCGTCAACCCGGGACTCCAGATCGAAGGCCTGTTGCGCACCATGTTCGACATTCGGAATAATCTCTCCAGCGCGGTATCGGACCAACTGACCGAGCATTTCGGCGAGCACGTGTACCGCACCCTGGTGCCGCGCAACGTGCGCGTCGCCGAAGCGCCCAGCCACGGGCTGCCGGTGTTGCGCTACGATCCCGCGTCGCGGGGCGCGCTCGCCTACCTGGGCCTGGCGGCCGAGGTCCTGCGCCGGAGCCGCCAGCGGGCGGCAGGCTGAGTTGCGGTCGAGACCATGAGCAGCAGGAAAAAACCAGTGCTGGGGCGGAACCTGAGCTCGATGCTGAGCCAGGCGACGCTCAAGCACGCTGTCGAGTCTGCGGCCGCCGAGCCCGCCGCGGGCAGCCCGCGCAGTTTACCGCTGGACCGCATCGAGCCCGGACCCTACCAGCCGCGTTCCCGCTTCGACTCGGACGGCCTGGCGGAGCTGGCGGAGTCGATCCGTGCCCAGGGGGTGATCCAGCCGATCGTGGTGCGGCCGGCCGGGGAGGGCTACCAGATCATCGCCGGCGAGCGGCGCTGGCGTGCCGCCCAACAGGCCGGCATCGAGGAGATCCCGGTCATCGTGCGCGAGGTGAGCGACGAGGTGGCGGTGGCCCTGGCGCTGATCGAGAACATCCAGCGGGAGAACCTGAACCCGCTGGAGGAGGCCACGGCCCTCAAACGCCTGGTCGAGGATTTCCAGCTCACCCATCAGCAGGCCGCGGCGGCGGTGGGCCGCTCGCGCTCGACGGTCACCAACCTGCTGCGCCTGCTGGACCTGGCCCGCGAGGTGCGCGAACTGCTGGGTGACCGTCACCTGGAGATGGGACATGCGCGGGCCTTGCTCTCGCTGCCCGCCGCCCAGCAGGCGGCGGCTGCCCGCGAAGTGGTGCGCAGGCAGTTGTCCGTGCGCGAAACCGAGCGCCTGGTGCGGCGCTTGCTGAATCCGCCCAAAAAGCGCATGCGAAGCGTGGACCCCGACATCCTCAGGTTGCAGGAGCAGTTGTCCGCGCGCCTGGGCGCCACGGTCCGCATCCAGCACGGCCCGCGCGGCAAGGGCAAGCTGATCATCGCGTATCACTCGGCCGACGAACTGGAAGGGATCATCGGGCACCTGCAGGATGACTGACCGCGGCGCCTGGCCGCACATGTTATATTAATATTGCCTAATATAATGGCTGGCGCTTGATCCCGGTCAGGTGCCGGGTGGGCGCGCGGATTTATGCTGGGCCCGGCTGGCAAGCCGCATTTCGGGGTCTTTGGGAGCACGACATGCAGGACTACCCGCACATCTACCACGTCGACGCCGCTGGCGGTCCCGAGGGCGAAGTCAGGACCACCGGCGCCGAGCTGCCGCCGATCGCGGTGACATCACCACCGGAGTTCGGTGGTCCCGAGGGATGCTGGTCGCCCGAGACCCTGCTGGTGGCGGCGGTCGCCGATTGCTTCATCCTCACCTTTCGCGCCATCGCGAGGGCCTCCCGCTACGAGTGGCGCGAGCTCGCCTGTACAGTCGAGGGCACGCTCGACCGCATCGATGGCGTCACGCGCTTCACGGAGTTCCGCATCCGCGCCCACCTGAAGGTGCCGGAGCACAGCGCAGTGGAGAAGGGGCAGCGGCTGATGCAGAAATCGGAGGCGGTGTGCCTGGTCACCCGTTCGCTGTCCGCCGGGGTTCAGCTCGAGGCACGCGTGGAACAGGTGGCTGCGAATCAGGCGGCCTGAACGCGCCCCTCTTGCAGGCCGGCCGCCGGCCGCCTTCATTGCCCCTGCCGATCGCCGAATGATAGAATGGGCGGTCTTTTGGCGCGCCCCCTCGAATGTTCAGGCGGAGCGCTGAAAGGCGGCGCAGAAGTGGGTCTGCGCAGCTGAGCGAGGCGGTGCACATGGCGGTCCGCGAGACCGGTGAAAATCGGGCCGGCCCGTCGGCGGAAGCCTCGGTGCGGGCAGCGATTGCACGCCGCTTGCGGTTCCAGTCGCTGGCGGCGGTCGGTGTGGCAACCCTGGCATTGCTGGTGAGCCCGGTGGCTGCATATTCCGCCCTGTTCGGCAGCCTTGCGGCATACATCCCCGCGGTGGTTTTTGCCAACCTGGTGGTCCGGCGTATCGGGCCGGACAGCACGGCGTTCCTGCGGTACGCGGTGATTGGCGAGGTCGTCAAGCTGACGCTGACCGGATTGTTGTGCGCGGCCGTGTTCGTGTGGGTGGCGCCCCTGGCGGGTGGCTGGTTCTTCGCCGGCATGATCGCGGTGATCGTCGCGGGGTTTGGCGCCGCGCTGGCGGGTTGATTTTTGGGGTTTCACACCTACTTCGTGAATGGGGGCAGAGCCCCGCTGACAGGATCGGAAAAGCCTTCGACGTTTTGACGGAAGACTGAATGGCAAGCGCGAACGAAAAAATCACAGCGGGCGAATACATCAGGCACCATCTGCAGAACCTGACCTACGGTCGACACCCGGACGGCAGCTGGGGTTTTGCGCATGGCGCAGAGGAAGCCCAGGCCATGGGATTCTGGGCCTTCCACGTCGATACCATTTTCTGGGCCCTGCTGCTCGGCGGCGCCTTTTTCCTGATCTTCGGGCGCGTCGCGCGGCAAGCGGAAGCGGGCGTTCCAACGCGCTTCCAGGCGAGCGTGGAGGCCATCGTGGAGTTCGTGGACACCAGCGTCCGGGAGTCCTTCCACGGTACCAGCCGATTCATCGCGCCGCTGGCGCTGACCCTGTTCGTGTGGATCTTCTTCATGAATTTCATGGACCTCATCCCGGTCGACTGGCTGCCATGGGTGGCCGTTAAGGCCGGGGTCGAGTACCAGAAGGTGGTGCCTACGACCGACGTCAACGCGACCATGGGCATGGCCATTACGGTGTTCGTGCTGATCCTCTTCTACAGCATCAGGATCAAGGGCGTGGGCGGGTTCATCCAGGAGCTCACCGGACAGCCTTTCCAGTCGAACAGCCTGATTGGCAAGATCCTGTTTTTTCTTCCGAACCTGCTGCTGGAACTCGTGGCCCTGCTGGCCAAGCCGATTTCGCTCGGTTTGCGGCTGTTCGGCAACCTGTACGCGGGCGAGCTGATCTTCATCCTGATCGCACTCGTGTTCACCGCGGGTTCCGGCCTGGTGGCGACGGGGCTGAGTTCGGTGTTCGGCGAGCACATACCCGCCTGGTTCTGGGTGGTGGCGACGGCCTCGGTGTTCCTGACCCTGTGGCTGAACATGCAGGGGCGGTTGACGACCCGCAGGACCTTGTGGTTGCTGCTTGCCGAGATGCTGCTGGTCGGCGGGCTGGCGTTCCTGGGCGGGCAGTTGATGCACTTCATGTGGGCCGCGTTCCACCTGTTGGTCATCACCCTGCAGGCCTTCATCTTCATGATGCTCACCATCGTCTACCTGAGCATGGCGCACGAGCATCACTGATACGGAATTGTGTAAACGAGAAACTCTGAGACGGGAGTAAGTCATGGAAACAGTAATTGGAATGACCGCTATCGCCGTGGCCCTGCTGATCGGGCTGGGTGCGCTGGGTGTGGGTATCGGTGTTGGCATCCTGGGTGGTCGCCTGCTGGAGGGCTCAGCGCGGCAGCCGGAACTGGCGCCGATGCTGCAGGGCAAGTTCTTTCTGGCCATCGGCCTGCTGGACGCCGTGGCGATGATCGGCGTGGGTATCGCGCTGTTCTTCACCTTCGCCAACCCCTTCGTCGGCCAACTGCAGGCTGCGCTGGGTGGCTGAGGCGGCCGCCGGCGCGCGCGAGCAAAGAGGGTAAGGCATGAACATCAATGCCACGCTGATTCTGCAGTCCATCGCGATGATGATCTTCGTGTGGTTCTGCATGAAATTCATCTGGCCCCCGATACTCAAGGCCATGGACGAGCGGCGGGCCCGCATCGCCGACGGCCTGGCGGCGTCGGACCGTGCCGAACAGGAACTGGAGGCGGCCCGCGAGGCGGCCGGCGAGCAGATTCGCCAGGCCCGTGGCCAGGCGGGCGAGATTATCGAGCAGGCCAACCAGCGTCAGAGCCAGATCCTGGATCAGGCCCGCGAAGAGGCCCAGTCGGAAAAATCCCGCCAGGTGGCGGCCGCCGAGTCCGAGATCAGCCAGGCCGCCAACCAGGCGCGCGAGGAACTGCGCGCCGAGATCGCCAGGCTCGCCGTGCTGGGCGCTGAGCGCATTCTGGAGAAGGAGATCGACGCCGAGACCCATCGCCAGATGCTGGACAAGCTGATCGCCGAGATCTGAGGCATGAGCAGTCGCACCACCCTGGCCCGTCCCTATGCGAAAGCCGCTTTCGAGCTGGCGCGGCAGGAAAGCGCACTGGCCGCATGGGACGAGATGCTCGTGCTGGTGGCCGGCCTGGTGGAGGAGCCTGCGCTGAGCGAGCTGCTGGCCAGCCCCCTTGTCAGTGGCGCGCAGGCCGCGGAGGTGATCAGCGAGGCAGCCGCCGAGGGGCTGGATATGCCATTCAAGGGCTTCCTGGGCGTGCTGGCCGACAATGGCCGGCTGCCGCTGCTGCCCGAGATCGCGCGCCTGTATCGGCAGCACCGGCTGCAGGCGGAAAACCGGCTGCAGGTGCGGGTGGTATCCGCGCAGGCGCTGGACGCGGAGCAGGCCGACCGGCTGCGCGAGGCCCTGGCGCGGCGGTTCCAGCGCGAGATCGAACTGGAACCGGTCATCGATGCCAGTGTGCTGGGCGGAGCCGTGGTGTACGCGGGTGACCAGGTGATCGACGGGTCCCTGCGGGGGCGGCTGCAGAAGCTGCGCAACCGAATGCACGGCTGAGGCGATCTCGAAGAGTGAATTGACAATGATCCTGGCAGACCACGATGGTCCGGCCGGGCAGGAATGAAAACCATGCAAGTGACACTGAATCCATCCGAAATCAGCGAACTGATCAAGAAGCGCGTCGAGGAACTGAACATCAGCGCCGAGACCCGCAACGAGGGCACCGTGGTCAGCGTGTCCGACGGCATCGCCCGCATCCACGGGCTCGAGGACGCCATGCAGGGCGAGATGATCGAGTTCCCGGGCAACACCTTCGGCCTGGCGCTCAACCTCGAGCGCGACTCGGTCGGCACGGTGATCCTGGGCGACTACGAGCACATCACCGAGGGCGACACGGTCAAGTGCACCGGGCGCATCCTGGAGGTGCCGCAGGGCCCCGGGCTGCTGGGGCGCGTGGTCGATGCGCTCGGCAACCCGATCGACGGTCAGGGGCCAATCGAGCACGATGGCCACTCGCCGATCGAGAAAGTCGCCCCCGGCGTCATCTGGCGCAAATCCGTCGACCAGCCGGTGCAGACCGGCCTGAAATCCATCGACTCGATGATCCCGATCGGCCGCGGCCAGCGCGAGCTGATCATCGGCGACCGCCAGATCGGCAAGTCCGCCATCGCCATCGACACCATCATCAACCAGGTGGGCACGGGCATCAAATGCGTGTACGTGGCCGTGGGCCAGAAACAGTCCACCGTGGCGAACGTGGTGAGCAAGCTGGAGGAGCACGGCGCCATGGAGCACACCATCGTGGTCAACGCCTCGGCCTCGGAATCCGCGGCCATGCAGTACATCGCCCCCTACGCCGGATGCACGATGGGTGAGTACTTCCGGGATCGCGGCGAGGATGCCCTGATCATCTACGACGACCTGACCAAGCAAGCCTGGGCCTATCGACAGGTCTCGCTGCTGCTGCGGCGACCCCCGGGCCGCGAGGCCTATCCCGGTGACGTGTTCTACCTGCACTCGCGCCTGCTGGAGCGCGCCGCGCGCGTCAACGAGGAATACGTCGAAAAATTCACCGACGGCAAGGTCACCGGCCAGACCGGGTCGCTGACCGCGCTGCCGATCATCGAAACGCAAGCCGGTGACGTGTCTGCGTTCGTGCCGACCAACGTCATCTCGATCACCGACGGGCAGATTTTCCTGGACACCGACATGTTCAATGCCGGCATTCGCCCGGCGGTCCATGCCGGCCTGTCGGTATCGCGCGTGGGCGGTGCCGCGCAAACCAAGGTCATCAAGAAGCTCGGCGGCGGCGTGCGCCTGGCGTTGTCCCAGTACCGGGAACTGGCCGCCTTCGCGCAGTTCGCCTCCGATCTCGACGAGGCCACGCGCAAGCAGCTCGACCGCGGACAGCGCGTGACCGAACTGATGAAGCAGCCGCAGTACAGCCCGATGTCGGTGGGCGCGATGGCGGTGTCGCTGTTCGCGGCCGATCGCGGTTACCTGGACGACATCGGTCTCGACAAGATCGGCGCCTTCGAGCGGGCGTTGCAGGATTACATGGCCAACTCCCAGGGCGAGCTGCTGAGCGCGCTCGACGGCGGAGACTGGGGCGACGAGCTGGAAGCGCAGCTGACCGCGGCGGTGGAGGAGTTCAAGGCCACCGGGTCCTGGTGAGGCATTGAGCAGGGAGTCGGGCTGACATGGCAGGCGCACGGGAAATCACCGGCAAGATCCGCAGCATCGAGAACACCAAGAAGGTGACCTCGGCGCTGGAGATGGTCTCGGCCAGCAAGATCCGCAAGTCGCAGGACCTGATGAACGCGTCGCGTCCGTACGCGCGGATGATGCGTCGCGTCATGGGCCACCTGCACGAAGCCAATCCGGAGTACCGCCACCCGTTCACCATCGAGCGGGACGAGGTGCGTAACGTGGGCTACATCGTGGTATCCACCGACCGGGGCTTGTGCGGCGGCTTGAACACCAACCTGTTCAAGAGCGTGCTCGCGGACATGGCCGAATGGCAGGGCAAGGGCGCCGAGGTGAGCATGGTGACACTCGGCAAGAAGGCGTTTTCCTTCTTCCGCCGGGTGAATGTGGAGATCCCGGCGCATGCCGCGGAACTCGGCGAACAGCCCCAGATCGAGGACCTGATCGGGTCGATCAAGATCATGCTGGATGCCTACCGCGACGGCAGCATCGACCGCGTGTACATCGCCTACAACGATTTCATCAACACCATGTCGCAGCGGCCCACCCTGGAGCGGCTGCTGCCGCTGCCCGAGACCGACGACGAGGATCTGCGGGACATCTGGGATTACATCTACGAGCCGGATGCGGAAGCGCTGCTGGACACGGTGCTGGTGCGCTACATCGAAGCGCTGGTCTACCAGGCGGTGCTGGAGAACCTGGCATCCGAGCATGCCGCGCGCATGATCGCCATGAAGAACGCCACCGAGAATGCCGGCGAGCTGATCGATGAGCTGAAGCTGGCCTACAACAAGGCCCGCCAGGCTGCGATCACGCAGGAGATCTCCGAGATCGTCGGTGGCGCAGCGGCGGTGTGATGGAGTGCCCGCACACGCTGGCCGGCTGGATTGGGAACGAATTTTTTTGAACGGAGGGTAAGGCAGAGAGCGTAACGGTCGTGACCGCCCCTGGGCCACGGGCCCGGCGGAGCGCGGTTCCACCATCGCGGCATGCCCCCTAACGGAGCAGGAACTATGAGTGCTGGAACGATTGTTCAGGTGATTGGCGCCGTGGTCGACGTGGAGTTCGCACGCGATGCCATGCCGAAGGTTTTCGATGCCCTGACCGTGGATGACACGGACATCATGCTGGAAGTACAGCAGCAGCTGGGCGATGGCGTGGTGCGCACGATCGCGCTGGGCTCCACCGACGGCCTCAAACGCGGGCTGGCGGTGACCAACACCGGGGCACCGATTACCGTCCCGGTCGGGGAGAAGACGCTCGGCCGCGTGATGGACGTGATGGGCCGCCCGATCGACGAGGCCGGGCCGATCGGCGAGGAACAGCGCCTGCCCATTCACCGCAAGGCGCCCTCCTACGAGGAACAGGCCGGCGGCAACGAGTTGCTGGAAACCGGCATCAAGGTCATCGACCTGATCATGCCGATCGCCAAGGGCGGCAAGGTCGGCCTGTTCGGCGGCGCCGGCGTCGGCAAGACCGTGACCCTGATGGAGTTGATCCGCAACATCGCCATCGAGCACAGCGGGTACTCGGTGTTCGCCGGCGTCGGCGAGCGCACCCGCGAGGGCAACGACTTCTACCACGAGATGAAGGAAGCCGAGGTGCTCGACAAGGTGGCGCTGGTGTACGGCCAGATGAACGAGCCGCCGGGCAACCGCCTGCGCGTGGCGCTGACGGGGCTGACCATTGCCGAGCAATTCCGTGACGAGGGCCGCGACGTGCTGATGTTCATCGACAACATCTACCGCTACACGCTGGCGGGCACCGAAGTCTCCGCGCTGCTCGGGCGCATGCCTTCGGCCGTCGGCTACCAGCCGACGCTGGCCCTGGAAATGGGCATCCTGCAGGAGCGCATCACCTCCACCAAGACGGGCTCCATCACCTCGTTCCAGGCCGTGTACGTGCCGGCGGACGACCTGACCGACCCGTCGCCGGCAACCACCTTCGCGCACCTCGACGCCACCCTCGTGCTGGCCCGCTCGATTGCCGAGCAGGGCATCTACCCGGCCGTGGACCCGCTGGATTCGACCTCGCGCCTGCTCGATCCGAACATGATCGGCCAGGAGCATTACGAGGTTGCCCGCGGCGTGCAGTCGGTGCTGCAGCGCTACAAGGAACTGAAGGACATCATCGCCATCCTCGGCATGGACGAGCTGTCGGAAGAGGACAAGCAGGTGGTGGCACGCGCGCGCAAGGTCGCCCGCTTCCTCTCCCAGCCCTTCTTCGTGGCGGAGACCTTCACCGGCTCGCCCGGCAAGTACGTGAGCCTCAAGGACACCATCCGCGGCTTCAAGGGCATCATCGACGGCGAGTACGACCACCTGCCCGAGCAGGCGTTCTACATGGTGGGCGGCATCGAGGAGGCGGTGGAGAAGGGCAAATCGATGGCCCAGGAGGCGGCCTGAGGCCGGCTGCGGGGCGATCACGGACAGCGAGCGCAGTGAGACATGAGCACCATCCGATGTGACATCGTCAGCGCCCAGGAGGAGATCTTCTCCGGCGAGGCGGCCATGGTGTTTGCCACCGGCACGATGGGCGAACTGGGCATCAGCCCGCGGCATGCGCCGCTCATCACGGCGCTCAAGCCCGGCCCGGTGCGCGTGCAGAAGCCGGACGGCGAGGAGGCCTTCTATTTCGTCAGTGGCGGCATACTCGAGGTGCAGCCCCACGTGGTGACGGTGCTGGCCGACACCGCCGTGCGCGGCGCGGACATCGACGAGGCCGCCGCGCAACGCGCCAAGGAAGAAGCCGAGCGCGAACTGGCGGACCGCACGGGCGAACTGGAGATTGCGGAGGCCCAGGCCAAGCTGGCCGAAGCAATCGCTCAGTTGCAGGCCTTGCAGCGGTTCCGCAAGAAACTCAAGCGCTGAGCCGGACGGCCCTGCGGCGGCTTTCGGCCGCCCGCAGCATTCCCGCTCGTCCCGTCCCCGACACTAATCGGCCAGGTACGCCCACGGGCGGGTGAGCCGGTCCTGCGCCTCGAAGCGCTCGATCTCGTCCCCCATGCGCAGGGTGAGGTCGATGGGGTCCAGCCCGCTCAGCAAGGTCTCGCGGCTGGCCGCATCCAGCGCGAAGGGGTGCCGCCCGCCCTCCGGGTCCGTCACGCACAGGGTTTCGATGTCGATGGCGAGCCTGCGGTGTTGCGGGTCGGGTGCCACCTGTCCGGCGAGTTGCTCGATGACCCGGGCCTCCAGCACGACGGGCACCACGCCATTGGCAATGCAGTTGCGGGCAAAAATGGTGCCGAACGAAGGCGCCAGCACGGCGCGGAAGCCATATTCGCGTAGCGCCCACACGGCGTGTTCCCGCGACGACCCACACCCGAAGTTGGCGCCGGCCAGCAGGATGCTCGCGCCGCGATAGGCAGGCGTGTTGAGCACGAACCCCGGGTCGGGTTCGCGGTTCGCCGGGTCGAGATAGCGCCAGTCTGCGAACAGGCCGTCGGCCAGTCCGTGCCGTGACACCCGCTTCATCTCGCGCGACGGGATGATGGTGTCGGTGTCGATGTTGGCGCGCAGCAGCGCGGCGGTAACGCCCTCGTGGCGGGTGAACGGCTCCATGTTCAGGCGCCCCCTGCCGCGCGAATGTAACCGGCGCATGCCGAGGCGGCCACCGTGGCCGGGCTGGCTATGTGGGTACGCGTGCCCGGGCCCTGCCGGCCCTCGAAATTGCGGTTGGTGCTCGAAATGACGCGCTGGCCGGGCCCGAAGGTTTCACCACCGGCATACAGGCACATCGAGCAGCCGGATTCGCGCCATTCGAAGCCGGCCGCCGTAAATGCCCGGTCCAGGCCTTCCGATTCGGCCGCCCGCTTGACCTGCGTGGAACCCGGCACGCACACGGCCTTGACCCAGGGCGCCACCTGCCGTTTGTCCAGCACCGCTGCCGCCGCGCGCAGGTCGTCCAGGCGGCTGTTGGTGCAGGAGCCGATGAAGGCGGCGTCGATGCGGATGTCCGCCATCGGCGTGCCGGGCTGCAGCGCCATGTACTCGAGAGCCCGCCGCATGGCCTCCTGGCGCCCGGGATCGGGTTCCAGGCCCGGGTCCGGAACGCGACCCGCGGTGGTGACGGCATGTTGCGGGCTGGTGCCCCAGGTGACCGTCGGTCGGACCGCGCTGCATTCGATCTCGAGTTCCCGGTCGAACACCGCGTCGGCATCGCTGGCGAGGCTGTGCCAATGATGCTCGGCCACCTCCCAGAGCGCTCCGGTCGGAGCAAACGTTCGGCCGCGCAGGTAATCCAGGGTTGCCCGGTCCGGCGCGACCAGGCCGGTGAAGGCGGAGAACTCGACTGCCATATTGCACAGCGTCAGTCGGGCTTCCACCGACAACCGGTCGACGACCGGGCCCGCGAACTCGATGGCGTGCCCGGCGCCGCCGGTGGTCGAGTGTTCAGCGATCAGGTGCAGCACGAGGTCCTTGGCGGTGACCCCGGCCCCCATTTCACCCCGCAGGTTCACCCGCATGCTGGCGGGTTTGCGCAGCCGCAGGGTCCCAGTGGCCATGGCATGTTCGGCCTCGGTGGAACCAATGCCCCATGCCAGGGTTCCGACCCCGCCCAGCGTACAGCTGTGGCTGTCCGGACACACCATCGTGAGTCCGGGCAGGGCGATGCCCAGTTCCGGGGCGACCACGTGCATGATTCCCTGCCGCGGGTCACCGAGGTCGAACAGGCGGATTCCGGCCGCCAGCGCTGCCTTGCGGGTGGTGGTGATGAATGCCTTGCCGCCGGGCATCAGCGTGTCGTCGCCGCGCCCGGGAAAGGTATCCACGATGTGATCCATGGTGCAGAAAACATGCCGGGGTGTGCGCACGGCGCGGCGGTTCTCCGCCATGCCCTGCAGGGCGATGCTGCCGGTCCGCTCGTGCAGGAACACGCGATCGATGTACAGCAGCGTGTCGCCGTCGCCAAGGTCGGCGATAACATGGGCATCCCAGATTTTGTCGAACAAGGTCCTGCCCACGCGGGTGTCGGTCCTGGCGGTCAGCGGAGGGTTAGTGTCTGGCGATCCGTAAATGTATTATAAATATAACATTAGTGCTATATCCGCCGGTTGCCCGTGCTCAAATCCATCTTCATGGTCACCATCGTGGTCCTTAATGCCGAGCAGGCAGAGCAGGACTATCGCCAACACCTGGGCTACGAAACGGTGGGGAAGGGCGCGCTCAGCACCGGGTTGGCGTCGGCCTGGGGCTTGCCGGCCATGGCAGGGGCCGCTTACGTGCTGATGCAGGCGAAGGCCCCGTCGCCCAATCTGCTGCGTTTCATCGAGGCAGCGGAACCGGGCAATTACCAGCCGCTCCGGACCCAGGGCTGGAACGCGGTCGAGATCCTGGTCGAGGATGCGGAGGCGCTGGCCCGCTCGCTCGCGCCCTCGCCGTTCGAAGTGATCGGGCCGCCCCGGTTCCTCACCGAGCAGCGGAACATCAAGGCACTGCAGGCCCTGGGTCCGGCGGGTGAGTTGCTCTACCTCACCCAGGTCCTGGATCCGACGCAGACGAGTTTTCGCATCGGCAGCGCCCAGGCCTGGGTGGACCGCGTTTTCATCATGGTGCTGGGCACCACGGACCTGGCGGCGACCACGCGTTTCTACACCGGCGTGCTCGCGCAGGAAATCAGCGGCCCATGGCCTTATCGCATCGGCGTGCTGTCGCGCGCCTGGGACCAGCCGGAGGACCGGGTCTACCCGCTGTCCGTCGTCCAGTTGCAGGGCCAATACCTGGTCGAGATCGATGAATACCCGCCAGAAGCGGCACGGCGCGATCGACCGGCGGGCGGACTGCCGTTCGGTCCGGCCATGGTCACTTTCGAAGTCGGCTCGCTGGCGGAGGCCGCCGAACGGCTGGCGATGCGTCCCGGGGCAGTGCCCGACCCGCCGTACGCGGGCCGGGAATTGCTGGTGGTCGAAGGCCCTTCGGGCGAGTGGCTGGAGCTGATCGGCCCGGAGCCGGTTGCCGCGGGCGACCAGACACCCTAAACTAGCAAAAGTCATAAAGACCTATCAATACTACATATAGGCGCCGCCCATACCCTTGATGACACCCGAACTCACCCTGCTGGCGACGACGGCCGCTGCTGTTGCCTTCGTGCATACCTTGCTGGGACCGGACCACTACCTGCCGTTCGCGGCGCTGGCCAAGGCGCGTGGCTGGGGCGTGCGGCAGACCCTGCGGATCGCTTCATGGTGCGGCCTGGGGCACCTCGTCGGTTCGGTCTCGCTGGGTGCCGCCGGCATCGCCCTGGGCTGGCAGCTGTCCTCACTGGAATGGGTGGAGGGAATGCGGGGCTCGGCCGCCGGCTGGGCACTGGCCGGGTTCGGGCTGGCGTACGCGGCCTGGGGATTGCGCCGCGCCCACCGCAAGCGGCGGCACAGCCACTGGCACAGCCACGGCGCCCGGGTGCATCGTCATTTCCACGCCCACCACGACAGACACCTCCACCTGCACGCTGAGGGCCGCAGTCGGGGGGCGGCGTGGCTGGTTTTCATCATCTTCGTGCTCGGCCCCTGCGAGCCGCTGATTCCCCTGCTGATGTACCCCGCTGCCACGCAGAGCTGGGCGGGCGTGATGCTCGTCACCGTGGTGTTCTCGGTGGTGACGGTGCTCACCATGCTGCTGGCCGTGGCGGCGAGCCTGCGGGGCTTGCGGGCATTGAGATGGGAAGGCATGGAGCGGTACAGTCATGTGGCGGCCGGGGTGACCATCATGGCCTGCGGTTTGTCGGTCTCGATGCTGGGGATGTAGGTGCGCGAATGACTGCGGATTACTGGGCGATTGACGCGGTCGTCAACCTCTGGACCCCGGAGGCCCTGGCGCACCGGCCCGCGTGGACCGATTCGTTCTTCATGGGCAAGGTCAAGGGCCAGCACAGCAGCGCGGGGATCAGCCTGGAAGAGATGCTGGCGGAGATGGACGAGGCGCGCATCCAGTGCGCGTTCCTGGTGGCAGCCAAGACCGGCCGGCTGGGTTTGCCCGGCTGCTACCACATGCCGACCGAGGTGGTGGCGGACGCGGTGGCGCGTTATCCGGAGCGATTTTTCGGCCTGGTGGGCATCGACCCCTTCCAGGGCATGGACGGCGTGCGGGCCATGGAGGAGGCGGTACGCGAGCAGGGCTTCATCGGGGCGCACCTGTATCCGCACTGGTTCGAACTGCCGCCCAACCACGCCCGATACTACCCCTTCTATGCCAAGTGCATCGAGCTCGACATCCCCATCCAGATGCAGGTCGGCCAGTCGCTGATCTACAGCAAGGACAATCGCTGCCGTTCGGTCGGGCGGCCCATCTACCTCGATGACGTGGCCTGCGACCTGCCGGAGCTCAAGCTGATCGGGTCGCATGTCGGCATTCCATGGCACGACGAGATGATCGCCATGGCCTGGAAGCACGAGAACGTGTACATCTGCACCGATGCGCACAGCCCCAAGTACTGGCCGGCCTCGGTGGTGCGTTACCTCAATTCCTACGGTCAGGACAAGGTGATCTTCGGCACCGACTTTCCGGTCCTGAGGTTCCGTCGCACGGTCGAGGAGATCGATGCCTACGGGCTGAAGCCGGAGGCGCGCCGGAAATTCATGCGCGAGAATGCCATGCGTCTCTACGGCCTGGTGGACCGGCTCGGGGAGCGGGCGTGAGCGCTCCGCTGGAAGGCGTGCGCGTGGTCGAGATGACCAGCGTCGTGCTGGGGCCGTATGCCTGCCAGATGCTCGGTGACCTGGGTGCGGACGTGATCAAGATCGAGCCGCCCGCCGGCGACACCAACCGCAACCTGGGGCCGTACCGCAGCCACGCCGACATGAGCTCCCTGTACCTGACCTGCAATCGCAACAAGCGCAGCCTGGTGCTCGACCTCAAGTCGGAGCGCGGCCGGGCGGCCGCCCTGCGCATCGTCGGCGCGGCCGACGTCTTCGTTCACAATTTCCGGCCGGCCGCCATGCAGCGGCTCGGCCTCGACTACGAGGCGGCGCGCGCGGTGAACCCGGAAATCGTGTACTGCGCGACCTACGGCTACAGCCGCAGCGGGCCCTACGGAGACAAGGGCGCCCTCGACGATTCCATCCAGGCCGCCAGCGGCATTGCCGTGCTGCAGAGCATGGTCGAGGGGGAGCCGCGCTACCTGCCGACCATCGTGGCCGACAAGACCACCGGGCTGATGGTGGCCCAGGCGGTGCTGGCCGCCCTGTTCCACAAGCTGCGGACCGGACGGGGCCAGGAAATCGAGGTGCCCATGTTCGAATCGATGGCCTCCTACGTGATGGTCGAGCACCTGTGGGGCCAGACCTTCGAGCCGCCCCTGGGCAAGGCCGGCTATGTGCGCCTGATGGCTCGCCATCGGCGCCCGTACCGCACCCGCGACGGCCTGTACCTGGCGGTGCTGCCCTACTGGGATGCCCACTGGCGGACTTTCTGCGAGATCGGCGGCCGGCCGGAACTGGCCGACGACCCGCGCTTCATCGACATGGCGGCCCGGCTCGAGAACATCGACGAATCCTATGCGGCAACCGCCGAGATCATCGCCCAGCGGGACCGCGAGGAATGGTTGCGCCTGTTGGGCGACACCAACGTGCCGACCATGGTGGTGAATTCGCTGGATGAACTGATCCACGACCCGCATTTCGAGGCCACGGGGTTCTGGCAGGTGCACGAGCATCCGACCGAGGGGCGCATCCGCATGAGTTCACCGCCGATGAATTTCAGCCTGACGCCGGCATCCATCCGGCGCCTGCCGCCGCGGCTCGGCGAACACAGCGTCGAGGTTCTGCGCGAGGCGGGCATCGACGAGGACGCGATCCGGGAGATGCTCGCCGCAGGCGAGACCCGGACGATCGAAAACGACCCAGGAGCATGACATGACGTTCAAGAACTTGTTTATCGAGCATTCCCGCAGCGACGAGGAGGAAGCCTGGCTGCAGGAGGAGATCGAGGAGCAGGAGGCCCGGTTCCTCGCTATCGAACAGGCCATGGAAGACCTGACGCCCCGGCGGGCGCGCTGGTACCAGGAATTTTTTGATCGCATCACGACCATCGGCTTCAACGTCGACGGTGATGACAAGCGCGTGATCCCGCGCGCGGGTTTGCCGGTGCAGCCCGAGGGCCGCCGCGACCGCGTGGTGTGGAAGTACGGCGCCGACAGTGAAGATTGAGGAGTTACATCATGGCACGCCCGCACATTGAACCGTTTTGCGACCGCGACGTCAGCTTCAAGAACATGACCCTGCCCGGCTTCGGGCGCGGCATGCGCTACAAGATGCTGAGCCTGGACGCGGATACCGGCGCCTGCACCATGACCGTGCAACTCGACGGCGGATACCATCAGCCACCCGGGTTCTCGTGGTCGGAGCTGGAGCTCATCGTCGTCGAGGGTGAAGTGCACCTCGGCGAGCGCGTACTGCGCAAGGGCCATTATCTCTACGCGCCCGCCGGCTACGCGTTGCCGGCGCTCAGCGCGCCGCAGGGCGCGCTGGTGCTGCTCATGTACAACACCGGCGAGCCCAGCCACGTCGAGTCGGACCAGCACCACGCCGAGGCGCAGGCGCAGCTCTACCACGACGTCGACGCCTACATGGATCTGGCCTGGGCGCCGGGCAACGTCACCCGGCCCTCGGTCGCTTCCGGTTGCCTGATCAAATTGCTCAACTACAATCCGATCTCGCACGCCATGACCTTCCTGTACTGCATGACCCCGGCGTTCTACCAGGACAACATCTCCTATCACGATTGCGCCGAGGAGTCTTATCACCTGTGGGGCACCTCGTGGATGATGCAGTTCGGCGACGTGCCCACGGGCGGTTATTTCTGGCGCCCGGCCTACATCAACCACGGCGCCTTCGCCAGCCAGTACGGCTGCATCGCGCTGGGGCGGGTGGATTCGAAGCTGTTCAACCATTTCCACTACAACCCGTGGTCGACGCCGGTCGAGAACCAGCAGCGGTCCGCGGCGCGCGTCTATCAGCGTGACCCCCTGTTGTACCGCTGGATGGTGAGCCACTCGCACAACCATCCGCATGGGCCGGAGGATTTCGAGCAGACCCAGGCCGTCAGGGGCGAAGGCTACGACCATGACCAGGCATCGGTTTCCGACGGCAAGGAGCACAGCCACTGGCACCGGCACGAACACGTGCACGACCACGAGCACGATTGAGGGCAGCGCCGGACGGCAGCGCGGCGCCCGGCCGGTTCAGCCGGCGCCGATGGGGGGCGCCTCGATCAACAGCACCTGGCAGTCCGCGAGCCCTTCGCGCCGCTGCTTCAGGGTGGTGTATTCGGGGGAATTCCAGAATTGCAGGGCAGTTTCCGCATCGGGCCATTCCGAGATGACCATCGACGCGCCGGCTCCGAAATCGCCCTCCAGCAGCCGGGCGCCCGGGCCCAGCAACAGGTAGCGTCCGCCGTGCCGGGCCACCAGCTCGGCGGCGTGCTTGCCGTATTCCTCGATGAACCGCTCGCGGTCGTGGATCAGAGCGGTGACGATCATGTAGGCGGCCATGCTCAGGTCTCCTGTGGGTGAAACGGACAACAGGGCTCCTTCTCGACCAGGTCGAACGCGAACATGAACTTGGCCATGCCCGCCAGCAGGCCGGCCAGCATGCCCAGTTCCAGGATGTCCCCGTCGTCGAAGTGCTGGCTGAGTTGCGCGTGCAGCGCCGTATCCAGTGCGCCGTTCGGGTCGGTCAAGGCCAGCCGGTCGGCGAGCCGCAGGGCGGCGACCTCGGCATCCGAGAAGGGGCCGGAGGGGTAGTCCCCGATCGCCTCCACCTGCGGTGCGGGCACCCCGGCGGCCAGCGCATCCGCCCGGTTGCCCTGGTTGCAGAAGCGACAGCCGTGCAGGGTGGACAACCGCAGCCGGACCAGCTCCTTGATCCGGCGTGGCACCGTGCCGCCGTAGAACAGTTCACCGTAGAAGCGCTCGATGTACCACGAGAACAGGTCGGGTCGATTGCCGAACACCTCGAACAGCGTGGCATCGTCGCGCAGGGCCATGGAGCGCTGCCACGATTCGGCGAGCCCGGCGGGCAACGCCTGCGAGGGCACACGCTTGAGCAACGGATCGGGCATCGTCAGTCCTCGGGTACCATCTGGCGCAATTCCTCGTCCCGGTACCGGCCCAGCAGCAACAGCGCCAGGGAACAGAAAATGAAGGCGTACATCGACCACATCATGATGTCATCATAGCTGCCCGTGGCTTCGAAGGCCCAGCCGTACACGGCCGGGCCGAAGCCTGCGCCCAGGGCGAAGAACGCGTACAGGGTGCCGTAGATGGCGGCGTAGTTGCGGATGCCGAAGTAGCGCGAGACCAGGTAGGCGATCAGGTCGTACTCGATGCCGGCGGCCACCCCCAACAGGGTCACGGCAATGGCGATCTCCAGGTAGGTCGGGCTCGGCGCCTGGAACATAAGCATGGAGGCCGCCGGCAACATGAGCATCACGCAGGCCAGCAGGGGCGCCCAGATGTGATCCAGCAGGTAACCGCCGATCAGGCGGCCGGCGAACACCGCATAGCCCACCATGCTGGCCAGCACGATGGCCTGGCCAATGCCGAATCCCTTGGATTCCAGCAGGGTCTCCAGGTTGGGTATCGGGCCGCCGATGGCGAACGAAAGCGGCACGAAAATGAAGGCCAGCAACCAGAACCGCCAGTCCGCCAGGGCCTGAGCCAGGGTCAGCCCGTAGACGCCACGATGGGACGGGTGCCGCGAGGCCCGGCCGAGTTCGGCCACCCGCGCGGCCTTGTCGGCCACCTTGGGGTCGTCGATNNACCGGGAAGGCGATCACCAGCGGCAGGGCCCCGACCCCCACGTAAGCCAGGCGCCAGCCCACCTCGGCAATCAGGTAACCGGCGAACAGCTTGGCGGCGGCGCCGGCCACCCCGGTGCCGATCAATGACACGCCGAGGGCCAGGCCGCGCTTCTCGTTGAACCAGTTGGACACGGCGCGCGTGAAGGTGATGGGAAGCGTGCCCGCACCGGTGACCGCCAACACGCCCCAGATGACCAGGTAGCGGGTCATGGAGCCGTTGTTGAGGGAAAACGCCATCATGCTGAGCGAAAACAGCACCAGCGAGACCAGCACCACCCGCCGCACGCCGAGCCGGTCGGTGAGATAGCCGATCAGCGGGCTGGAGCCCATGGCCACCAGCGTGAAGACCGCCAGGGCCGACATGACCTGGTCGATGCGCCAGCCGAACTCGGCCGACAGGGGTCCGGCGAACACGCCGATGGTGTAGAACGGCAGCGGCGACATGCCGAGCGCGATGCCCAGCGCCGAGGCGACGACCACCGGCCAGCCGAATTTGAATTCCCAGAACGCGCTCACGTGCCTGGCTGCCCGCCGGTCGCGGCCCGGAACCCGTCAGGGTGCCGCCGTGGGGCGCCGCTGGTAACGGCCGCGCGCCGGTCCGAGGATGTTGCCGCGGTCATAGATGCACTGGCCGCGAAGATAGGTTTTCACCACCTTGCCGTCGAGCTCCATGCCCTCGAACGGGGTATAGCCCTGCTGCGATTCGGATTCGGACGCTCGCACGGTGAAGCGCTGGTCCGGGTCCAGCAGCGCAAGGTCCGCGTCCAGGCCGACGGCGATGTCGCCCTTGTGGTTCAGGCCATAGCGTCGCGCCGGGTTCCAGCACACCAGCCGGGCCATGTGGTTGAGGCTCAGCCCGCGCTTGCGCCCCTCGCTGTAGAGCCCCGAGAGCAGGTATTCCGTGCCCCCGAAGCCGGACTTGGAGACCCAGATGTTGTTACCGTCGCGCGGGTCCTGGCCGCCAACCTTCAACTCCGCCGCACAGCACGCGTGATCACTGACCACCCAGTCCAGCCTGCCCTCCAGCAACCGTTCCCAGAGGTATTCGACGTCTTCGCGTGAGCGGATGGGGGGGTTGACCTTGGCGTGGCAGGCGGTGGGCGCGTCGTAATCCAGCAGCAGGTGGCCGATGGTCACTTCCTTGCCGAAATTGATGTGCGGGAAAGTCTGCTCCATCATCAGCGCCGCCTCCACGGCCTTGCGCGAGCTCAGGTGCAGCAGGTTGATGTTGAGGCACTCCGTCTCGTAGGCCAGGTAGGAGGCGATCCAGATGGCCAGGCCCTCGGAATGGGGCGGACGCGCGGCGCTGTACGCCCGCAGGCCGGAGAGTTTGCCCTCCTGCTGCACGATGCGCGTGTAAGCGTTCAGGATGTCGGCCAGTTCACAATGCAGGCTCACGCTGATCTGGTCGGCCAGCTCGGGATACTGGCGCATCAGGCGCGCCGCGCCGCGCATGATGAACTCGAAATGCGCGATGTCGTAACTCTCGTCATCGCCGATCATCAGGAATTCACGCTGGGCTGCCTTGTCGGATGTGCCGTGCAAGCCGTAGCCGCCGTAGAACATGAAGATCTTGAACGAGGTCACGCCGTGTTCGGTCAGCAGCATGTCCATCTCGTCGATGTGGCCGGCGGCGATGGGCGCCAGGTGGTAGGCGTAATCGACCCAGTAGTTGCCCTCCGAGAGCGCCAGGACGCGCGGGTAGAACTCGCGGTAGGGCCCGCCCTGGTTCAGGTAGTATTGCCCGGTGCGAAAATAGGTCACGGCGGTCGTGACACCGCCCATGGCCGCGGCCTTGCTCTCGGAAACGGCGTCCTCGGCCAGCGGCGCGTAGATGCCCACGTGCATGTGCGTGTCCACCAGCCCGGGAAACGCCAGCAGGCCGGCGCAGTCCACGACCTCGGCGGCCTGCTCGGCCGCGATATCCGCCTCGATGCGCGCAAATCGCCCGTCGCGGATGCCGATGTCGAGTGCCTCCGTCCCCTCGCCGTGGGGCCTCACCACTTCTGCGTTCTTGAGGACCAGGTCCAGCATTCCGTCTCCGTTGATGACGCGCTCCGGCAGGGGGTCGGCAAGGGCGAGATTGCAATAATGATATAAGATTATAACTTTTGCCAGGTGGCCTCAACCGCCGCGCGCCGCGTGCCGCTCAACGCCCGGTGTCCCGCTCGAAGGCCACGATTTGCCCCAGCTGCTGTTGCAGGTAATCCAGCGCATCGATGCCGTTGATCAGGCAGTAGGCGGTGAACGCGTCCAGCGGAAATTCAACGGTGCCATAGCCGGGGATTTCGACCGTGCGGGAGCGGATGTCGATGCGCAGGCGATGGCGATCGTGCCGCAGGAGATAGGCCAGCGCAGCTTCCTCCACCACGACCAGCAACAGGCCATTCCTGGGCGCATTGCTGTAGAAAATGTCGCCGAAGCCGGTACTGACGACGGCCCTGAAGCCCATGTCCAGCAGCGCCCAGGCGGCATGTTCACGCGACGAGCCGCAGCCGAAATTCTCGCCGCTAACCAGGATGCGCTGAACCTCCGGGTCGTAGCCCGAAAAATAGCGGTGCTTGTCGGATTCCGGGTTGTGGCGCCAGTCGTGGAATCCGAAGCGGCCAAGGCCCTCGCGGTCGGTGGTGGTCAGGTAGCGGGCGGGGTAGATCTGGTCGGTGTCGACGTGGTCCACCGGCAGGTTCAGGGTCTGGCTCTCGATGAGGGCGGCGTCAGGCATCGGACGCTCCCGGCGCGGATGTGTCCAGGAAGCGGTCCGGGTCGCTGACCCGGCCGGTCACCGCGCACACGGCCGCGGTGCGCGGGCTGGCCAGCAGGGTGCGGGCGCCGGTCCCCTGGCGGCCCTCGAAGTTGCGGTTGCTGGTGCTGACCGCGTACTGGCCGGGCTGGGCCTGATCGCCATTCATGGCGATGCACATCGAGCAACCTGGCAGGCGCCACTCGGCACCGGCGGCGAGAAAGATCTCGTGCAGCCCCTCGGCTTCCGCCTGCTGGCGCACGGCCTCGGAGCCCGGCACGATGACGACCCGGGTCGAGGCGGCAACCCGGCGGCCCTCAAGCACTCCGGCCACGACCCGCAGGTCGGAGATGCGCGCATTGGTGCAGCTACCGATGAACACGATGTCCACCGCCCGGTCGAGCAGGGCGGTGCCGGGCTCGAGGCCCATGTAATCCAGCGCCTGGCGCTGGGTGCCCTGCGCCGCATCGGCGGGGATGGTGCCGGCCACCGGCATCACCATGCCGGGGTTGGTGCCATAGGTGATGCTGGGCCGGATGCGCCCGGCGTCGATGACGACCTCGCGGTGGAACTGCGCGTCCGCATCGGAGTGCAGCTGCCGCCAGCGTTTCAGGCTGGCTTCCCAGTCCGCCCCCTGCGGGCACCGGGGCCGGCCGCGCAGATAGGCGAAGGTGGTGTCGTCCGGGGCCACCATGCCGGCCCGTGCGCCGGCCTCGATGGACATGTTGCACAGCGTCATGCGCGCCTCCATGTCCATGGCTGCCACGGCCGCCCCGGCGTACTCGATCACGTGGCCGCTGGCCCCGTCCACACCGATTTCCCCGATGATGTGCAGGATCACGTCCTTGGCGCTCACGCCCGGCCCCAGTGCACCATCGACGGTGATGCGCATGTTCCGCGGCCGGCGCTGCAGCAGGCACTGGGTGGC
>WVWV01000015.1:36110-43125 GCA_011773845.1 Lysobacterales bacterium | reverse complement strand
GCCGGACTCGAGCCTGCCGCGCTCGTTCGTGAACCCCCTGACCGACGCCCTGGTGCTGGACGACTTCGATACCGAGGTCTGGGCCCTGTTCGGATCCATTAACTACGACATCACCGAATCCGTCGAGCTGTCCTTCGCCCTGCGTTACGACAAGGAGGACCGCAAGGTCACCAATGCGGTTCCCACCCCGAGCGAGCAGCTATCGACCCGCATCAACTACTGCGCCGCGACGGGCCCGGGCTTCTGTTCCCTGAACGGCGCGCCCCTCGCTGGGTCGCCGCTCAACCCGGCCTTCGTCACGGACTTCGCGACCGGCACGGTGGTCGACACCCTGGCGTCGCGCTCCAAGTCGTTCAGCCACACCCAGCCCAAGATCAGCCTGACCTGGGATGCGACCGACAACCTGACGCTGTTCGGCAGCTGGGGCATCGGCTTCAAGAGCGGCGGCTTCAACAACCTGGGCGCCAACGAGACCATCCAGTTCTTCATGATCGATTTCGCGGCGGCCGGCGGCTTTCCGCTCGACCTCGTGGCGCCACCGGAGATCTTCGAGGAAGAGACCTCCAGCGCCTGGGAGCTCGGCGCACGCTGGAGCACGCTGGATGACCGCCTGCAACTGACCGGCGCGATCTTCGCGACCGATGTCGACGACATGCAATTCTTCGAGTTCTTCGTGGGGCCCTTCGGTCTGCTGCGCGTGGTCGAAAACATCGACGAGGTCAGCATCGAGGGCTTCGAGCTCGGCCTGACCTGGCAAATCCTGGACAGCCTGATGCTCACGGGCGGGTACTCCAAGATCGACGGCGAAATCGACAAGTTCACCATCCGGCCCAACACCGTCGGCAACGAGGTGCCGAATGCGCCGGAATACACCTTCAATGCCGCCCTGCAGTACGTCGGCAACCTGACCAGCGACTGGCGCTTCACGGGCCGGCTGGAGTATGCCTATCAGGGGGCCACCTGGTACAACACCATCCAGGACGAATCCACCCCGGCGATCTACTTCGGGGGCCCACCCGCCGTGCATGATCGCTCGGAGGTCGACGGCTATGGAATCACCAACCTGAGGGTGGGCGTCGAGAGCGATCGCTGGCGCTTCACCGCCTTTGCCCAGAACCTGACCGATGAAGAGTACCTCGCCGAGGTGATCACCGCCGCCGAGTTCGGTGGCTCGTTCATCCATCCGGGCCTGGAGCGGACGGTGGGCTTCGAGGTCTCCTTGAGCTACTGACCGGGTTCCCGTTCGGGGTTCGCCCCGATGAACGACAAAGGCCGGCACCTGCCGGCCTTTGTCTGTTCGGGCTGCTGGCCCGCGGCACTCAGATGATCCCGTCCGCCTCCAGCTGGCGCAGGCGCGCGCGATCGAGTCCGAGCAGACCGCCGAGGATTTCCCCGTTGTGCTCGCCGAGCTCGGGTCCGCAGGACCGCACCTCGCCCGGGGTCAGCGAGAGCTTCGGGAAGACGTTCTGCATGGCCAGCTCGCCGTACTCGGGGTGCAGGCGTCGGATGATGGACTCACGGGCCTGGAAATGCGGGTCACGCAGCATGTCGGCGGCGCGATAGATCTTGCCGGCCGGCACGCCGTGCCGTTCCATCAGCTCGGCAATCTCGTCCACGTCGTGGCGGGCGGTCCACGCGGCGATCCGCTCATCCAGCTCCGCCTGGCGCTCGCCCCTGGCGTGGTGATCCCGGTACCGGGCGTCGGCGGCGAGTTCGGGCTGTTGCATGGCCTCGGCGAGCCGCTGGAAGACCGTATCCTGGTTGGCGGCAATCAGGATCATGGCGCCATCGCGCGTCGGGTAGGCATTGGACGGCGCGACCCCGGGCAGGATGGAACCCGTTCGTTCACGCACATACCCGCCGGCCTGGTACTCCGGCACCAGGGATTCCATGACGCCCAGCACCGCCTCGTAGATTGCGGCATCGATGACCTGGCCGCGGCCCGTCCTGTCCCGATAATGCAATGCGGACAGTGCACCCACGGTCGCGAACAGGCCGGCCAGCGAGTCGCCGATGCTGATGCCGACCCGGCTGGGGGGCGCGTCGGGACTGCCCACGACATAGCGCAGCCCGCCCATGGCTTCCCCGATGGAGCCGTAACCGGCCCGCTCGCTGTAGGGGCCGGACTGGCCGTAACCCGACACGCGCACCATGATCAGCCCGGCATTGACCTTCTGCAGATCCTCGTAGCCGAGCCCCCACCGCTCCAGGGTGCCCGGGCGGAAATTCTCCAGCACGATGTCGCTCACCGCGACGAGCTGCCGCAGCAGGTCCTGNNCGCAGCAGGTCCTGGCCGGCCGGTTCGCGGCAGTTCACGGTGATGGATTTCTTGTTGCGCGCGACGACCTGCCACCAGAGCGACTTGCCCTGCGCCTTCTCCGCGCCCCAGATGCGCATGGGATCGCCCTGCCCGGGCGCTTCCACCTTGATGACTTCCGCGCCCATGTCGGCCAGCAACTGCCCACAGAACGGTCCGGCCAGGATGCTGCCCATCTCCACCACGCGGATGCCGTGGAGGGCGCCGGTGACCGCCTGATCGCTCACGGCCTGCCTGCGCCGCCCGTCGCGGCGGAAACGCAATTGTATACAATCGAGCGTGCGGAAAGATCGCCCCGGTGGGCGCCCGGCCGCGCCGTCGCGCCGCCGCGCGAGGCCAGCCAATCCAGGCCGGCTGCGCGCACCGAGGATGCCGGTGTCAAGGCAACCCCCAACGGGCTACTTGCGGCTACTTGCCTGCTTGCGCTGTTTTTCCAGCTCTGCCACGGCCCATGACTGGAACCGCGGCGGGCTTGGCGGTGGATGGCCGGTCTCCGCCTCGCACCTGGCCTTCAGCGTGTCGATGTCGCCGCCGAAATTGAAGATCGGCGCCTGGCCACGCTCGTCCGCCATCTTCTTGCGCAGGGCCCGGGTGCTGCGCTCGTTGACGGAAAAATCTTCGCGCAACACCACCCCGTAACGCCGCGCCCCGGCACGCGTCACCAACCCGGCCTTGGCGTCGAAGGCAACGCGCTCGGGAGCCCGCTGCAGCGGATCACCGCAGCCGCCGCCGCCCCAGGTATTGAAATACAGCAGGTCGCCGGCCTCGACGACGATGCGGTCGCACTTGGAGGGCAGGTTCTCGATGCTGCCATCGGCGCGGTGCAGGATCTTCTCCGAGCGACGCCCCGGCAGGCCGCCATTGACCCCCCAGGGATAGGTCAGCCAGCGGTCGTCATGAATCGAAATCTCGCCGGGCTCCAGGAAACGGTACCCCATGCGCAGGCCATTGCCACCGCGGTGCAAGCCCGGTCCGCCGCTGTCCGCAATGGTCTCGTAGACCTCGATGCGCAGTGGAAAATAACTTTCCAGGAACTCGTTGGGAACGTTGGTAAAACTGGGCCATAGCGAGTGCCCGTCCGGCCCGTCGCCAAACGGCTTGCCGGGTATGCCGCCAAACCCGATGGAATACAGCTGGTACCACTCGCCGTTCTTGTCGTAGCCCGAGTACATGAAGTGCGGGCTGTCGGAAAAGCCCGCGGCGCAGAGGAAATCCGGGTTGCCCTGGCCCAGCAGCCCTCCGAGCACGTCGAAGATGCGCCCCAGCGCATGGGTACGGCAGGACAGCGCCGCCGGCTCGCGTGGCTTCAACAGGGTGCCGTAGGGAATGCGCACTTCCATCAGGTCGTAGAAGCCGTCGTTGAACAGGATCTGCGGGTCGAACACCATGATCATGTAGACCCCGCAGAACATCTTGAACATCTCTTCGTTGAGGTAGAAATTGATCGAGCCGATCGACTGCGGGTCGGTGCCGTCGAAGTCGAAAATGACCTTGTCGCCCTTGCGCCACATGGCACACTTGATCTTGTAGGGCCCCATGCCCAGGCCGTCATCGCAGACGTAATCCTCGAAATACTGCTTGGTGGTGGGCACCGTGTTCTTGATCAGCTTGCCCATGGCCCGCTTGTTGCGTTCCAGCAACTCGTCCAGGGCCGAATAGAACACGTCGTCCCCGAACCGCTCCGACAGTTCGATCACGCGTTTTTCCGCGGTCCGGATCGCGGCCACCAGGGCGTTGAAGTCACTCCGATTCCAGTGCGGAAGGCGGCAGTTGTGGAGGATCAGGTCGAGCATGTCCTCCTGGAGGACGTCGTTCTTGTAGATCTTGGTCGGCGGGATGCGGATGCCCTCCTCGAAGATTTCCCGCGCATCCGTCGGCAGGCTGCCGGGCACCTTGCCGCCGACATCGGTCATGTGGCCGAACATGGCCGCATAGGCGATGAGACGGCCACCCTTGAAGATCGGCCGCAGCAGCAGCCAGTCGTTGATGTGGCTGATCGCGCCATTGCAGGAATACGGATCGGTGGTGAGGAACATGTCGCCTTCCTCGATCGTCCCGTCATAGGCTTCCTTGAAGCCGTGGATGAAGCTTCCGAACTGGCCGACAACCATCTTGCCCTCGAGGTTGGCGATCATGGGAAACTCGTCGTGCTGCTCGCGGATGCCGGGCGACATGGCGGTGCGGAACAGCACCGCGTCCATCTCGTAGCGCGCGTTGAGCATCGCGTTTTCGATAATGTCCAGGGTGATGGGGTCCAGGTTCACCCGCTTGAAGGGCCGGGGTTTGCTCTCGACTATTTTCGCTGGCATCGGTCAGTGCTCCTCTGGATCAGTCGGCCGGGGTGATGAGAATGTTGCCGTAATCGTCAACGGTGCCGATGTGATCGGGCAGGATGACGGTCGTCGAGTCCATTTCCAGGACAATCGCCGGGCCGACGATCACGTTGCGCGACCTGAGCTTCGAACGGTCGTAGAGCTGGGCCGTGCGATCCTTGCCGTCCACGAAAATGTTCGAGGTTCCGATCACCGCTGATTTCAGGGCCTGCTTGCCGCCCCGGGCGACCTGGGTCGCCGCGATGTTGGCCGGCTTGCCTTGCGCCACCGCGCGCAGGTTGACGAGCTCCTTGTCGCTGTCGAGCGCGAACGTGAACAGCTGGCGGTGCATTTCGTCGAAGGGGGCGCCGATCACGTCCAGGCCCTTCGATTTCAGCTTCCGCAGGTCGAAATCGACGGTCAGCAGCAGGCCCTGACCGTGATAGCGGATGTCCGCCTGGTAGCTGATCGAACGCTCGCGCTGCTTCACGCCCTCCCGCTCGAGGGTTCGCTCCGCCTTGGCGGCGAGCTGCTCGAAGATTCGGGCAACCTGGTCCACGCTGGTGTCCTGGAAACGACGAATGAAGGTGCGCGACGCCTCGTCGCGTACCCGGGTGGTGGCGTCGCCGTAGGCGCAGAGCACGCCCGGCCCTGGCGGAATGATGACGGGCCAGCTGCTCATCAGCTTGCCCAGGGCATTGGCGTGCAGCGGGCCCGCGCCGCCGAAGCCGATCAGCGCGAAATCCCGGGGATCGTAACCCTGCTCCACCGACACCAGGCGCAGCGCGCCGTACATGTTCTCGTTGACGATGTCGACGATGCCGGCCGCCGCGCGCTTGACCGAAAGGCCCAGGGCATCGGCGATCGGCTTGATGGCCTGTGCGGCCCGTTCGCGGTTGATCCGCATGTCGCCGCCGAGGCGCACCTCGGTCGGAAGGAAGCCCAGCACCACGTTCGCGTCGGTGACCGTCGGCGCCTCGCCACCCTTGTCGTAGGCGGCCGGGCCCGGTTCCGCCCCGGCGCTGTCCGGGCCGACCCGCAGGGCCCCGGTGAGTTCGGGGACGTGCGCGATCGACCCCCCGCCGGCGCCCACGGTGCGCACGTCCACGGAGGAGGCGCGGACCGTCACGTCGCCAACCGTCGTCTCCCGCCGGAGCTGCGCCTTGCCGTTCTGGACCAGCGCCACGTCGGTCGATGTGCCACCCATGTCAAAGGTCAGCAGGTTGTTGAAGCCGGCCTGTTGCGCAATCCACACGGCACCGGACACGCCGCCGGCCGGCCCGCTCATCAGCAGGTTGACCGGATAGGCCTCCGCGACCCGGGCGGAGGCCATGCCCCCGTCCGAGCGCAGGATATGCAGTTGCACGCTTTGCATGCGCCGCTTCAGCTTGCGCTGCAGGCTGCGGATATAGGTGGACACCTTGGGCCGCACATAGGAATTGGCCACCGTGGTGATGGTCCGCTCGTATTCCTGCATCTCCGGCACCACGTCGGAGGACAGCGACACGGGAATGCCCTTCAGTTCCTGCCTCGCCACCTTGGCCACGGCCTTCTCGTTGGCGGCATTGGCATAGGAGTTGATCAGCGAGACGGTCAACGCCTCCACGTTCTCGCCCTTGAGTTGCCTCAGGGCCTGGCGCAACTCGCCGACCTTCAGCTTGCGGACAACCCGGCCATCGGCACCCATGCGCTCGTCGGCCTCGACGGTGCAGGCCAGCGGCGCCAGCGGATCGCTCTTGTTGTAGATCACCCAACCGCCCAGCCCCCCGGGAACGAAAGACCTGGCGATCTGCAATACCTGCTGGTAGCCCTTGGTGGTCACCAGGCCCACCTTGGCGCCCGTGCCGGTCAGGATGGTATTGGTCGCGACCGTCGTGCCGTGCATGACGTGCGTGATCTTGCCGGGGTCGATCCCGGCGTTGGCGCACACCCGCTCGATACCGTTGAGAACGCCAATGGATGAATCGTCGGGTGTGCTGGGGACCTTGGCCGTGAACACATCACCCGATGACTCATCGACCAGAAGGAGGTCGGTAAACGTGCCACCGACGTCGACGCCAAGACGATAGGACATAGTGCGGGTACCTCTAGATTTAGCGAACGCAGACCCGTCCCTCCAACACGTCCCGGCACAGGGCAGTGGAGTGCGGATGGAGCAGATAGTACTGTATACAATTTCGCGGCCATAATCTCAACCAATTCCCCCGCACGGGAGGCTGGAGCGGGCGACAGCAGAGGCATGCCATGCACTTACCCCTGGAAGGAATTCGCGTACTCGCCATCGAACAGTTCGGCGCCGGCCCGTACGGATCGATGTACCTCGCCGATCTCGGCGCGGAGGTCATCAAGATCGAGAATCGGGCGAGCGGCGGCGACCCGGCCCGGT
>WVWV01000015.1:5728-36088 GCA_011773845.1 Lysobacterales bacterium | reverse complement strand
TCGTCGCGTCCGCCGACATCGTCTGGAACAACCTGCGTGGCAATCAGCCCGCCCTGCTGGGCCTCGACTACCGCAGTCTCAAGAACGTGAACCCGGACATCATCTGCACCCACATCTCGGCCTACGGGCGTGACAATGACCGTGCCGAGTGGCCGGGTTACGACTATCTCATGCAGGCCGAATGCGGGTTCCTGGAATTGACGGGCGAGCCGGACTCGCCCCCCGCGCGCTTCGGCCTGTCCATGGTCGATTTCATGACCGGCGTGGTGGCGGGCCTGGCCGCCCTGGCCGCGCTCATCGGCCGTGCGCGCCACGGCGGCCGGGACGTGGACGTGAGCCTGTTCGACGTCGCCCTGCACCAACTCACCTACCCCGGCACCTGGTACCTGAACCACGGCATCGAAACCGAGCGGATCGCACGCAGCTCACATCCCTCCAACACGCCCGTGCAGCTGTACCGAACGGCCGACGGATGGATTTTCATCATGTGCATGACCCAGAAATTCTGGGAATTGCTGATCGATGAAATGGGCAGGACCGAGCTGGCCGGGGATGCGCGTTTCTGCGACATGCGCGCCCGCACCGGGCACCGCGACGAACTGACCCGCCTGCTGGACGAGGCTTTTTCCACCGACACGACGGAAAACTGGATCCGCAGGCTGCAGACCAAGGTGCCGGTCGCGCCCGTGCATGACCTCGCGCAGGCCCTCGACAACCCCTTCGTCGAGCAGATTGGCATGATCCAGACCATGCCGCATCGCACCGCCGGCACCTTCCGGGCGCTGTGCAATCCCATCAAGCTGGACGCGCATCGGCTGGCGGGCGAGCCGGGGCATGGCCTCGGGGCCGACAACGAAGCCCTGCTCGGTGGTGAGCTGGAGCTGGAGGAGCCGCTGGAATCCCTGCGCGACCGCGGGGTGGTCTGACCCGCGGCCACCTGCCGCAGCGGCCGCACGCGGGGCCGCAGCCACCGCGGATCGAGTCAGCCGCCGCTCAAGGCGAGGGTCAGTGTTTGGCCAGAAACGGAAACAACAGCTCGCAGAACGCGATCTTCTCTTCCCGTCCCGCGACCACGTGCGCAACTTCCGGCATGAGCGCGCCGGTCGCGTTCGGCAGGCCGTGCTCCAGCGGCAGCGTGGTCCGCGGCCCGGTAATGACGTCCTGGCCCGCATGGATGACCAGGGTCGGGGCCTGGATGTCCTGCAGGCGGTCGCGAATGTCATGGTTGATGCAGGCTTCGATGAAGCGCAGGTGCGCCTGCAGGCGTCCCTCCAGGATGCCCCATACGCCGCCCCGGCCGAGCAGCTTCTCGCGGTTTTCATTGTAGTAATCCGGCCGGAAGGAGTAGACCGCCACGAATTCCTGGAACGCCAGGAATCCGGCGTGTTCGTGCATGCGCCCGAGCGCGTTGAGCATGTCCGTCAGGCATTTGTCCGAATGCACCCAACAGCCCATGTTGACCATGCAGCGCACCAGGTCGGGGCGCTTCAGGGCAACGTACTGCCCGATGCAGGCGCCCATGCCCACCAGGCCCACGAACCGGACCTGTGACCAGCCCAGGTGGTCGAGCAGCGCAATCATGTCGTCGGCGTACAGCTCGGTCGAAGGTTGCAGGGACAGGTCGTCGTCCGACTCGCCAATGCCGCGGTAATCCAGGATCAGGGTGGAATACTGGTCGGTCATGCCGCGGGCCAGGTACCGCTCGCGCCCGTGGCAGAACGTATCCCAGCCGCCGATGTACACCGCCGGCGGGCCGGAGCCGTGAATCTCGTAGTACATCTGGTGGCCGTTGATCGTGGCTTGGGGCATCGATGGCTCCTCTGTGTTCAGGCGGCGCGCGCCGGCAATTGCTCGAAGTGCTCGAGGACGTCCTGCAGCTTGACCACATCGGCGTATCTTCGGCCCACGTCGCGCAGATTGTCCCAGTGCGGTTGCTCGTCCTGATCACCGCAACATTCTTCCGGAACGATGGTCCGGTAGCCGAATGAAAAACTGTCCACGATCGAGGCGCGCACGCACCCGGAGGTCGTGCAACCGGTGATGATGGTGGTATCGATCCGGTGCTTGGTCAGCCACGTGGGCAGCGGCGTGCGAAAGAATATCGAGGGCGCGGTCTTGGTGAATTCGAAGATGTATTCGGGATCCGAGATGCGCGGGTCCAGCTCCGTGCAGGGGTGCCCGTGAAAGAAGCTGCCGTCGTACAGGGTGCTGATCTTCCAGAATCCCATGTCGTCCGCGCTCTGCCAGGCCACCCGGCAGGAGGCGATCGGAACACCCTTGTGTTTGGCTGCCGCCACCAGGATGGCCGTGTTTTCCACCGCGCGCTGGACGTGCGGGGAGCGCCCGAGCGGATTGCTGGCATCGGTGAAGCCTTGCTGCAGATCGACAATCAGCACCGCGCAGCGCTCACCGAAACCGATCCGCTGCTGTCCGTATCCGGCCTCTGCAAATTTGTCCATCGTGATCTTTGCGCCTCGCGTGTGGCAGGAGGAGGATGCGTGAATCGGTTATTTCAGCTAAATTGTCCGAACATTTCAACTCTCGCCACGCGCATGACCTCCCAGCCCACTTTCATCGACGAGTTTTCACGCGCCGTCACGCTGGACCCGGCCACCACCGCGCTGGTGGTCGTCGACATGCAGAACGCCACCGGCAACCGCAACATGGGGCTGGGCAAGCTGCTGGCCGAAGCCGGCAAGGCCGATTCCAGCGCCTATCGTTTCGACCGCATCGAGACGGTGCTGATCCCGAACATTTCGCGATTGCTGGAGTGTTTCCGCGCCGTCGGCGCAAGCGTGATCTACATCACCTACGGCGCGCGGGTGCCCGATGCCAGCGACGTGACCAGCCACATTCGGGGCATCGTGAGCGCCACCCGCAACATCGAGGGCCATGCGGAGCACGACATCGTCGCGGAACTCAGCCCGCGCGCGGGCGAACCGGTGCTCAACAAGACCACCATGGGCGCCTTTCGCTCGACGGCGCTCGATACCCTGCTGCGGGCCCGCGGCATCCAGTCGGTCGTCACGGTGGGCGTTTCCACCAACAACTGCGTGGCCATGACCGCCATGGAGGCTGCCGACCTCGACTACGGTGTGGTGGTCGTCAGCGACGGTACCGGCACCGACAGCGAAGCCATGCAGAACGCAACCCTGGAGAGCCTGCGGAGATTGTGGTCCCGGGTGATGACCACCGACGAGGTCATCGCCGAACTCCAGGCATCGTGAGCGAGGCTTCCGCCATCGGGGCGGTCGAGTCCTCGCGGGGCGCGCAATGGCTCGGCCTCGCCATGGTGGGCGGCGGCTCGGTCATGCTGGCGTTCAAGGGCATCTTCGCCAAGCTGCTGTATGCCCAGGGACTGGGCTCCGAGGCGGTGGTTGCAACCCGGGCCGTGCTGGCCATCCCCGGCTTCGTGCTCATCGCCCTGCTCCACCGCGGAGCGCCGGGCACGAGGCCGGCCAGCGCCCGCGACTACCTCGGCGCGATGTTCGCGGGGCTGGCCTGCTATTACGCGGGCGCCTCGCTGAATTTCCATGCGCTCACGCTCATCGACGCCAGCGTCGAGCGCGCCCTGCTGTTCAGCTACCCCGCCATCGTGGTGATGGCGGCCTGGGCCATCAGCGGCGCCCGGCCATCCCCCAACACGGCCCTGGCGGTGGGCGCCACCTGGCTCGGCATCGCGCTGGTGGTGGGGCTGACGCAATACGAGCAACTGGTCCGCAACCTGGAAGGCTCGATCTACGTGCTGATCTGCTCGGCCACCATCGCCCTCTATTTCATGCTCAGCGAACGCCTGACCCGGACCCTCGGCAGTGGGCGGTTCACCGTGGTTGCCATGACCACCGCCGGCTTTGCCCTGGCGGTGCACTACCAGGTCCGCCATGGCTGGGCCGGCTTCGGGATGAGCGATACGGCCTGGAGCCTGATGGGCGCGCTGGTGGTGTTCTCGACCGTGCTGCCGCTGTACCTGATTGCCGAGGGGCTGCGGCGGGTGGGTGCGCAACGCGGCGCCGTGGTCAGCACGGTGGGCCCGCCGGCGACCGCGCTATCCGCCGCCATCATCCTGGGCGAGCGGCTGAGCATCGCGCAACTGGCGGGGATGCTGCTGATCATCCTGGGCATTCTGCGCCTGGAATGGCGTCGCGGCGCCCGCTAGCCCGTCCCGCCACCGGTCACCCGGGCTTTCAAATGTACGGACATTTGACATGCCCGCCCATTTTCCTACAATGCCAGCGTCAATCCGGAGATTTCGATCCATGGCCGTCAGCGTCACCCGAAGGCTCACCGCCACGTTCGGCGCGGAACTGTCCGGCATCGACATTGGCGGGCACGCCGATGCCGAAGCCATCCAGGCGGTCCAATCCGCCTGGAGCGAGCACAAGCTCCTGCTGTTTCGCGAGCAATCCACCGATGAAGCGGCTCTGGTCGATTTCAGCCGCAAGTTCGGCGAACTCGAGATCCACGTGCGAACCGAGTACCTGTCACCCGATCACCCGGAAATCCTGTATGTGTCGAACATCACCCGGGACGGCCGCCGGATCGGCATCCTGGCGGATACCGAAGTCGGGTGGCATTACGACCAGATCTACCTGCCCCGGCCGGCTGTCGGTTCGCTCCTGTGCGCGGTCATCCTGCCCCCGTCCGGGGGCAACACGGAATTTGCGGACATGGCCGCGGCCTACGCGGCACTGCCCGCGGACATCAAGTCCACGCTCGCCGGAAAACGCGCGATCCAGTCCTACGAGGCCTTCAACCGGGCCTACAGCGTACCGACCAGCGAGGAACAGAAGCGGCGCACGCCGGATATCGAGCAACCGCTGGTGCGGACCCATCCCGTGACGGGCACGCGGGCACTCTACCTGTGTCCGGGAATGACCACGCGCATCGTGGGCATGGACGAGCGCGCCAGCCGCGAGATGCTCGATTTCCTGTTCGAGTGGACCGTGCGCCCGGAGTTCGTGTATTCGCACACCTGGCGGCAGGGCGACTGCCTGATGTGGGACAACGCCTGCACCATGCACCGGCGTGATCCGTTCGACCAAGGGCACCAGCGCCTCATGAAAAGAACCACCATCCTGCCCTCACCGGACGTCGCCGTTCCGGTCTGAATGCCCGGCCCGGTGCCGGCGTCGGTGAAATCGGAACGCGCGGCTCAGCCCGCCCGGCGGCGCCCGTCGTTGCGTGGCAGGTCCGCGGCCCGGCAACCCGTCGGGCAGCACTGACCCGGCTGGCGTTGGCGCACTGGCGCGCCGCTGGAGCCCGGGTCGGCAACCCCGCGGTCCAGCAGCCGCTCGACCAGGGACTTGCGCTCCTCGATGGGGTACCTGCGAAAGATCTCCCGTTTCATGGCCTGCGGAGAACCACCGCCATGCAGGCTGATCACGGAGTACCATCCGCCGGTATCGGAGGCCGAGATGTCCTGGATGAAACGCGCCACTTCACTGCGCTGCTCGTAGGGGATGTCCTCGCGGGCGCGAAGCAGGGTCGCCAGGTCGCCCGCCGTGTGCGGGTTGTGGTCCTCATCCGGGCCCGGCAGCGCGACGATCAGGCCGCCCGACACCTCGTGCGCGGTGCGGTGCATGTCGTATATCTGGGTGGCCAGCAACAACTTGCCCACGTTGGCGAACACCGGCTCGGGCTGCCAGGCGCCGGAGGGATCTTGCAGGCCGTACACGGACGCCGCGACGCCGCAGGCATAAAAGCCCTCCACGATCTTGATCAGTTCCACCAGGGTGTCGCGCAGGTGGGTGTGGTTCGCAGGGTCCAGGCCGTTGGCCTCGGTCATCAGGGCGCCGGCACCGATCAGCAGGTCCCCGAACCCCGCCCGCGCGCCAATGCAGCTGTGCCGATGGTGCGCGGCATAGCTGCTGACCAGGTGATCCGTGTGCTGCCACTCACCGGCCATGAACACGCGCTCCCAGGGCACGAACACATCGTCGAAAAGACACACCGCCGTCGATTGGCCGTATTTGGCGCTGAACTTCGCCGACGCCTCACCCGGCCGGCCGGCCGGCCGCGCGATCTGGGTCAGGCCCTCGGCGTCCACCGGAACGGCGCAACACACCGCGAAATCCTCGTCGGCCTCGGTCATGGTGCGGCACGGCATCACCAGCAATTCGTGCATGTAGGGACCGCCGGTGACGATCGCCTTGACGCCGTTGATGACGATCCCGTCGGCGCGGCGCTCCGAGACATGCAGGTAGCTGTCCCGGCGCGCCTGGCGGGCGGGCCTGGCGCTGCGGTCGCCCTTGGCGTCGGTCATGGCGACGCCCAGGGTCAGGTCCCGCGCCTGGATGTCGTGCAGGTAGGCCATGAACCGCGGGTGATATTCGCCCGGCGAGTCCTGGTCCATGCGATGGGTCGCCTGGTGGATCGAATTCAGCGCGTCGTGGGTCAGGTAGCGTTGCGCGCAACCACTTTCGCGGCACAGCAGCCGGACGGCCTCCAGTTTCGACAGCAGATCTTCCGTGTGCCGGTTGATGTGCAGCATGCGATTGACCGGCTGGCCGGAGGACGACTGCACCTCCACCATCAGCGGCGCATGTTCGGGACGCAAGGCGAAATCGTAGGTCACGCCCACCGCCCGGATCCCGGGCAGAAGCCGCTCGTCGTCCGCGACACTCTCGACCTGCTCGCCGTTGAGGTAGACGCGCGGCGTGTAGGACCGCAGGCTGTCGCGGTAGTCCTCGGCGGTCATGAACATCGGCGATTACTCCACGGCGGCCAGCGCGGCATTGAGCTCGGCCAGGCCATCTGCGTGCTCCAGGTTCATGACAGCGTCCCAGACCCGGCGGGCGCTCGACGCACCCAGCTTGCGGGCCACGTTCTCATCGAACTTCGCGCGCACGTCCCGGGCGTCCAGGGCGCGGGACTCGGCGCCCCGGTTGACCGGCTCCCGGTGCTCCAGCGTGCGCCCGTCGGTGGTCTTGACGATCACCCCGCCGGAATAAAACTCCGGGTAATGCGATTCCGGGTAATGGCGGAAGCTGGTGCGGTCGCAGACGGCGAGGATTTCCGGGTCGGACAGCGCGGAATCCTCGAGTTCGGCCAGCGTGAAGCGACCGCGAACGGCCGCAGCCGCGATGGCGAAATGCAGGCTGAACTTGCCCTCGTAGTCGTTCTGCGGACGCCGTTTCTGGGCCTCCGGACGACACACGACATCCTGCTGCTTTTCATGGATCAGAGCGGTGACGGAGGCGATATCGGCCGGCTCGAGGCCGTGGGCCGAGCGCAGCGCCAGCATGGCGTCGATGCAGGCATGGTTGAAATGACACACCGGATAGGGCTTGATCGCGACCCGCAGCACTTCCCAGTCGGAGCCCAGGTCGTCCAGCGCATGGCGCAGGCCGCCTGGCTGCTCGCGCAAGTAGAGGTTATACAGCCCGTAGCGACCCTCGTAGGCCTTGAGGGGGCCCTTGAAGCCGCCCGCAGCCAGGGCTGCGGCCGTGATGGCAGACGAGGCCGCCCAGCCGGGGTGCATGCGCTTGGTCCAGGAGCCATCCTCCAGGAATTCCAGGCTGCCGCTGGCCATGCTGAGCGCGATGCCCTGCGCGCGGGCGGTCTGTTCCTCGGTCAGTCCACCCAGGTAGGCAGCCGCCAGGGTGCAGCCGAAGATTCCCACCATGCCGGTCGGATGGAATCCGATTTTCTGAAACATCCCATTGGCGAGCTTGCCAATGCGGGCATCGGCCTCCAGCGCCAGGATGAACGCGGCCAGCCCCCGCGAGCCGCTGGTGCCGTGGCGGGTCGCCTCGCTCAGGACCAGCGGTACCGCGCTGGTGGAGGCATGGATGACCGCGCCGCTGTGGGTGTCATCGAAATCCAGGCCGTGGATCAGGATGCCGTTGAGCAAGGCCGCATCGCGAGCCGGCAGCCCGATCCCGGTCCCGATGACGGCAAAGTCCCCGGGCCCCGCAAGCCCGGCGACGGCATCGATGCTGCGCCGCGCGAACGCGTAGGAATGGGACGCGAAGCCGATACCGATCGCATCGGCCATGCACAGCTTCGCATAGGCCACCACGTCTGCCGGCACCTGCTCCAACCCGAAGCCGGCCGCGAACTGGGCCAGCCGCTGCGAAAGGGTCTCACCCAACCTGAGACCGGATTCAGTTTCCGTCATTGCGCTCATCGCCGATTCTCCAATCCACTGCCAGAGGCCCGGGCGGCCTCATGCTTCACATAAATGTCCGTACATTATATCCAAACCCGGCTCCACCACTCCCATGCCGGCCCGCTAGGCATCAGACCAGCGGCGGGCGATTGCCAGGATCCGCTGCGCCTTGTACACGATGGGGTAGTCGACGAAATAACCGTCGACCTGGATGGAAGCGGAACCCTCGGCCTCTGCCTGCTGGAACGCCGCGACAACCGCCCGGGCATGTTCGATTTCCTCCGGGCTGGGTGTGAATACCTCGTTGCACAGGGGCACCTGCCCGGGATGGATGCACAGCTTGCCCGCGAAACCGAACTTGCGGCCCCGCTCCGCCGAGGCCCGAAAGCGCTCATCGTCATTGATCTGCAATACGACGGTATCGATGGGGGGCTCGATATCGGCCAGCCGGGATGCGTGGCTCAACCGGGCCCGGGCATAGGCCAACACCTCCTCGTCCGCGGTCCACTGATAATCCAGGTCGAGGGTGTAATCGCCGCCACCGAATGCCAGGCGACGCACCCTCGGCACCGCGGCGGCAATCTCGATCGCCGCCTCGATGCCCGCAGCCGTCTCGATGATCGGCATCAGGTCGATGCGCCCGCCCGGCAGTCCCGCGGCATCCTCCAGGCGGGCAAGTTCCGCGTCGACCTGCTGCAGTGTCCGCGCCGATTCGACCTTGGGCACCACGACGCCCTCCAGTCCCGGTCCCACCACGCTGGCCAGGTCCTGCCCGAAAAACCCGGAACCGGGCGCATTGACGCGGACATAGGCCAGGCACCCGCCCGCCGAGGCCACCGCCTGCCGCACGGCTTGGCGGGTTGCCGCTTTCTCGTCGACCGCCACGGCATCCTCCAGGTCCAGGATGACCGCATCCGCGCCCACGGTGAACACCTTGGCCACCTTGCGGGCATGGTTTCCGGGCGCGAACAGGAAACTTCGGATGCCGGAGTATTCGCGCGGGCGGGCGTTCATGTCATCCCCATTTCCAGCGGCCATCGGTTTGCCAGCCACGCCGGAATTCCAGGGTGTAATTGAATCGCTCGGCCGGATGCTCGGACACCGAGACTTCGAACTTTCGCCGGTTGCGTCCGACGTAGCGCCGGACCAGGCGCAGGGAGGGGGTTCCCGGCTCCACCTTCAACAGCGCGGCGGCCTCCTCGCTGACCAGCCCGGCCCGAATGTCCATTTCGACCCGGGAAATCACCTCCCCGAAATCATGCGCGATGATCTCGTAAACCGGCAGCCGCGAACGGCCAATGCGCCTGGCCACGTCCGCGTATTCCGGTCGGACGTAGATGTCCACCCAGCAGATCGGCAGCCCGGACTCCTCGAGCGTGCGCACGGCCCGGATGCGAGCCCACTGGCTGCCGGTCGGGACCTTCAGCACGGCGGCGAGACCACGATCGACCGTGATTTCCTCGACATTGCCGACGACCAGGCGGCTGTTTTCCGGGTACCGCATCAGCTCCGCGGGCTCGCGCACCATCTGCACGAAGGACGGCTCCGCGCCGCGGCTGACGACGACCGTGCCGATGCCGGCCCGACGTTCGATCAGCCCCAGGTCATCGAGCACCCGCAGGGCCTCGCGGACCGTGTGGCGGCTCACGCCGTGGGATTCCTGCAGCTCCAGCTCACCCGGCAGCCGCTCCCCGACCGGCAACACGCCCATCCGAATGTCGTCCAGCAACTTTTCGGCCAGCGCCCGGTAGCGCGGCAAACGGGTCGGTTTGGGTTTGTCTGTCTTGACGGTGCCGTTCATGCCACGGTTGGCTTGCATTGCTCAGGCGTGTGCATAAAGATAGCATTTGTACGGACAAATCCCAATTGAGCCCGACAAGGTAGGCAACCGTGGGTGGTCGCAAGGACCAGGAAATCGCACCCAACCGCTTCCGCGCAGCGGCCGGCCGCTATTACGAGGAATTCTCGATCGGTGAGGTTTATGAGCACCGGCCCGGCCGAACCGTATCGCAGCAGGACAATGCGTGGTTCACGCTCCTGACCATGAACACGCACCCGCTGCACTTCGACGAGGAATATGCCGCCGGCACTGAATTCGGCCGGCCGCTGATCGCCAGTCCCCTCACGCTGGCCATCCTGGTCGGCATGAGTGTCTCGGATGTCAGCCAGCGCGCCATCGCCAACCTCGGCTGGAAAGAAATCCGCCTGACCCACCCGGTGTTCCCCGGCGACACCCTGTACGCGGAATCCGAGGTGATCGCCATGCGTGAATCCGCCTCCCGGCCGGAGGCCGGGATCGTGACCGTCCGCACCACCGGCACCAACCAGGATGGCGTGGTGGTGTGCGTGTTCGAGCGCTCGATGTTGATCCCCCGCAAACCCGAGTGACAACCCCATTACCCCACCGGAGTACGCAAGCTTGACAGCAGAAAACAGGAATCCGCCCCAGGCGCAGGAGGTCGACACGCTCGAGGCGCAGATTCTCGATGCCATCGACCGTTGGGTGGAAAAGGAAGTGCGGCCGATTGCCCGCCAGTATGACCAGGCGGACGAGTATCCGCGGGAGCTGATGGAGCAGATGAAGGAGCTCGGCCTGTTCGGGGCGACCATCAGCTCCGAGTATGGGGGACTGGGCCTGGGCGCCACCACCTATGCGAAGATCGTAGCCCGCATCTGCGAGGTGTGGATGGCGCCCAGCGGCATCTTCAACTCCCATCTCATCATGGCCAATGCGGTCGAGCGGGCGGGCACCGAGGAGCAGAAGGCCCATTGGCTGCCGCGCTTTGCCTCCGGCGAACTGCGCGGCGGGATCGGCCTGACCGAGCCCAATGCGGGCAGCGACCTGCAGCGCATCCGCACCGTCGCGAAACGCGACGGCGAGCACTACGTCATCAACGGCACCAAGACCTGGATCACCAATGGCATCGAGGGCAACTGCCTCGCGGTGCTGGTCAAGACCGACCCGGAGACCGACCCGCCACATCGGGGCATGAGCCTGTTCCTGTGCGAGAAGGGGCCCGGCTTCAGCGTGGGCAAGAAGCTCAAGAAGCTGGGCTATCGCGCCATCGACAGCGCCGAGCTGATCTTCGAGGATTACCGGGTGCCGGCTGAAAACCTCATCGGTGGGGTCGAGGGGCATGGGCTGCAGCAGGCGCTGGGCGGGCTGGAGCTGGGCCGTATCAACGTGGCGGCTCGGGGTGCCGGCATGGCCCGGGGCGCGCTCAAGCTGGCCCTGGAGTACGCCAAGGAGCGGGAAACCTTCGGCAAGCCGATTGCCAGGCACCAGGCCGTCCAGATCATGCTCGCGGACATGTCGACGCGCGCGGAGGCGGCCGGCCTGCTGGTGCGTGAGGCCGCGGAGCGCTTTGACAGCGGCAGGCGCTGTGACCTGGAGGCCGGGCAGGCCAAGCTGTTCGCCTCGGAAGCGGCCCTCAAGAACAGCACCGATGCGATGCGCATTTTCGGCGGCTACAGTTACTCGACCGAGTACGAGATCGAGCGCTTCTACCGGGATGCCCCGCTGATGTGCATCGGCGAAGGCACCAATGAGATTCAGCGGCTGATCATTGCCCGGCAGCTGGTCGAGCGTTCCGGCGGCTAGGTTTCAGTCCAGCAGATCCCGCACGGAGACCACGTCCGCGTACTTGGCGTGCAGGTCGAATAGATTGGCCTCGTGGGCCTGCGGGTTGCGGTCGCCCACCGCCTCGCGCGGCACCACCACCGGGTAATCGTGCTGCAGGCCGTCGACTACCGTGGCACGCACGCAGCCGCTGGTGGTCAGGCCGGCGACGACCAGTGAATCCACCTTATCCGCGCGCAATCGCTCCGCCAGGTCGGTTTTGAAGAATGCGCTGGCCCACCGTTTCTCGATGACCGGTTCCGCCCCCCGGGGGGCCACGCGCGGGTCCACGCGGACCCATCGCGAGCCGGGCTTCAGCACTTCCAGCGCCGGCACTCGCTGGCGGAACACGGCGGCTTGCGAATCATCCGAGTACACGACGGTCGTGTAATACACCGGCCACTGCCGCGCTCGAAAGCGCTGCAGCAGCTCGCCGATGGCCGCCACCACCGCGTCCGCTTCCGAGCCCAGCGGACACGCGGGGTCGGTAAACCCCTCGATCACATCGACGATCACCAGCCCCGGGCGTTGCCCGAGGCCGATCGATCGGCGTTCCAGATCAGGCATTGGCCGCCCTGGCGAAATGGCGCTGCATCCAGGGGGTGGCGCGGCCCCCGGGGGCCGTGCCGGTCAGCTCGCGCGCCAGGTTCGCGGCATCGAGCAGGCGCGGCAGATCCACGCCGGTGACCAGCCCCATCTGCTCCAGCATCATGACGGCGTCTTCCGTCGCGACGTTGCCGGATGCGCCGGGCGCGAACGGGCAGCCGCCCAACCCGCCGATCGATGCGTCGAAGTAACGCACGCCGGCCTCCACCGCCGCGTAGATGTTGGCCAGGCCCATGGCCCGGGTGTCATGAAAATGGCAACCGAGGCGCTCGGCGCCATGCCGGGCAACCATCTCCCGCATCATCGCGCTCACCTGGCGCGGATTGGCCGCGCCAATCGTGTCCGCCACGATGAAACGGTCGACGCCCTGTTGCAGAAAGCGCTCGGCCGTGGCGTGCACGATGCCCGGATCGACCGGACCGTCGAAGGGGCATTCGAAGGACACCGAAATGGTCGCCATCACGGAAATGCCCTCCTCGCGCGCCCGTTCCAGGATCGCCTCGGTCGCTTCGTTGGCCTGTTCGCGCGACATGCGCACATTCGCCTGGGCCATGCCGTCCGTGGCGTAGAGCACCATGCCGACCGCGCGGGCACCGGCATCGCGGGCCAGCTCGTAACCCTTCTGGTTTGGTATCAGCACGGAGAATTCGCCATCCTCGTCCCGCAGCCCGGCCAGCACGTCGGCCGCCCCGGCCATGGCCGGCACCGCCTTGGGTGAGACGAACGCGCCCACCTCGACGTACCGCACCCCGGCCGCCAGCAAGGCCTTGACGAGCTGAACGCGCTGGTCGGGCGACAACACGCGGGCCTGATTCTGCAGGCCGTCGCGCGGCCCGACGTCGTTGACAATGATCTGGTCCGCCATCAGCCGACTACCTCCTGTGCGCGCAGGTCCGCGATGGTTGCCGCATCGTAACCCAGCAATTCGGACAGCACCTCGTCGGTATGCTGGCCGACCGTGGGTGCCGCGGAAAAGGATTCCTCGTTGCTGCGCGAGAACTTGACCGGGTTGCCCGGGCCGCGCGTGGATGCCCCGCTGGGGTGGGCAAGATCGACCACCATGTTGCGGTACACCACCTGCGGGTCGCTGAGCGCCTGGCTGAAGCGATTGACCGGCGCGCACGGGATACGCTGCGCTTCGAGCCGCTCCAGCCAATTGGCCGAGGTGTCGGTCGCCAGCACCTCGTTCAGCCTGTCGTTGATCATTTCGCGGTCTGCCCAGCGACCCGGTTGCGTGTCGTACTTGGAATCTGCGAATTCGGGAATGTCGACCACCTGCTTCAGGTTCTGCCAGAAGTTGTCCGTGATCACCGCGATCACGATGAAGCCGTCCGAGGTCCGGAAGGTATTGTACGGCACGTGCACGAAATGCGAATTGCCGATCGGATAGGGGTCCGTACCCGACAGGAAATACATGGTTGCCATGTAATTCAGCATCGAGATCTGGCAGTCCAGCATCGAGATGTCGACGTGCTGGCCCTGGCCGCTGGCGCTCCGTTCCAGCAACGCCGCCAGGATGCCCGTGGCCGCGAACATGCCGCCGCCGAGATCGCCGATGGGTATACCCGAGCGCACCGGGTGTTCGGGATCGAGGCCGGTAATCGACATGCCGCCGCCGGTGGCCTGGGCCACCTGGTCGAAGGCCGGCCGCTGGTAGTTCGGGCCATCGGAACCGTAACCCGTCACCGTGCAGGTGATGATGCGCGGATTCACCTCGCGCAGCGTTTCGAAATCGATTCCCAGGCGTTTCGGCACATCGGCTCCGAAGTTGCTGATCACCACGTCGGCTTCCCGCACCAGGTCGTAGAAAACGTTCAGGCCCGCTTCCTGTTTGAGGTCGATCGCGACGCTCTTCTTGTTGCGGTTCAGCGTGATGTAATAGGCGCCCATGCCCTCCAACGAGTAATTGGGGTCGTTGGCCAGCAATTTGCGCGTGCCTTCACCGTGCAGGGGTTCGACCTTGATGGTCTCGGCGCCGAGGTCCGCGAGGATCATGGCACCGTAGGGTCCGGACAACATGTGGGTCAGGTCCAGAATCCGGATGCCGTGCAGGGACTTGTTCACTGGTCATGCTCCTGTCTGTCGATGCGCCCACGCCAGGGGCCGGTGGCTTGTCAAAGGGGCAGCCACTTCCCGTTCCAGGGGTTCGCTTCCATCGGAAATGTATACAACTGACTCCATTTCAAGTCATATAGTGTCATTTATCGGTCTGCTTGTATACAATATACCGACCAAAGCCGTTAGAACTATCGGGCACGGTCATGGCCAAGGCAGCTCAAAAAGCATACGAACTGGTACGGGATCGTATCATCAGCGGCGCCTACCCCCCGGCCAGTCGCCTCACCGAACAGGAAATCGCGGATGCCAGCGGCGTCAGCCGCACGCCCGTCCGGGAGGCCCTGCAGCGGCTGCAGAACGAGGGGTTCGTGCGCGTTGCGGCCAACCAGGGCGCCATGGTGGTCGACTGCAGCGACAGCGAGGCAGCCGACGTCTTCGAGCTGCGCGCCCTCTTGGAGCCCTATGGAGCGGCGCGGGCGGCCGAGCGCATCACCGCGGAGGGAATCGCCGAGCTGGAGGCCCTGGCGCAGGCGCAATATGAGGCCTGCAAGCGCCGCGAGCCTGGTTACATGGCGCGGGTGGGTGAACTGAATAGCCACTTTCATCGCAGGCTGCACGAATTCGCCGATAACCCGCGTCTCGCCATGCTCATGCCGATGCTGATCGAAGCGCCGCTGGTGATGCGGACATTCACCCAGTACGATCCCGCCGAATTGCTGCGCAGCGCCGCCCATCACCTGGAGATCGTCAGCGCCCTCAAGGCGCGCAACCCGGACTGGGCGGCATCCATCATGCTCAGCCATATCCATGCCGCGCAAAGCATCAGGCAGAGGGCGCATCGCCGCGCGGCCGCGGGGGACGCCCCGGCATAGCACCCCGCGAACGGGGTCACCGCTCCAACGCGACGAGCTCGTAGTGGGTCTGCATGTAACCGGCAGCGCTGGCGCGCAACAGCAGGTAATCGTCGTCGGCCGTGCACCACACGTCGTACGGCGGGTGTTCCTCGGGCAGGTTGCCTGCAGTGTCGGTCACCTGGTAGTGGCGCGCCCGAAATTCACCCGCGCCCACCGCCAGATCCTCCTCACCCACGTACACGATCGAAAAGCCGGTGCGGAACAACTGCGGCCCGGTGGCGCCCCGGTGATCGGGCGAGGTCAGGTACATGTCCTGGAAGAAGGTTTTGCCCGGCCCCTGAGAGAGATCGTACAGGCGCATCAGCAGGGCATCGGCGACGATGGGATGCGTCTGCAGCCAGCGCACCCTGCCCGCGGTGGTGACCCGCTGGCTGATCCGCCCGTCGCGCTGGTTGAACACCTCGCATTCCGCCACGCCATCGGCAAAGCGCATCCACCCGCTGCCCTCGAAGCGGTCGCCAACCGTCAGGCGCACGCTGCAGTCCAGGGGACTGCTGTCCTCGCTTCGCATGGCCAGCACCACGTCCCGCACCACGTTCGGTGCGTCGTCGATCTCGCAGTGCGCGTGCAACACGTCGACCCCGTCGGCCTGGCGGGTCAGCGAGAAATACTCGCGGCCGCGCTCCTGGTCCATGCGGTCCGCCTGCTTGCTGGTGTAGCGGATGGTGCCGCGAATCGTGTGGTGTGCCATCTGCGTATTACCTCATGTCATTGCTTCGGGCTCGGTGGCGACGGGAGCGTTACGCCCGGCCCGCGCGGTCGCCACCGCGCCCGGTTCAGAAGGGCTTGACGGTGCCGAGGAAGGCCACCGAGGCGATGCCGACCCAGTACACGTAGGCCAGCCCGCGACCGACGCGGATGGACCGCTCGAGGGTGGCTTCCGCCGCGTTATCGGCCGGATTGGCGTCCAGCACGCGAAACAACAGCGTCCACTCCCGCATGATGAAGCGCAGCTTGAGGCCGATCACCAGCAAACCGCCGTAGACCAGGATCTTGGACGCGAACCACTTCTGGTTCGGCCCCGCCTCGAACGGCCCGAAGCCCAGCAGGGAAGCCACCGCGGCGACGAGGATGGCGGGGATGAAGACGAACCGGATGCGTTCGTCCAGCCGGGTGAGCGCGATGCCCCGGTCCGTCTCGCGGTGCACGAAGGCGGCCCACGCCAGCCCGATCCACAGCGCGAAGAACACCCACAGGCCCGCCAGGAAGGGGCCGCCCCAGGGCTGCAGCCCATAGATATGGCCCATGTGCATGCCCAGCGGAAACAACGCCAGGATGCCGGTGCGTGCGAGGATGTCGATCCGGTAGGCGGTCTCCATGTGGCGGCGACGCTCGGCCATGGGCAAGGTGCGGTTGATGACGTTGTAGGACGTCTGGAATACACCCCACTCGCCCCCGAGCCAGTAGACCATGGCCAGGATATGGGCCCACCTGAGCAAGAGCACTGTCGATATCATCGATTCCAACCCCGTAGCGGTCGAATGCGCCGCCCGACGAGGTGGCGGCCGGCTTGCCGCCTCACCGCGCCACGCACCGGGCGCATCCGCCGGCGGCCTAATGCCTGAATGTTATATTAATAAAACATTTATTCGCAATGGCGGGCGCCCGCGCCCGGTCAAATGTATTGCATATAGGGTTCTTTGATATATCATTATGACAAAATGAAAAGCGACCCCGCATGCCCGAACTGAATTCCATTTTCAGCGAAAGACAACGGCAGGCCCTGACCAAGGCATCGCCGACACCGCTCTATTTCCAGCTCTACCAGTTGCTCAAGAACTGCATCCTCGACGGCACCTTTCCCCGCGGCGCGCGGCTGCCCACCGAGAAGCAACTGTCCGCTGAATTCGGCATCTCGCGGATCACCGCCAAACGATCCCTCGATGAACTGGCCGAGGAGGGGCTGGTCGAGCGGCATCGCGGCAAGGGCACCCACGTGACCTACGTGTACAAGCCGCAGCCGGTGCACGCGCCGCTGGTGGGCATGTTGCAGGAAATCGAATCCATGGCGCGCAACTCCCGCGCCATCGTGCTGGACTGCGAAATGTTGCAGCCGCCGCAGCAGATCCGCGATGAGCTGGGCCTGCGGCCGGGCGAAACGGCCCTGTACCTGGCCCGCATCCGGGAGCGCAACGGCCTGCGCTTCGGCCATTACACCAGCTGGACCGTGGGGGTGAACAAACCCAGCGATCCGCAGATTTTCGCCGCCACGCCGCGGCTCAGTTATTTCCGCGACAACGGCCTGGAGATCACCCACGTGAAACAGACCATCAGCGCGGTCGGGGCCCCCGAGGAAGTGGCCTCCGCGCTCGGCGTGGATCCCGGCTCGCCCCTGCTCAGCCTGACCCGGCGTTCCTACAAACAGGCCGATGACGCCGAGCAGTTGATGGACTTTCTGCAGGTGTTGTACCGCCCGGACCGGTTCCAGTACCGCATGGACCTCACCGTGGACGGCTGATCGCCGTCCTCCGCAAACACTTCAGATGACGCCACGCTCCCGCAGCGCCCGGATGACCGCGCGTTGCACGTCGAGGTAATGCGCGCGTCCAGGCGGCTCCACGGAGCGGCCCGCGGCCAGCGTATTGGCCGGATAGACGGGCGCGTCGGCGTAGGTGCCGGCGAACAGCTCCAGGCGCTGGCGGGCCAGCAGGTTGGTCATGGCCGGTGTGGCGCGCAAGCGCCGCAAGCCGTCGATGTCGATCGCGGCATGGCCACTGATGGACTCGCCCGGCCCGGCCTCGGCCAGCACCCGGCCCTTGCCGTCCACCACCTGCGAGTGCCCGTCGGTCGACTGGCCGGGCAAGTCGATGTCCCGGATGCCGGCGCTGTTGGCTGACACCACGTAGGCCAGGTTTTCGATCGCCCGCGCCCGCTTGGCGATGTTCTTGGGCGTGAGCCGCGGGCTGCCCACCTCGCTGGAGGAATGGCACAGCACCTCCGCGCCGCGCAGGGCGAGCGCACGGCTGATCTCGGGAAACAGGATCTCCTCGGAGGCCACGCACGCCAGGCGTCCCAGCGGGGTGTCGACCACCGGAAACAGGCTGTCCGCGCCGTAGGCCTCGAGGTAGAGGTCCAGCACGTCGTGGGGTGTCGGCGAGAACATCGAGATCAGCCGCCGGTAGCGAAGCACCACCTCCCCCTTCTCGTCCACGATGAAGCTGGCCTGGAAGTAGAGTTCCGGGAAGTGGGGGTCGAGCTCATACACGTTGCCGGACAGGTACACCCCGTGGCGCCGGGCCAGTTCCGCGATGGCCGCGTACTCGGGCCCGTCCGCGGTGATGCAGGCCCTGCGCTGCCAGCTGGCAACGTCCTCGCCCATGGGGAAGCCGCTCAGGAAATATTCCGGCAGCACCACCAGGCGCAGCTCATCCCCGCTGAAGCTGCGAATGAAGGATTTCGCGCCCCCCAGCAGCGCATCGCAGTGCGCGATGGTTTCCAGCATGCGGGCGCGCGCCTCGTCGGCCGTGGCGCACCGGTTGACCGCCCTGCAAGCCACCTGCAGCGGCAATGCCGCGTAGCGGGAAATCGGTTCGCTCAAGCTGTCACTCCTCGCCAAGCCAGCCCGCACTGTACACCCTTCGCGGGACAGCGCCCACATCCCCTCGGGGACAAATGTTATATTTATATAATATTAGTATTTTTAATCGGACACTGGGCCCCCTGCCACGGGAGTAATGAATTGGCCGCATCCAAGCTCGGGCCAGTGCTGTCGGCAACCCTGTTGACCCGCGACCTCGATGCCAGCATGGCATTGTACGGCCGCTATCTGCACCAGCAGCCGCATTCCCGCGGCACCTTCGATGCCGACCTCGCGCAGCGCTGGCGACGTCCCTGGCTGGCCGGGCGGCGCCAGGCCTGGCTGGCCAATGCACTGGGCGAGCCCTGGCTGCGCATGGTGGAGGTGCCGCAGGCGATCGCGGCCGAACCGTTCCGACAGCAGGGCTGGCTGTCGCTGGAGATCAGCGTCCAGGACGTGGACGGCCTGCACCGGTCCCTGGCGGATTCGCCGTTACGGATCATTGGCGAGCCGGCCAACCTCGACCTCAGCGACGACATCCGGGCCATGCAGGCGATCGGGCCCGATGGCGAGGTGCTGTACCTCACCGAGGTGCGGGCCGAAGTGCCCCCCTTCGAATTGCCCCGGGCCCGCTGTGCGGTGGATCGCCTGTTCATACCCGTTCTGATGGCCCCGGACCGGGATGCGGCGTTGGCCGTTTACGAATCCCTCGCCGGTTGCGCCGGCATGCGGTTCGACACCCGCATCGGGGTCATCAACCGCGCGCGCGGGCTGCAGGCTGGGCACCGGCACCCGGTGGCAACGCTGCAACTGGCCGGCGCCACCCTGATCGAGATCGACCAACTGGAAGGCCTGGCGGCACGGGTGGATGGCGCTCACGCTCCCACCGCCGGCATTGCCGCCATCGGTTTTGCCGCCCCCGCGGCGAGCGAGGGTGCCCCGCAGCCGGGCCTGCTGGAGGGCGCGGCCGACGAGTGGATCGAACTGCTCGCGGCCGGCCCCGGATCAAACCACTGGAGAACGACACCATGAAACACTTCAATTCGACCCTCATCCTGCTCGTTGGCCTGTCGACGAGCGCTTCGCCCGCGGCGGATCAGCACGCCGCCCTGGACCCCAACTCGGCCGAGGGCTCGGTGCAGCTGCACCGCAAGGTGCACTGCTCGCTGGAGGACAACCGGCCCGTGGTTTACGGCTGGCAGGGAAGGGCCTACGCCCGGGTGCCGGGCGAACGTGACCGGCACCTGTTCAACCTGCTCGGCATGAACGTCCGCCAGTGCGGCACCGTCGAGGACCCGGCGCGCGGCACGGGTTACCGTCTGGTGTCCCGCGAGGTCATGCTGTACCTGGATCCGGTCAGCAACGAAATCCTGCGCCACTGGGACAACCCCTGGACGGGCGAGAGCGTGGAGGTGATCCACGTCGCCAACGATCCCGTCAACCAGCGCCCGGTGTTTGGCCGCGACGCGGAGGGCAATGTGGTGCCGTTCCGCATGCGGGAAATGAACGGCACCTGGATGGCCCACTACGAGATCCCGCTGTTCTATACCAATCCCCTCGGCGGCCCCTACCAGAAGTACGTGGGCGGCACCTATCACGCGACCGAGATCTTCGACTTCAACGGCCCGCTGGACGAGCTGCTCGACCCCCGGCGCGACATGGCCTACCCGGTCGTTTCCTGGGTGCGCCTGGCCATGTGGCTGCCATGGATGGAGATGGGCAGTCGCCCGGGCATGATGTATTTCAACGCCATGGGCAAAAAGCTGCAGAGCTATGACCAGTTGCCGGCCGCCCTCCGCGACGAGATTGCCAGCACCTACCCGGAGTACGTCGCGCCGCCGCCGGTGGACGACGCCCGCCGCAACGAGACGTCCTGGACCTACATGAAGAAGATCATCGACGCCCGCAGCGAATCCGACGCAGAAAGCGCAGGCCACTGAGCCCCGCCCCGGGGGCGGGCGCCCGCTCCCGGGCGAGTCCTCTCAGGCCGCAGCCAGCGCCTGTACCGCTTCGCGGATGGCGGCCAGGCGCGCTTCCGGGCCGGGGCCACACGGCAGCATGCGGATGTGGTCCGGCCATGCGTAGGCATCGAGGCGGTCGGCGTACTTTTTCAGCAAGCTGCCTTCCCAGCGGATCACCCGCGTCGGCACCGGTACCGCGAGCAGGTTCTCGGCGCGCTCGTTCATGAACGCCGCCCGATAGGCGCGGGGGTAGTCCGGGCCGGCCTGCAGGTAGGCGAGGGCTACCCGGTTCACCAATGCAAGCGGCGGTTCGGCCGCGCCGACGCGCGCCGCCTCGCTGTGATCGAACCACGGGAACCAGCGAAACAGGCTGTCCGCCATCGCCCAGGCCTGCTGGAAGTGGGCGCCATCCGCGGTCGGCGTGAGGTCGGGGAAATAATCCCGCATGATGTCCGCCCGCTCGGTGTCGGTGAAATGCACGGCATTGTCCAGCACCAGGAAATCGGCCAGGTCGGGGTGGGCGCGTGCCAATTCGATGGCGATCTGGGCGCCCGTGGCGGAGCCGTACAGGCCTGCCGAGGTCCAGCCGAGGTGGCCCATGAAGCACCGCAGCCAGTCCACGTAGCCCTGCAGGCCGTCGCCCGGCTGCGGCAGCGGATCCGAGGCACCATAGCCGGGCGTGTCGGGCGCGCACACCGTGCCCAGGTCGCCCAGGCACTCCATGGTCGGCACCATGAAGGCGGACGACAGCGGCGAGGGGTGGAGCAACAGCAGCGGCCGCCCGGCGCCGCTGATGCGGTAGTGCGTCTGGATCTCGACCTCGCCGAACTGCAGTTCGGCGTAGCGGCGGAGGGTCACAGGCCAAGGCTTCCCGGGTTCATGCGGCGGTGTGGATCGACCACCTGCTTGAGTTGACGGACCAGTTTCAGCGTCTCGGGCCGCAGACCTTCGCGGTAACGATAGGCCTTGGCGACCTGCAGGTGCACGGCGCCCAGCTCGCGAAACAGGTCGGACAACTCTTCCTTGATGGCGGTGACCGCGGCGCGCGCCTCCGGGTTGGCGGGGAAGCCGCGCAGGCGGCGGAGATGCTCGGGCTCGACGCTGCGCCGATGCATCTCCTCGATCGCGTCCGGCCAGAAGAATACCGGCTCGACCACGAAACAGTGGGTCGCGACCGTGGCCAGCAGGTAACCCGTGTGGATTTCGAAGCCCTGCATGCGTTCGCGATGGCGCTCGAATACCGCCTCCACCCTCGCAAGGGTCTCGGTGGCGGCACTGTGCGGCACCAGGGCGTGCACCGGCAGCCAGCGCTCGCCCTCCGGGCCCAGCATATTGTTGACCGGGCCGAAGGGATTGGCCCGGACCAGCTTGGGAATGCTGTCGGGCAGATTGCGTCCGCCATGCCGGGCCACGATCTCCTTTACCTGCCGCAGGCAGGCGGCTGCGCCATCGCGTGTGCGCTCCTCGATCATGACGTGGAACGACCACTTCACCTCATCCATGAAGTGGCGCCCGGCCAGAGCCGCCTTGGCGCCATCGGCCAGCGCGCGCCCGACCCCGCCGGCCGCTTTCAGCAAGCCCGCGAACTGCCGGGCATCGGCGGCCAGGCTCTCGCGCTTCATGCGTTGCCGCTGCAGGTAGGGGTCGAAACCGAAACATTCGGTGACGAGGTCGGCCCGGGCGATGTCGCTCATGGCCGCGACGGTGGCCGGGTAATCGTCGAAGGCGAAGGAACCGAACGCGCGGTGGGGCGGCTCCGGTATCAGCGCGAGCGTCACCGTCGCCTTGCACCCCAGGGCACCGCAGTCGCCGGTGAACAGCCCGGTCAGGTCGGGCCCGAAATGGCGGAAGAACGGCCGCGCATTGGCCTGCGCACCGGCGCCGGTGCGCAGGATGCTGCCGTCGGCCAGCACCACCTCCAGGCCGATGACCGAATCGGCCGCGGTACCATAGCGGGCCGACCCCCAGAAAATGCTGTTCTGGGAAACGCCGCCGCCGACCGTCGCGAACCGGCCCGACAGCGTGCCCCAGTAGGGTGTCCGCAGCCCGGTGCCGCGCAGCGCCTCCGCCAGCGCCCGCCACGTGATGCCGGCCTCGACGGTGACGTACATGTCCTCCTGGTTGAGCTCCAGCACGCGGCACATGCGGGAGGTGTCCACCAGCACGCTGTCCGTCTCCTGCGGGACATAACCGCTGGTGTACGACATGCCGCCGCCCCGCGGCACCACCGCCCGGCCATGCGCCGTGGCGCGCTTCACCACGGCCGCCAGCTGGGCGGCATCGGCGGGCGATACCACCAGCCCGGCCGGCGTGGCGCGGGTGAACACGTCCTGCGCAAAGTAATCGCATTCCAGCGGGTCCGCGCTGACGAATTCGCTGCCGACGAGGTCGTTGAGTTCCGCTTGCAGAGCGCTCATGGTTCCATCCCCATTTTCCGGATCGTGACCGGACCGCGCGGCACGATGCTGGCCTTCTCCTCGGTATAGAAATCGGCGCATTGCCGCGGACCGTCGCGGCCGATGCCGGAATCCTTGAAGCCGCCGAAGGGCGCGCGAAGGTCGCGGGCCAGCGGCGTATTGATCCACAGCGTGCCGGCCCGGATGCGCTGCTGCAACTCCATCGCCAGCGCCAGGCGGCCGGTCCAGGCGTAGGCGACCAACCCGTAGGCGGAATCATTGGCGATGGCGATGGCCTGCTCCACGTCGTCGAAAACCTGGATGGTCGCGAACGGGCCGAACACTTCCTCCTGGCACACCCGCAGGCGGTTGTCGGCTACCCGGGCCACTGTGGGCTGCACGAAATAACCGCGCTCGAACCCCTCGGCGGCACCCCCGCCAGCCAGGATCTCGGCACCTTCATCGCGCGCCAGCCGGAAGTACTCCAGCACCCGGTCGCGGTGCCCGGCGAAAGCGAGTGGGCCGATCTCGGTGGCGCGCTCGGATGGGTCGCCGATGCGCAACTGCGCGGTGCGCGCGACGAAGCGCTCGATGAAGGGCTCCGCGATGCGGCGCTGCACCAGGATGCGGGAGCCGGCGATGCAGATTTGCCCACTGTTGCTGAAAATATTGACCAGCGAACCGTCCAGCGCCGCCTCCAGGTCCGCGTCGTCGAAGACGATGTTGGCCGACTTGCCGCCGAGTTCGAAGTGCACCGGGGTCAGGTTGGGCGCTGCCGCCGCCATGATGCCCCGTGCCGTCGCCGTGCCGCCGGTGAAGGCAATGCGGTCGATCCCGGGATGGGCAACGAGGGCCTGGCCGGTGACCGGGCCACGGCCATTCACGACGTTGATCACGCCCGCGGGCACGCCCGCTTCCTCCATCAGTTCGACCAGCCGCAGCACCGACCAGGGCGTGTGCTCCGAGGGCTTGACCACGCAACTGTTGCCGAAGGCGATGCACGAGGCGATCTGCATGCTGGCCAGCGCCAGCGGCGCATTCCACGGCGCCAGCAACGCCGCCACCCCCGCCGGCTCGCGCGTGACCGCGGTCAGGTAGCCGTCCATCTGTTCGAAGGTCTCGCCGGCCAGGTGGCCGATGTAGTCCGCGAAAAACGAAAAATTCTCCGCCGCGCGGGGCACCTGGCGGTCGACCAGGTGATTGCACGGCAGGCCGGCGCAGAGGCTTTCGAGCACCGCCAGCTCGTCCCGGTGCGTAGCCACCTGGTGCGTGACCTGGCGCATGACCGCCTGGCGCCGGCTGACCGGCATCTGGGACCAGACCCCGGACTCGAAGGACGCGCGGGCCGCCGCCACCGCCGCATCGACCTCCGCCGGACCGGCTTCCTGCACGCGCGTGACCGGTTCCTCGGTGGCGGGATAGAGCACCTGCATCGTTTCGGCCTCGGCCGATGCCGGCAGGCTGGCGCCCCCGATCCGGGCGGTCACCAGGCCGGGGGCTTCGAGCCCGTGCGCCGCGCAAACCTGGGCCACTGTCTTGATCGTCATGCCATTCGCCTGTCAGTCGATTTCGAGTTCGCGCTGCCGCGAGCGGAGCATCGATGAATCCAGCAGGAACTCGCGCATCCTCGCCGGATCGTTGACGATGTCCTGCAAGCGCTGCCAGATCGCCCGCCGCCGCTCCGGGTCGGTCTCGCGATGCCAGCGGTAGTTGCGTGCCGAGAGCCGCTGCACTTCCTCGCGGGCGATCGTCCGCCGGCGCCTGGCATACCGGTCCAGCAGTCGCTCGTCCCCCCCGGCCAGCACCGGCAGGAGATGCTCGACCAGGCAGTGGGCGTCGTGGATGCCACTGTTCATGCCCATGCCGCCCGCCGGGCTGTTGAGGTGTGCCGCGTCGCCCGCGAACACCACCCTGCCGACCCGGAAATCGTCCAGGCAGCGCTGCTGCAAAGTATAGTAGTTGCGCTGCAGGATCCGGTAGGGCTGCCGGCGGGGAAACACGGCCTGCAGGTGCGCCTGGGCGACCGGCTCGGACAAGGCTTCCTCCACCGTCTGCTGCGGGTCGGGCGAGTAGGAGAACCGCCACAGGTCGCGAATGCGCATCAGGCTGTAGTGCGCCCGCTCGGTCCACACGTAGTTGACGCCCAGCAGCTCCGGCTCCCGGTCGTGGAACGGGTGGTCGAGCACCAGCGTGATCGAGGTGCGCGGAAATACGCCGCCTTCGAAACGCAGGCCGAGGGCCTTGCGGATGGTGCTGCGCCCGCCATCGGCCGCGATCAGCCACTCGCCCGCGAATGCCACCTCGCCGCTGGCGTCGCGGGCCTGCACGGTGACACCGTCGGGCCCGTCCTCGATGCCGGTGAGGGTGCACCCCAGGCGCAGGTCGAACAGCGGCTCGCCACGCAGCCGTTCCACGATCAGCCGGGTGAGGCGGAACTGTTCGCATTGCAGCCGAAAGGGATGGGCGGTCAGGTCACTGAGCACGGACAGGTCGAAGACCGCGCGCTGGCGGGTGCCATGCACCATGTATTGCCAGCGCGCCGCCGGCGTGCCCATCGCGACCAGCGCATCCGCCAGGTCGCCCTGCGCCAGCAGGTCCAGCGTGGCGGGATGGAAGGTCGAGGCGCGCATGTCCGCCGCCAACTCGGGATGCTGCTCCAGGACCACCACCGGGTGGCCGGCACGCACCAGCAGGAAGGCACTGTACAGCCCCACCGGGCCGGCCCCGGCAATCACGATCGGACGATGGACTGCTGGGTCGGTCAAGGTCGCCCTTCCGGTCCGTGAAAAAGAGCCCAATAGTCTATCATTGCGGCATGACGGCAACGGCAGGGCCCCGCCATGCATGACCGCGATTACGGCCGACTGGCACGGGTCGGCGTGGTCACCCCACAGTCCAACCCGACCGTAGAGCCGGAGATGGGCCTGTTGTTACCGGAGGGGGTTTCCCTGCTGGCCACGCGCTGCACCAGCCGCGCCGAGCCGCGCCAGCGCTTCCTGGATTATTTCGACCGCCTGCAGGATGCGCTCGAAAGCTTCGACGGCATGACTCTGGAGGCGGCGGCATTTGCCTGCACCGCTTCCAGTTACCTGCTGGAGGTGGGCCATGAGCAACGGCATTGCGAGCGCCTGCAGCAGCGCTTTGGCTACCCGGTGATTACCGCCGCTGCGGCCATCGAGGAGGCGCTGCGCCACCTCGGTGCCGAACGCATCGCGCTGGCCTGTCCCTACCCCGGCTGGTTGCGCGATGCCGCCCGCGAATACTGGCAGGCACGCGGCTTCGAGGTGACCGCGGCGGTCTCCGCACAGCCGGACATGCGCGACACGCGCGCCATCTACCGGATCCGGGCCGCCGAGGCCGGGCCGGGAATCCTGGCCGCGCTGGGCACGGTGGCCGCCGACGTCGTGGTCATCACGGGCACCGGCATGCCCGGCTTGCAGCTGGTGTGCGACCTGCAGTCGGCCACCGGCCTACCGGCCGTGAACTCCAACCTGTGCCTGGCCTGGCGTTGCCTGCGGGCGGCGGGCGTGGAGCCGGGCTCGCGGGCACCCGAACCGGGCTTCCCGCTGCTCGGCGGCTGGCGCGAACGCGTGCGCACGCTGTGAGCCGGCGGGCGCGCCGGCCGGCGACGCTCACACCAGATACTGGGACAGGTCCCGCTTGATGAACTGACCGTGGCCCTTGCGGCCGAGGTAGGCATCGTCCTCGATGATTACCATGCCGCGCGACAGCACCGTGTCGACCTTGCCGTCGATCACCCAGCCCTCCCACGCGGAATGGTCCATGTTCATGTGGTGCTTGTCGTTGATGCCGATCCGGGTCTGCCGGTTCGGGTCCCATACCACGATATCGGCGTCGGCACCGGGGGCGATGATGCCCTTCTTCGGATACATCCCGAACATGCGCGCCGGCGTGGTGCAGCAGGTCTCGACCCAGCGCTCGAGGCTGAGCTCCCCGGCCACCACGCCCTGGTAGATGAGTTCCATGCGGTGTTCAACACCGCCGATACCGTTCGGTATCTTGGAAAAGTCACCGCGCCCCAACTCCTTCTGGTCCTTGAAGCAGAACGGGCAGTGGTCGGTCGAGACCACCGCCAACTCGTTCATGCGCAGGCCTTTCCACAGGTCGCCCTGGTGGCCATGGCCCATCTGGCCGATGTAGTGGGGGTCGTTGGTCCGGGAGCGCACCGGCGTGCTGCACACCCACTTGGCACCCTCGAACCCGGGCTGCCCCAGCGTCTCCTCCAGCGTCAGCCACAGGTACTGCGGACAGGTCTCGGCGAACACGTTGCGGCCGTTGTGACGGGCAGCCGCCACCTCGTTGAGCGCATCCCCGGCGGACATGTGCACGATGTACAGCGGCACGTTGCCGGCCACGTGCGACAGGACGATGGCGCGGTGCGTGGCCTCGGCCTCCAGTGGCGAGGGCCGGGTGAAGGAGTGATAGCGCGGGTCGGTCTCCCCGCGCGCCAGCGCCTGCTGCACCAGCACGTCGATGGCGATGCCGTTCTCGGCGTGCATCATGATCATGGCGCCGCAGTCCGCGGCCGTCTGCATGGCCCGCAGGATCTGGCCGTCGTCGCTGTAGAACACGCCCGGATACGCCATGAACAGCTTGAAGCTGGTCACGCCCTCGTGCTTGACCAGGTGCTTCAGGTCCGCGAGCGACTGGTCGTCGACACCGCCGATGATCTGGTGGAAGGCATAATCGATGGCGCATTGGTCCTCGGCCTTGCGGTGCCATGCGGCGAGCCCTTCGCGCACGTTCTCGCCGAACAGCTGCACCGCCATGTCGNNGCCGGTCTCGAACGTATCGGAGGCAAACGTGCCGCCGAACGGCAGTTCCATGTGGGTGTGGACGTCCACCCCGCCGGGGATGACGTATTTTCCGGCCGCGTCGATCACCCGCTCGCAATTCTCCTCGATGCCGGCGAACCCGCCCCGCACGGCGAGTGCGCTGACGGTTTCGCCATCGACGAGGACATCGTTGTCGTGTACGCCGGTCGGCGAAATCACGGTGCCGTTCTTGATCAGGGTATTGGCCATGGCCCTGTGCTCCTCGCTCAATGACCCGGGTTGGTCTGCCTCTGAAGGGCGTGTTTCAGTATAACGCACCACCCGCCGCCGGCCCCGCTGGCCCGGGCCCGGCAAGTGCCACCGCCCGCACCGCGCGTTTCGCACTCATGGCCTGCGCGCGAGCATGAGCACGGCCAGCCCGCAGGCGAACGGCGCCAGCCGCTCGAGGATATCGCCCGGGGTGTTCGGCAGGGTGTAGAACAGCACCGCCAGCCCGAATCCCGTGACAATCGACAACCACACGCCACCGGGACGCAGGCGCACCCCCGCCAGGCGCAGGAACAGCGTGGGGCCGAACGCCGAACCCAGGGCGATCCAGGCGAACAGGACGCGGCTGAAGATCTTCTCCGGCAGGAACAGCGCCACCCACACCGCCAGCAGCACCAGCCCGACGATGGTCAGGCGCGATACCAGCAGGCTGCGGCGCGGCCCGCCGCGCCCGAGCCCGAGATCATGAGCGATGGCGGAGGCGGCCACCAGCAACTGGCTGTCGGCGGTGGACATGATGGCCGATAGCACCGCGGCCAGCAGCACCGCCCCCAGGGCCGGCGTGAACAGGCTCTCGGTCAGCACGAAGAACACCGTCTCGGGATTGTCGATCGTGCGGTGCAGGATGTGGCCCACGAGCCCCAGGAAACACATGCCCGCGAACACCACCAGGTACCAGGCGATGGTGATTGCGCGGGCCTGGCGCAGGGCCCGTTCGTCCCGCAGCGCCATGAAGCGCACCAGCAGGTGGGGCTGGCCGTAGGTGCCGAAACCGATGCTCAGCCCGCCGAGCACGACCCCGACAGCGACCAGCCCGGCGTTGCCGGCCGTCCAGCTCAACTGGGCCGGGCTGCTGACCGCCCGCAGGGCCTCCACGAAGCCGCCGGGGCCGCCGACCTCGATCAGCGCGGCGGCCGGCAGCAGCAGCGCCGTGAACGCCATCAGCAGACCCTGCAGGGTGTCCGTCACGCTCACCGCCCAGAACCCACCCAGCAGCGTGTACACCATGATGATCAGCGCGCCCAGCACGATGCTGGAAGACATCGACATCTGGAATGTGCTGGCAAAGGTGTTGCCGGCCCCCTGGAACTGGGCCGCCACGTAGAAAACGAACGAGAAGATGATGATCATCGACACGGTCAAGACGATCGCCCGCCGCATGGGGCCCTGCGCGCCCTCGGCCAGGAAATCCGTGAGCGTGATCTGCTGCTGGCGCCGGCTGTGGGTCATCAGGCGTGGCGCGATCCAGAACCAGGCCACCAGCATGCCCGTGATGGAGCCGGCGGCGATCCACACCACCGACACGCCCAGCATGTACGCGGCGCCACTCAGGCCGAGCAGGGTCCAGGCCGAGGAGGCGCTGGACGAATAGCTGATCGCCGCCACCAGGGGGCCCAGGCCGCGACCGCCGAGGAAGAAATCCGCCTCGTCGCGGTTACGCGAACGGGCCCAGAAACCGATGGCGATCAGCGCCAGCTTGTAGACCACCAGGGTGGCGATGACCAGCCATGTCCGGTCCACCGCTCAGTCCCCCCCGGCCGGCGCCCCGGCGCGATCGGCGATGTACCGAACGAGCCGCTGCACTTCGTCGTGCGTGAGGTGATTGTGGTACACCATCCAGGTACCGGGGACCATGCGCTCGGCCTGCAGGATCCAGGCCGTCAGCGTCGCCTCGTTCCAGGTCAGCCCCGCCTCGCGCAGCGCCCCGGAGTAGCGGTACCCCGTCCGGGTCGCGGCCGGTGCACCCATCAGGCCGTGCAGGTTCGGCCCCACGCGGTGCGCAGCCCCCGGGGCCAGGCTGTGGCAGGGCCGGCAGGCCAGGAACGCCTGCTCGCCACTCAGCCCGCCGCCGCGTGACTCGCGCGCCGGCTCGTCGGCCGTGCCGGCGCCCGCGAGCAGCCATGCAACGACGCCCAGCAGCAGCGGCGCGCGCTTCATGCCCGCCGCCTCATGAGCTCGAGCGCCGCCCGCTCACCCGACTCCATGGCACCCTCCATGCCGGGATTCGCCCAGGAGGTGTGTTCGCCCGCGAACAGCACCCGGCCGTGCGGGCGTTGCAGCAGGGCCGCAACGGTGGCGATCTGGCCGGGTTGCCAGATGGCCCACGCGCCCCGGT
>WVWV01000015.1:0-5672 GCA_011773845.1 Lysobacterales bacterium | reverse complement strand
GCCGGCCGCGGCCGGGTCCAGTGCGTCGAAGCGGTCGCAGCCGTCCCCGTTGATCCAGCAGGTGACGTGGTGGCGGCCGCTGCCGTCGTCCATGGGCCGCACGAAAACCCGCTCCAGCGTCCCGTTGGTCCACTGGCCCGCGGGCTGCCAGGCCCCCGCCCCGACCGATGCATCGACCACCAGGTGCGCCTGCGTCACCTTGTGGTAATCGAGCGCGCCGAACGCCTCCGCCTGCTGCGCCGGCAGGGCCGGATGCCACGCCAGGCGGCTGACGGCGGTCGCCGGCAGCGCGCACACCAGCAGGTCCGCTCNNCGGCAGCCATGGCCTCCGGCAAACGTGAGTTACCGCCCTGCACCTCCAGCACCGGCATGCCCATGGCCATGCCACGGGCGAGGTTGGCGTGCACCCGGTACAGGCTCAGCAGCGAAGTGTCCCGCAAGCGGTTGCCGTGGCCATTGTTGACGTCGAGCAGTTGCAGGGCACGGACGTCGAGCCCGAGTCCACGCAGGTGATCGGTGGCCGAACGGTCATGGGGAGCGAATTCCGGGTCCCGCCAGTCGGAGGCCGCCCGCAAGGGATTGTCGGCCAGCAGCGCCGACATCAGGCGGTCGGGCGGCACGTGGCGGTAGGGCCCCGGCAACGGGTTGAGCGCATGGCCCGGCCACGCCTCGCGCGCGATCGGCTCGCCGTCGATCACCAGGTTGCCGACCGGGCCACGCGCCGGAACCTTCAGCGCCACACCGAGGCGGCGGGCCACCTCGATCACGCGGCCGTAATTCGGGCCGATGATGTTGGCGCCGCCCTCCGGTTTTCCGGGCAGGCGGTCGAGCGTGCGGACCCGGCCACCCACCCGCCGCCGCGCCTCCAGGACGGTGACCGCAAAGCCCTGCTCTTCGAGCAACAGCGCCGCGTAGAGGCCGGCCAGCCCGCCCCCCAGCACCAGCACGCGCGCGCGCCCGGCGCGCACGGCGATTGGCAGCATGCCACCCGCGACGGCCAGCGCGGCGTGGCCGATGAAGGCCCGCCGCGTCAACGCCTCGTGGACGGGCCGATGGGCCCGGTGTCCGGCCCCGCTCATTCCACAGCCCTCACCTGTGTCCCGCTATCGCCAACGCGTGCCGCCGCATTATAGCGCCCGGCCCCCGCCCGCCTGTGCACGGCCGGCGCGTTCAATCGAGCGCCACGATCACCTTGCCAAAGTTCTCGCCTCGCATGAGGCGGCAGAACGCGGCCGGCGCCGAGTCCAGGCCGTGCGAGAGGTCCTCGCGCTGCCGAAGCCGCCCGGCTTCGAGATCGGGCAGGCACTGGCGAACGAATTCCTCGCGGCGATCCTCGTAGTCATAGACCACCAGGCCGGTGACCACCGCGCGGGCGCGTATCCAGAACCCGGGCGGCGGACCGGGGGCTCGCTGCGCCTGGTTGTATTCCGACATCAGGCCGCACAGCACCACCCGCCCGTGCAGCGCAAGCCGCTCCGAGGCCTGGGTCAGCAGTTCCCCGCCCACCAGGTCGAAGTAAACGTCGATGCCGTCCGGAAACAGCTCCGACAGGCGGGCTGGGATGTCTTCCGCGTGACGGTCGATGCACGCTGAAACACCCAATTCCTGCACCGCATGGCGGCACTTTTCGGGCCCGCCGGCGAGACCGATCACCGCGGCGCCGCGCAATCGGCAAAACTGCGCCGCGGCGGCCCCCACCCCGCCGGTCACCGCCGGTATCAGCACCCGGTCGCCCGCCTGCACGCCGGCCTGCCAGACCATTCCCGCCCAGGCGGTCAGGCCGGTCATGCCCAGCAGGGACAGGGCATAGGACGGCGGCTGAATTCCCGGGTGCACGGCGCTCAACTCGCCCGCGTCATGCAGCGACCATTGCTGCCAGCCGCCCATGCACCGCACCAACTCGCCGGCTTTGAATGCGGGGCTCCCGGATTCCACCACCTCGCTGACGGTCTCGCCGCGCATGACGTCGCCGGGACCGACCGAACCCGACAGGTGCCGTCCGGCAATCTGGCTGCGCATGTAAGGGTCCAGTGACAGCCAGCGCGTGCGGCACAAAACCTGCTCCGCCTCCGGAACCGGGCGCGGCGAGTCCACCATGCGAAAATCCTGCTCGGTGGGGATGCCGTCCGGGTACTGCGCCAATTGGATCTGCCGGTTGACCATCACTGGGGCTGCCCTCGTTGCACACTGACGGGTAATGTTAAATCATAATCCACCACCGCTATCGCCGGTTGCATGGGAATCCAACGCATGGGCAGTGATGGCCCCAGGATGGCACCGCAAATGACCGCCGGCCCGGCCGCGCGGCCCGGTGCCGGCACGCCGTGGCCGCCATGAGCTGGCAGACCGGTGGCTTCACCGAGTGCGGCCTCAGCGTGCGCGCGATCGAGCCATGGTCGCGCCTGTTGACCGAGGTGGGCGGCTGGGAGGTCGTCCACCGCGGCCTGACGCCGGCATCGACCCGCCGCCTGTGGCCGATCCCGGCCGACACGCCGGTGGAGGAGTGCCTGCTCGGCAACCCGGGCGATACGACGGGCTATCTGCGACTGTTCCGCTTCCAGTTGCCGGACCAGCGCGAAATCCGCGGGGGCGCACAGGCCTGGGACAGCGGCGGCATCTACGACCTCGACGTGCGCGTGCCCGCCCTCGAGCCGTTTCACGCCGCCCTGGCCGGGCGCGGCTGGCGCGGGGTCAGCGCACCGGTGGAGTGGTCGTTTGGCGAACTGTGCATCCGGGAGTGGCTGGCGGTTGGCCCGGAAGCGACCGTGCTGGCCCTCATCGAGCGCGTTGCGCCACCGCTGGAGGGCTGGCCCACGCTGCGCAAGTTCAGCCGCATCTTCAATTCATCGCAGACGGTGGCAGACATGGACCGAGCGGTGGCCTTCTACCGGCGGCTCGGCTTCACGGTGGCCGTCAGCCACGACGGGCCGCTCGCCGGACGCGGCGGCGAGGTGCTGGGTCTCGCACCGGAACGGGCGCCCCGCACGCGGGTGGAGCTGGTGATCATGCACCCGCAAGGCGTCATGGATGGCTCCATCGAACTGGTCCGAATCCATGACATGCCCGCTCGGGACTTCAGCGCCGATGCCCTGCCCCATCAACTGGGGCTCAATCTCGTCCGCTTTCCGGTGCAGGACATTGGCGCGTTTTCGGAGCATGTGCGGCGCACGCCGGAGCTGCCGGACCCGGGCCCCATCGTGCGCACCCGCCTGGAGCCCTTCGGGCCGGTCGAACTGCTGGCGCTGCGATCGCCGGACGGCGCCTGGCTGGAGTTCTACGAGGCCGCCCGCGACACCTGAACCGCCGGGCGCCGGGCCCGGCCTGGCGTATAATCCAGCTCAGTTCGACGCGCTGGAGGATCCATGCCCTATCTGTTTTACTGCACCGACGGAGAAGGTGCGCAACAACTGCGCCAGGACCACATGCAGGCGCACCTGGCTTATGTGGAAGGCATCCTGGAACGGATGTGCGTGGCCGGCCCGCTGCGGGACGCTCCCGGCTCGCCCGTCAGCGGCAGTTGCTTCATCTTCGCGACCGAATCCCGGGACGAGGCGTTGCGGCTGTTGCAGGGAGACCCCTATTACCAGGCCGGCGTCTTTGCCGAGGTCAGCGGCCATCACCTGGCCGCCGTGGCCGGCGAGTGGGTCGGCGGGAAACTGTGGTAACAACACGCCCCTGAGGGTTGTCGTGCACCCCACACTCGCTGTCATCGATCCGCGCACCGGCCGGGAGGACTGCCGGATACCCGACCAGGNNGCGCCACCAGGCGGCCTGGCAGGAGGCCGGGCTGGCGGCCCGCTGCCAGGCCCTGGTCCGTTGGCGGGAGGCCATCGCCCGGCACGCGCCGGCATTGCGCACCGCACTGGCGATCGACACCGGCCGGTTCCGCATGGCGGAGTTCGAGGTCCAGGGCACGCTGCAACGCATCGAACGCTGGGCGGAGCGGGCGCCGCGCATCCTGGCGGAATTGCCCCATGGCGCTTCCGGCATGGTGCCGAGCGTCGCTTACCGCTACCACCTGCATCCCTACCCGCTGGTGGGCGTGATCGGCCCCTGGAACGTGCCGCTGACGCTCGCCCTGATCGACGCGATACCCGCCTTGCTGGCCGGTGCCGCGGTGCTGCTCAAGCCCAGCGAGGTCACGCCGCGCTTCGCCGGCCCGCTGGCCGACAGCGTGTCGGAAGTACCCGAGCTGGCCGCCGTGTTGGGGATCGTCACCGGCGGGCCGGACACCGGCCGGGCCCTGGTCGACCAGGTGGATGCGGTCTGTTTCACCGGCAGTGTGGCCACCGGCCGGGAGGTCGCCCTGCAGGCGGCCCGCAATTTCATCCCGGCCTTCCTCGAGCTGGGCGGCAAGGATCCGGCCATCGTGCTGGCCAGCGCCGATCTGGACAATGCCGTCAACGCGATCCTGCGCAGCGCCGCCGGGCTGACCGGGCAGGCCTGCCAGTCACTGGAACGCATCTATGTCCACCGCTCGATTTTCGAACCCTTCCTGGAGCGCCTGGTCGCCCGCGCCAGCGAGGTGCAAATCAACTGGCCGGATCTCCACGCAGGCCAGCTCGGGCCGTTCATCTTCCGCCCCCAGGCGGAAAAGGTGCAGAGCCAGGTGGATGAGGCCGTGGCGGCCGGCGCGCAGGTGCACTGCGGCGGCGAGGTCATCGAGCGCGACGGGGGCTACTGGTACCTGCCGACCGTCATGACCGGCGTCAGCCACGACATGCGACTCATGCAGGAGGAGACCTTCGGGCCGGTGCTGCCCGTCATGCCCTTCGACGAGGTCGACGAGGCCATTGCGCTTGCCAACGACTCCGCGTACGGGCTTTCGGGCGCGGTGTTCGCCGGCAGCCGCGAAGAGGGGGAAGGGATTGCGGTGCAGCTGCGCGCCGGCGCGGTGTCCGTGAACGACGCCAGCCTCACGGTGAGCGTGCACGACGTGGAGAAAAACGCGTTCTGCAAGTCCGGGATGGGCGCCTCGCGCATGGGCGATGCCGGTTTCCTGCGGTTCTTCCGCAAACAGGCGATCCTGTATCAGAGCGCGCCGGCCGCGGGCATCGACAGTTTCGAGGAATCGCAGACCGCCCCGCCGCCGGGCGACTGAAGATGCACGACACGACTTCCACACCGGACGCGGCGATGGGCAAGACCCTGTTCGACAAGGTCTGGGACGAGCACGTCGTGCAGGCGGAGTCGGCCGATGCGCCGGCCGTGCTGTACATCGACCTGCACCTCCTGCACGAGGTCAGTTCACCGCAGGCCTTCGATGAACTCGCGCGGCGCGGCATCGCCGTTCGCCGCCCCGATCGCTGCCTCGCCACCATCGACCATGCGGTGCCGACGCTGCCCCCCGACGCCGCCGGCCGTCACCCGTTTGTCACCGAACAGGCCGAGCGGCAGGTCGAAGCCCTGCGCCGTAACTGTCGGTCCCAGGGCATCACCCTGCATGACTGGGACAGCCCGTCGCGCGGCATCGTGCACGTGATCGGGCCGGAGCTGGGGGTGACCCAGCCGGGCATGACCATCGTCTGCGGCGACAGCCACACCAGCACGCACGGCGCCTTCGGCGCGCTGGCCTTCGGCATCGGCACCACCGAGGTGGGGCACGTGCTGGCCACCCAGTGCCTGCTGCAGCGCCGGCCGCGGAACATGCGCATCACCGTCGATGGTGCACT
>WVWV01000155.1:2996-17948 GCA_011773845.1 Lysobacterales bacterium | reverse complement strand
GAACGTGGTCGCTTTCGGGCGCCAGTTCCGCAACTACCTCGACAGCCTGCGTCCCGAGTTCGCGCCGCTGCAGATCGAGGAGATGATCTTCCAGCCGGCCCGCGTGGAGGACCGCCTGGACGAACTTGGCAACACCCTGTTGTTGGGCGTGGCGATCGTCGCCGCGTTGTTGATCCTGTTCATGGGTGCGCGCATGGGGCTGGTCGTGGCGCTGATCGTGCCGCTGGTGACGCTCTCCTCGGTGGCGCTGTTCGCGATGGGCGGTGGCGTACTGCACCAGATGGCGATTGCCGGCATGGTGATCGCGCTCGGCATGCTGGTGGACAACGCCATCGTCATGGTGGAGAACATCCAGTGGCACCTGGATCGTGGCGTCGACCGGATCCGCGCGGCCGAGGTCTCGGTGCGCGAGCTGGCGCGCCCGCTGGGCGCGGCGACCGGCACCACGCTGGCCGTGTTCGTGCCCATGGCCATCGCGCGCGGCGATACGGCCGACTTCACGCGCATGATACCGGTCACCNNGCTGACTTCACGCGCATGATACCGGTCACCATCCTGCTGATGCTTACCATCAGTTACCTGTATGCGCTGCTGGTCTCCCCGCTGCTGAGCGAACAGCTGCTGGTGCGCCACCCGGCCCGCCAGCGCAGCTCGCGCATCGCGGTGCTGGGCAGCCGGGTCGGCAGTCTGGCAGTGCGCCATGGCGGCTCGATCATGGCGCTGGCGGTGGCCTTGCTGGCCCTGGCGGCGTTCGGCAGCCGCTTCCTGGAGAAGGATTTCTTCCCGACCACGGACCGCAACCAGCTGGTGATCGACATCGAATACCCGGAGGGCACGCCGATCCAGCGCACCACGGGCTTCGTCAATCTCCTGGCGGCCGAATTGCGGCGCTTCGCGGCGGTGGAGAACACCTTTTCCTTTTCCGGCAACAGCGGGCCGCGCTTTTACTACAACCTCAACGAAAATCCCGGTGCGCCGCACCGCGGGCGGGTGGTGGTGGAGACCACCGCCCCGGAGCAACTGGAACCGATCCTCGACTGGGTGCGGGAGCAGACCCACGAGCGCTGGGCCGAGGTGCAGGTGGTGGCCCATCGCCTGCAGCAGGGCCCGCCCTCACCGGCGCCGGTCGAGATCCGCCTGATCGGCCAGGATCGCCAGGCGCTCGGCCGCGCCGCCGAGCAGATCACGCAACTGCTGCGGGACATCCCGGGCACCGATTTCGTGCGCCACGACCTGGGCACCGGCATTCCCAGCCTGCGTTTCGAAATCGATGACGTCCTCGCCGACCGCCGCGGGCTCAGCCGCGCACAGGTGGCCGAGTCGCTGGCCACCCAGAGCCAGGGCATCGTGCTGGGCAGCTACCGGGCCGGCGACGACCCCATCCCGATCCGCCTGCGCTCGCCCCAGGGCAGCCATTTCAGCCCCGACCAGCTGCTGGCCGTCAATGCCTATGCCGCCGGGGGCGCCGCGATCCCGGTGATGGACAGCGCTCGCGCCGAACTGGAGTGGCAGCCGGCCGTGATCCGGCACTGGGACCTGGAGCCGGCCGTCATGGTGTTCAGCGAGGTCGGGGAGGGCGCCACCTACGCCACCGTGTTCGACGCCCTGAGCCAGCGGCTGTCCGGGATCGAGCTCCCGCCCGGCGTGCGCATCGACGCCGGCGGCTTCCAGGAATCCTCCGGCGAGGCCAATTCCGCCATCTACCAGGTGCTGCCCATTGGCGTGATCCTGCTGCTGTTCTTCCTGCTGCTGCAGTTCAACTCGTTCCGGCGGGTGTTCATCGTCCTGATGACGGTGCCGCTGGCGGCGACCGGCGTGGTGCCGGGCCTGCTGCTGTCAGGCTACCCGTTCGGCTTCATGGCCCTGCTGGGCGTGATCGCGCTGGTCGGCATCGTGGTCAACAACGCGATCGTGCTGATCGACGTGGTGGACGCCAACATGGAGCACGGCATGCAGCGCGCGCAGGCGGTGATCCGTGCCGTTGAGCGGCGCGCCCGCCCGATTCTGCTGACCACCGCCACCACCGTGGCGGGCCTGTTGCCGCTGACCTTGACGGACAGCACGCTGTGGCCGCCGATGGCGTGGTCCATCATCTCCGGGCTGCTGGCCTCGACCGTGCTGACGCTGGGCGTGGTGCCCGCGCTGTGCAACTGGCTGCTGCAGCCCCGTCCGAGGCCGGCCGATTGAGCCCCGGGGGGTGAGCGCAATGCCGGCGGGCGCGGCGCCCGCCGGGCTACCGGGCGCCGGTGCGAACCGAGATCAACCCCATGGCCTCCAGTTTGAGGATCACCTTGAGCGCCGCCTCGTCCGGGGTGAGCTCCGCGGTGTTCACCACCACCTCGGCGTGCTCCGGATCCTCGTAGGGATCGTCGATGCCGGTGAAGTCCTTGATCTCCCCGCGCCGCGCCTTGGCGTAGAGCCCCTTGCGGTCGCGCTGCTCGCAGACCTCCAGCGGCGTGGCCACGTGCACCTCGCAGAAGCCTCCCAGCGGTTCGATCTCGCTGCGCACCTCGCGCCTCACGTCGGCGTAGGGCGCGATGGGCGCGCAGATGGCGACGCCGCCGTTCTTGGTGATCTCGCTGGCCACGAAGCCGATGCGCAGCACGTTCAGGTCGCGATGCTCGCGTGAGAAGCCCAGCTCGGAAGAGAGATTCTTGCGCACGATGTCGCCGTCCAGCAGCGTCACCGGGCGATCGCCGATTTCCCGCAGCTTGATCATCAGCACATTGGCGATGGTGGATTTTCCGGCCCCGGACAGGCCGGTGAAGAACACCGTGAAGCCCTGCCGGGAACGGGGCGGGTAGCTGCGCCGCAACTCGCGCGCCACCTCGGGAAAGGTGAACCAGGCGGGAATCTCCAGCCCCTCGTACAGGCGCCGTCGCAGCTCGCTGCCGCTCAGGCGCAGCACCTTCTCGCCTTCCCCGACCTCGTCGGCCGGCACGTACTGGGCGCGGTCTTCCACGTACACCATCTCCCGGAACGGCACCATCTCGATGCCGATCTCCTCCTGGTGCTCGCGCAGCAGGTCCTGGGCCTCGAACGGCCCGTAGAAAGGCTGGCCCTGGCTGTCGTTGCCGGGCCCGGCATGGTCGCGGCCGACGATCAGGTGGGTGCAGCCGTAGTTCTTGCGGATGATCGCGTGCCACAGCGCCTCGCGCGGCCCGCCCATGCGCATGGCCAGCGGCAGCAGGCTCAGCGTGGTGGTCTGTTCCGGGTAACGATCGAGGATGGCCTCGTAGCAGCGCACCCGCGTCAGGTGGTCCACGTCACCCGGCTCGGTGAGGCCCACCACCGGGTGCAGCAACAGGTTGGCTTGCGTTTCCCGCGCGGCGGCGAAGGTCAGCTCCTGGTGGGCGCGATGCATGGGGTTGCGGGTCTGGAACGCCACCACCCGGCGCCAGCCGAGCTTCTCCAGCAGGTGCCGCAATTCGGCCGGCGTGTTGCGCAGATGCTTGCAGTCGTAATGGGTGGGCAACTGCAGGCCGCGCAGCCGGCCACCCAGGTACACCGTCCCGGAGCGTTTCAGCAGGTAGTGCACGCCCGGATGCCGCGGGTCCTTGCTGCCGAATACCTGCTGCGCCTCCTGTTCGAGATCCGGTTGCCAGGCGTCGGCGATCTCCAGCACGGCCAGCACCACGCCCTCGGCGTCGCGCAGCGCCACCTCGTCGCCTCCGCCGAGCGAGGCGGCGAACGCCTCGCTGACGTCCAGCGTCACCGGGATGGGCCACAGGGTGCCGTCGGCGAGGCGCATGTCCTGGCACACGGCCGCGTAGTCCGCGCGGCCGAGAAACCCCTCGAGCGGAGAGAACGCGCCGCACAGCAGCAGCTCCAGGTCGCACAGTTGGCGCGGCCCCAGGTTCCACGAGGGCAGGGTGGACGCGTGCCGCTTCAGCGCCTCGTGGTCCCCGGCCGGGACCAGCAGTTCCTTGAGTTCCCCGCCGTACGGGGTCGCAATGGTCATCTCGAAACCCTGGCGAACAAAACACGCCATTATAAAATTTTTTGGGTCCCGCGTGCCGCCGTTTTGCGCGCCGCCCGATGGTGCGCCCGGGGAACCCATGCTTGCGGGTCGGGTCCCAGAAGCGGACAATGCGCAACTTGTTTTCAAAGGAGTGATGGAGCAATGAAATTCACGATCAGTGGCGCGAGCCTGTGCGCCGCGCTGCTTGCCACCGGGCCGGCGCTGGCCGCCGAGCTCGAGACCGACGCCCAGAAACTGGGCTACATCATCGGCATGGACATCGGCAATTCGCTGCGCAACGAGAACACGGAAGTGGATATCGACGCGCTGCTGGAGGCGATCCGCGTGACCTACGAGGGCGGTACGCCGGCCATGACCACCGAGCAGGCACAGGCGATTCGCATGGCCTTCATCGAACAGCGCCGCGCCAAGGCGGAGGCCGAGGCCACCGAGCTGGCGACCCGCAACCAGGCCGAGGGCGAGGCCTTCCTGGCCGAGAATGCACAGGCCGAGGGCGTGGTGGTGACGGATTCCGGCCTGCAGTACAAGGTGCTGACCGCGGGTGACGGCGCACGCCCTGCCGCTTCCGACACCGTGGAAGTGCATTACCGCGGCACGCTGCTGGACGGCACGGAGTTCGACAGCTCGTATGCGCGCAACCAATCCATTTCGTTCGCGCTGGACAAGGTCATCCCGGGCTGGACGGAAGGTGTGCAACTGATGCCGGTGGGCAGCAAGTACATGTTCTACATCAAGCCCGACCTGGCGTACGGGGAGGGCGGCGGCGGTCCGATCCCGCCCAACTCGACCCTGATCTTCGAGGTCGAACTGATCAGTATCGAGGGCGCGCAATAGGCGTCTGCCCGCTGCGGCTCGGAACGCCCCGCTGGCCGGGGCGTTTCGTCCACACGGCCCGCGGTACCCGGGCCGCTTTCCAGGCGGCCGACGGGGGCCGTACCTTCGGTTAGAATCAGGCCATCATGGCCCACTTGCTGCTGAGCGAGCACCCGGATTTTCGCGCCATCGCGCGGCGCCACCAGGCATCGGTGATGCTGGCGACGGTGCTGATGTCACTGGCCTCCCTGCTGGCGCTGGGCGTGCCGCTGGCGCTCAAGAACCTGGTGGAGGAACTGACCGCGGGTGGCGACTACCTGCGCTGGGCAGCGGTCGGCGCCCTGTTGCTGGCGGCCGGCCTGGGCCTGCAGGCCATCGGGCGGCTACGCTCGACGCTGGTGTTCGAGCAGCTCAAGACGCGCATGCGCCTGCGGCTGTTCGAGAAACTGCTCGGCCAGCGCCTGGCCTTTCACCGCGAGCACGGCGCCGGCGACCTGACCTCGGCCCTGTACACGGACATCGACCAGTTCAGCACGCTGTACACCTCGCTGATCCCCTCGGCGGTGGCCGGCGCCCTGATCGTCATGGGCGCCCTGTTCGCGCTCGCGCGGCTGGACCCGTTGCTGGCTGGCGTGCTGTTCGCCGCCGCGGCCATCGTGTTCAGCGGCGCGCGCCTGTTGCTGCGCCACTTCCGCAACATCAGCCGCGATTTGCACGACCAGTACAGCGACATCTATCGGACCATCGACGAGACCCTGCACCAGGTGCTGGTGATCAAGTCGCACCGGCTCAACCGCTGGGCCAGCGAGCGGCTGCGGGGCAAGCTCGAGGCCGTCATCGACCTCAGCGTGCGCCTGCAGTTCTACCACGGCATGCTTTCGCTGACGGTGCAGGTGCTGCTGGCAGGCGCCCTGCTGACGAGCTGGGTGCTGTTGGCGCGCTCGGCCGATACCGCCGCGCTGGGTACCCAGCTCTCGGCGTTGCTGTACGGCCTGCTGCTGGTGCGGCAGGTGGGCAGCGCTGCCGGGTTGGTGGCCCGGTACCGGCAGGCGCAGGGCGCCATGGACCGGCTGCAGGAGCTGCTGGCAGGCCGCACCGGGGAGCCGGAGCCGGAGCCGGCATCGCCGCCGCTGGAACCACTGCGGCGCCTCGAGATTGCGGGGCTCGATTTCCGGTACGCGGAACGGCCGGTGTTGCGCGCCGTGCACCTGACATTGGAAGCCGGTCAGCGCGTGGCGCTGGTGGGCCCCAACGGCGCGGGCAAGACCACCCTGCTGAACCTGCTGATCGGGCTGGAACGGCCTCCCGCCGGGGTGATGCGCTGGAACGGCCATGACCTGGCCGCCATCCCCGCCGAGCGCTTGCGCCGCAGCGTGGCCTACATGCCGCAGGACAGCCTGCTCACCCAGGCCAGCATTGCCGACAATATCCGCATGGGGCGTTTGGACGCCAGCGACCAGGACCTGTGGGCGGCGGCCCGCCGGGCCGGCGTGGAGCGGCTGATTCGCAGCCAGGCAGCGGGCATGGAAACGGTGCTCGGGGCGGAGGGTTCCAAGCTCTCCGGCGGCGAGCAGCGGCGCCTGGCCCTGGCCCGGCTGCTGATCCGGCCAGGCGCGGACCTGTATTTGCTGGACGAGCCGACCGAGGGGCTGGACCCCGAGGCGGAGCAGGGCATCATCACCACCGCGCTGGACGCCCTGCAGGGCAAGACGGTGCTGTTGGTCACCCATCGCCCGGCCGTGCTGGCATACGTGGACCGGGTGCTGCGCCTCGACGACGGCGTGCTCACGGAGTTGCCGCAGGGCGAGGCCGCGCTTGCATGAAGCCTGCGGTGTCGCTGAACTCAAATGGTGGTCGGCCACCCGATACGATAGAATAAGCGTGGGTTCAACGGGTTAGCCGATGAAGCTCATCGCCCTCCAGATGCTGGCCGCCGGGATGCTGGCCGCTTCCACCCTGCACGCCCGTGAGGGCGACGGCGAGGATTACGTCGACATCCCCTCGGACCTGGCCGCGGGGCGGGCCCTGCTGGAAGTGGCCGAGCGGGCCCATGACCACGTCGGCGAGTATTACGAAGTGGCCCATGGCCATCCGCGCGATGCGGCCCACGAGCATGGCGAAGAAGTCGCCGGCATCCACGAGGGCGAGGACGAGGAACTTTCGGCCTACGAGGCGGTGGGCGAGATCTGGCTGCACGCCCGCGCCCTGGAGGGCCCGGTCGATCCCGAGGCGAGGGACATCGTCAAGGTGGTGATCGCGGTCATCGACGCCTGGACCCAGCCCGAGGATACCTATGGGGCGGTCAAGCGCGGGGTGGAGTTGATGCCCGACCGCGCGGCCGAGATCGCGGAACGGGTGGCCATCAAGAAGGACTGCAACCTCGCGGCCGGCGGCCTGTGGCCGCAGCAGCGCGTGGAAGAGCGCATCCGGGTCGAGCAGCGCCATGCATTCATCAGCGTGCCGCGCGCCTGCTCCTGTTCGCAGGCCGCCATGTTTGCGGCCGTTTCCGGGCTCCCCGAGCACGCCGCCTTCGAAGCGGCGGCCAGCGATGCCGAACGCGCCCGTATCGTTGCGGTGATGGTGGAGAAATCCAACGAAATTCTTGAGCGCGTCAACGCGGCGCAAAACCGCAACGCGTGGGATTGCGCCTGCACGGACGTCAACCTGGCAGCGACCATGCGTGGCATCGAGGACGACGCGTTGCGCGACGGCACCTGGGACGGGCTGGCGGTGAAATACGTCGATGAGGCCGGCGACACCGGGTTGGTGGTGGATGCGTTCGGTGTGGTGGGTCAGCACCCGAGCCACGCCTGGGGCAGCGAGGCGCTCAACAGCCATCAGCACACGTTACGCCGCAAGCCGGAGGTGTATCGCGGCGATCCGTTGCTGCTCGACCCCTTCGATCCGGACGAGGAGTGGCTGGGCCATACCGAGAACGACCATGCGGGGTTCGGGCAGCACCGGCATGTGAGTGATTCCATACCCACGGACGTGTTCGTCAGCGAGTACCTGCACGGTTGGAACCGGGAACAACTGGAACGGCCCGAGCACGAGCGCGACGAGCGGCAGGGCCGGAATCGCGCGCTGGAGATCTACAACGGCACCGACCGCGACATCGACCTCGGCCAGGGGCAGTACATCCTGGAGATTTATTCCCCCGACGAGCCCGGCCGGCTGGTGGATGCGCCGCCGCCGCAACTGGTGCGCAACACGATCACCCTGGATTCCAGCGTCACCTTCGAACTCGACAAGTGGGAGGTGCGTCCCGAAGCGGCGGAGACGCTGCGCCGCGTCGTGGAGCTGATGAACCGGGCCGACATCTTCAGCGAGATCCTCATCGTTGGCCACACCTGTGACCTGGCCTCGGACGAATACAACCAGTTGTTGTCCGAGCGACGCGCGCTGGCGGTGCGGGATTTGCTGGTGGGCGCCGGGCTGACCGGGCCGCTGATCCGGACCGAGGGCCGCGGCGAGTCACAGCCGCTGGTGGCGAACAGCTCCGAGGCCAACCGGGCCCGCAACCGACGCATCGAGATCACCTTCGTGACCCGCGACGGCCTGGAAGTGGAGCGCACGCTGTCGGGCGAGGCCAGTGGCCAGTACCGCTTCAGCTGGATCAGCCCGGCCGGCGCCGGGTTAAGCGGCGACCAAGCGGTGCAGGTCGAGACGCGGGCCCTGCCGCTGTCGTTCGGCGTCGAGCATTACGTCGAGGGAGACATGAGCCCGCGGCAGGTGATTGGCCTCAACGGCAGGATCGAGCCGGGCCAGACCCTGGTGGTCGCCTTCGACAACTCGGACGAGGAGCTCACCGACAAGGCGCACATCGTGACCGGCCAGCTGGATTTCCATCCCGCCGACACGCTGGTGCTGCGGCGCTTCGGCGGCGACATGGCCCTGTCCTGCCGCGCGCACGCCTACGCTTACCTGTATAACTTCGATCCCTTCATCGTGCCCTTGCCCGAGCCCATCGACGCGGCGGACGACCCGGTGTGCATCTCGCCGTCGGACTGCGAGAGCATCGACCTGGCCTCGCCGAACTGAGCTGCCGCGCCGGACGCCGGCACCCTGATCTTTGGCGACCCGTTCAAGTACAATGCCCATCCCCGGTTCGAGGGCAGTGAGCGATGCGCATTTCCATCGTCGGTAGCGGATACGTCGGCCTGGTCAGCGGCGCCGGCCTCGCGGAGGTCGGGCACCACGTGCTGTGCATGGACATCGACGCGCAACGCGTAGAGCGCCTGGCGCGGGGCGAGGTGCCCATCTACGAGCCCGGGCTGGAAGAGTTGCTGCTGGAGAACATGGAGCAGGGCCGGCTGGCGTACACCACCTCCATCGCGGAGGCGGTGGAGCACGCGGAGGTGTTGATGGTCGCCGTCGGCACGCCGCCGGAGGAAGACGGCTCGGCAGACCTCAGCCACGTGCTGGCGGTGGCCGGCGACGTGGGCGCGGTGATGGAGCAGCCGCTGCTGATCGTGGTGAAGTCCACGGTGCCCGTTGGCACCTGCGCGCGGGTGCGGGAGACGGTGCAGAAGGCGCTGGATCGGCGCGGCGTCGAGCTCGGGTTCAGCGTGGCCTCGAACCCGGAATTCCTGGCCGAGGGCGCGGCCATCGCGAACTTCATGAAGCCCGACCGCATCGTGGTGGGGGTGGAGGACGAGAACGCAGAGCAGACGCTGCGGGAGCTGTACGCGCCGTTCAACCGCAACCACGAAAAGCTGATGTGCATGGACATCCGGTCGGCCGAGCTGACCAAGTACGCCGCCAACGCCATGCTGGCGACCAAGATCAGCTTCATGAACGAGTTGGCCAACATCGCCGAGCGGGTCGGTGCGGACATCGAGCAGGTGCGGCTCGGCATCGGTTCCGACCCCCGCATCGGCTACCACTTCATCTATCCGGGCGCCGGCTACGGCGGCTCCTGCTTTCCCAAGGACGTGCGTGCGCTGGCGCGCACCGCGGAGCAGTGCGGCTACCGGGCCGACATCCTGCATGCGGTGGAGGCGGTCAATGAGCGCCAGAAAGTCAAGCTGTTCGAGAAGCTGGATCGGCATTTCGGCGGCGATTTCGAGGGCCGCACCGTCGCCGTCTGGGGGCTGTCGTTCAAGCCCAACACCGACGACCTGCGCGAGGCCTCGAGCCTGGTGCTGATCGATGCCCTGCTGGATGCCGGTGCGCAGGTCAACGCCCACGACCCCAAGGCGATGGACGAGACCGAGCGCCTGTACGAAGGCCAGGGGCGCCTGCTGCTGTTCGAGGACCCGTACGACGCGGCCGAGGACGCCGACGCGCTGGTGCTGGTGACCGAATGGCGGCATTTCTGGGCGCCGGACTTCGAGCGCCTGTACGCCGACATGCGCGAGCCGGTGCTGGTGGACGGCCGCAACATCTGGTCGCCCGAGGTGGTGCGCCAGCGCGGCTTCACCTATTACTCCATTGGCCGGCCCTGAGCCGCTGCCAGCACGCCCGCGCGCCTAACTCCCCGCGCCCCGCTCTTGCTAAGATGCCCGCATGGCAGACACGGCCCAACGCATCCTGGTCACCGGCGGCGCCGGCTTTCTCGGCTCGCACCTGTGCGAGCGCCTGCTCGCGGACGGGCACGAGGTGCTGTGCGTGGACAATTTCTACACCTCCACGCGCCACAACATCACCCACCTGCTGGACCACGCCGATTTCGAGCTGCTGCGCCACGACGTCACCTTCCCGCTGTACGTGGAAGTCGACCAGATCTACAACCTGGCCTGCCCGGCCTCGCCGATCCACTACCAGCACGACCCGGTGCAGACCACCAAGACCTCGGTGCACGGCGCCATCAACATGCTGGGGCTGGCCAAGCGCACCGGCGCCACCATCCTGCAGGCCTCCACCAGCGAGGTCTACGGCGACCCGGAGGTGCACCCGCAGCCGGAGAGCTACTGGGGCAACGTGAACCCGATCGGGCTGCGCTCGTGCTACGACGAGGGCAAGCGCTGCGCCGAGACGCTGTTCTTCGACTACCTGCGCCAGCACGACCTGCCCATCAAGGTGGCGCGCATCTTCAACACCTACGGGCCCCGCATGCAGCCCGACGACGGCCGCGTGGTGTCGAACTTCATCGTGCAGGCGCTGCGCGGCGACGACCTCACGCTCTACGGCGACGGCAGCCAGACGCGCTCGTTCTGCTACGTGGACGACCTGATCGAGGGCCTGGTGCGGCTGATGAACTCGCCGCGCGCGGTGACCGGCCCGATCAACCTCGGCAACCCGAACGAATTCACCATCCGCGAGCTGGCCGAGCAGGTGCTGGCCCGGACCGGGTCGGCCTCCCGGCTGGTCGAGCAGCCGTTGCCCGCCGACGACCCCACCCAGCGGCAGCCCGACATCACGCTGGCCCGCGAGCTGCTCGGCTGGGCGCCGCGGGTGGAGCTGGCGCAGGGCCTCGACGCCACCGTCGAGTATTTTCGCCAGTCGCTGCACGCGCCGGCCTGAGGCGGGCCGGGGCGGGAACCCATCCGAGCCATGAACGCAGAGGCTGAGACCATCCTGGTTACCGGCGGCGCCGGCTACATCGGCACCCACACCTGCGTGGAACTGCTGGCGGCCGGCTATCGGGTGGTGGCGGTCGACAACCTGTGCAACAGCAAGGCCAGCGCGCTGGACCGGGTGGCGGAGATCACCGGCAAGAGCATCGCCTTCGTCAAGGCCGACCTGCTGGAGCAGGCGGCACTCGAGCAGGTCTTTGCGGAACACCGGCCCGCATGCGTCATCCACTTCGCGGGCCTCAAGGCGGTGGGAGAATCCACCGAGCAGCCGTTGCGCTATTTCCACAACAACGTCGGCGGCACGATCAGCCTGTTGCAGGCCATGGATGCGGCGGGGGTGCGCAAGATCGTGTTCAGTTCCTCGTGCACCGTGTACGGCCAGCCGGACCGCCTGCCGATCGGCGAGGACGCGCCACTGCGCACCACCAACCCCTACGGTGCCACCAAGCTGATGATCGAGGACCTGCTGCGGGCGCTGCATGCCAACTCGCCCGAGTGGCAGGTCTCGCTGCTGCGCTATTTCAACCCGGTGGGCGCGCACGAGAGCGGGCTGATCGGCGAGGACCCCAACGGCATCCCCGACAACCTGGTGCCCTACATCCAGCAGGTGGCCCTGGGCCGGCAGGAATTCCTGCGGGTGTGGGGCGACGACTACCCCACCCACGACGGCACCGGGGTGCGGGATTATCTGCACGTCACCGACCTGGCCAACGGCCACCTGTGTGCCCTGCAGAAACTGGCCGAGGCCCCGGGGCTGATCACCCACAACCTGGGCACCGGGCGCGGTTATTCGGTGCTGGACGTGCTGCACGCCTTCGAGCGCGCCTGCGGCCGCGAGCTGCCCTACCGCGTGCTGGAGCGTCGGCCGGGCGACATCGCCGAGACCTGGGCCGACCCCACCCGGGCCCGCGAGGAGCTGGGCTGGAAAGCCGAGCGCAGCCTCGAGGACATGTGCCGGGACGCCTGGAACTGGGCGCAGAACAACCCCGAAGGCTACCCCTGAACGACCCGGGCCCGGGCCGGGAGGCTCAGGCCTTGCCCCGCGCCTTGCGCCGTCGCCCCCGGAACGCCCACATCTGCCGCAGCAGCTCGGCTCGGCCCGAGCCGTCGAGCCGCAGCGCGTACTCCAGGAAATCGAACCAGCGGTGGTCGCAGGCCCAGCGATAGGTGCGCCGGCGGGCCTCGCTGATGTCCGCGCCCAGCGATTCGATCAGCGCCCGGTGGCGACGCGTGCCCAGCACGCGCTGCGCGAGCGCGCAATAGATGCCCAGCACGTCGGCCAGCCGCCAGGCCCGGGCCTCGTCGGCCAGCGCGCGCATCTGCGCATCGTCCAGCGCCTCCAGCAGCAGATGGATATCCAGCAGCCAGCGCAACGGCAGCGGCTCGGTGCGGGGCGCCGCGGCCAGGTGCAAACAGGCCATCAGCAGGGCGTGCGGGTGGCACAGCGTCCACAGCGTGGCCCCGTCGAGGTCCACCGGCGTGGCGCGCTCGAACAGCACCGCCAGCGGCACGCGGCGGCGCAGGAAGCGGCGGTTGGTGAGGTCCCAGTGCAGGTCCACCACCACGCCCCACTGGCGGCCGCGCTGCTGCGGCCGGTACCAGCCCTTCTCGCCGAAGATGTGCTCGCCGTACGGCGCGCGGGCTTCGAGGTAACCCAGCGCGGCCAGCAGCTCGCGCATGCCCTGCACGTCGCCCGGGTGCACCAGCAGGTCGAAATCGGCGGTGAGGCGGCAGGCCGGGTTGGGGTAGAGGCTGCGCGCCAGGCCCTCGCCCTTGATGGCCAGCAGCCGGATGCCGCGCTGTTCGGCGCCGCCACAGATGCCGGCCCATTCCAGGTCGCTGGCCAGTTTCTCGCCGCTGGCGCGGTGCAGGCGCTGCTTCAGCTCCGGCACCAGCGCCGCGGGCGGCGCCGCTGCCTGTGCCGGGTCCAGCAGGCGATAGGCCACCCAGGCATCCAGACCCTGCGGGTCGGCCTCGGCGAACACCTGCGCGAGGTCCAGGCCGCCCGGCGGGGGTTCGCCGGCGAGATCGGCGCGCAGCCAGGCCAGCAGCGCCGGGCAGGCGCGGTAATCCGGCGCCGGGCGGGCGGGGTTGAAGTGCTGTGGGAATTCCTCGAGCCTCACGCGGCAGTATCCCGGTTGCGATGGGTGATTATTTCACGAAATGCCCGGCCGCTCCCGGCCGGCCCGGCCTGCGCGTGCGGGCTATATCCCGGTTTCCATGCCGCTTATCGGCATTGTGCTGTAACTGGCTGTTAATGCTATTTGTTCAATTGTTGAACATACGCTATGATCGACCCTCGTTACATTCGCGAGGGGAACACTTGCCCACGCCCGCAGCCCATTGGTACGCGGTGTATACCAAGCCGCGCCAGGAAGCCGTCGCGCTCCAGAACCTCGAGCGCCAGGGTTTCCGCTGCCTGCTGCCGCGGGCGGTGAACCCCTACCAGCGCCTGTCGACCCGGCGCGCGCCCCGCGTCGAGCCGCTGTTCCCGCGGTATTTGTTCCTCAACGCCGTGTGCGAAGTGCAGAACATGGCCACCGTGCGCTCCACGCGCGGGGTGGTGGGCCTGGTGCGGGCCGGTTGCGAGCTGCTGCGCGTGCCGCCGGGCATCATCCGCGCGCTGCAGGCGCGGCAGGACCCGGCCACCGGGCTGGTGCGCCTGGAGCCGGTGCCCGCCCAGCCGGGCGACCGCGTGCGCGTGTTCGACGGGCCGCTCGCCGGCGTGGAGGGCATCTTCGAGGCCCGCACCGGCGAGCAGCGCGCGCGGGTGCTGATGGAACTGCTGGGCCGCGCGACCGCCGTGGAGGTCGACAGCCTGCTGTTACAACGCGCCGGCTGAGGGGGCCGCGGAGCCGCGGGTTCCGCCCCCCGATCCGGCGCCACGCGAGCCTCGCCCATGCGGAGCCCGAGCGGGCCCTGCAGGGCGGTAGCGTGCCCGGGGCCGGGGGGCCGACCCCAACGCGATTCACCCATGGACCAGGAAATCCACCTCAAGGTACTGCGGCACATCGAGGAGAACCCCGAGATCACCCAGCGCGAGCTGGCGGAGAAGCTCGGCGTCAGCCTCGGCAAGGTGAACTATTGCCTGAAGGCGCTGATCGGCCGCGGGCTGGTCAAGGCGCGCAACTTCCGCAACAGCGACAACAAGCGCGCCTACCTGTACCTGCTCACGCCCAAGGGCATGGAGCGCAAGGCCAGCATCACGGTGACCTTCCTGCAGCGCAAGATGCGCGAGTATGAGAACCTCCGGCAGGAGATCGAAGAGCTGCAGCGCGAGGTGGAGAACAACGGCAATGGCGAGACATAGCCCGGCGCGGGACCACCGCTGCGGATCCCGGCCCCGCCAGGCTAGGCTGCGATGCCTTCCAGCGTCACCTGTCGCACATCGGCGCGGCTGCTGGCATGCTCAAAGGTGATGGCGCACAGGTTGCCGTCGGGGTCGAGATCCAGCACNNACCCCAGCCTTAAGCGGTCTCGACTGAACCAGTTGTATCCGATGACGCAATTTTCTTTCCATCGGATCGACGTTGCGGACAAGGGTTCTCTCGAAAAAGTGTTTGAGGACAATCAATTCGACCGTGTCATTCATCTGGCGGCCCAAGCCGGCGTGCGCCACGCTTCGGAGCACATCGATGC
>WVWV01000155.1:2323-2982 GCA_011773845.1 Lysobacterales bacterium | reverse complement strand
GGAGGCTTGTCGAATAAGCAGGACGCCGCACCTGGTATTTGCCTCGAGCAGCTCGGTCTACGGCGCTAATGCCAAGCTTCCGTTTTCCGAACACGATGGCGTTGACCATCCGATCTCGCTGTATTCCGCTACCAAGCGCGCAAATGAACTCATGGCGCACAGTTACGCTCATCTGTATGGATTGCCCGCAACGGGACTGCGACTATTCACGGTCTATGGCCCCTGGGGTCGACCAGACATGGCTTATTACGCATTCACGCGCAATATTCTCACGGGCGAACCCATTGAAGTTTTCAATCATGGACGCCACCGAAGAGATTTTACGTACATCGATGATGTGGTGGGGCGTGTTGTCTCCGTAATGGACGAAGTGCCTCAGCCTAACGAAGACTGGAACCCGCAAGAACCTGATCCCGCTACCAGCAATGCACCTTTCCGACTTTACAATATTGGCAACGGTCAACCGGTTTACGTCGACGATCTCATCGCTGCCATCGAGACCGCGGCGGGCAAAAAAGCCACCCGACTGAACTTGGAAATGCAACCAGAGGACATGCTGGAAACCTGGGCGGACTGTTCCGATCTGGACGCATTGTATGAAGACATACCTGCAACAGATATTGCTGACGGAGTGACCCGGTTCGTTCGTTGGTTCAAGG
>WVWV01000155.1:1662-2274 GCA_011773845.1 Lysobacterales bacterium | reverse complement strand
CGGCCATGACTGACCAATCGCGGCGACGCTCAGTCCAAAAGATTCACTGGGGGATTCGGCGTTGAAGCAAACCACTGTGTCGGGCCTTCAGTCATTCAGAAGAAAGATTCTTGAGCGCACCGCCATCGTCGGCGTGGTGGGGCTCGGCTACGTCGGCCTGCCGCTGGCGCTGCCCTTTGCCGAGGCCGGGCTGCGCGTGATCGGCTTCGACACCGACCCGGACAAGCCGCGCCAGATCGCGGCCGGGCGCAGCTACATCCGGCATTTCCCCGACGCCGCGGTGCAGGCCGCGGTCGACCGCGGCCTCACCGCCACCGGCGATTTCAGCCGGGCAGGGGAATGCGACGCACTGGTGCTGTGCGTGCCGACGCCGCTGGACGACCACCGCGAGCCCGACCTCAGCTTCATCATCGGGACCCTGGAATCGCTGCTGCCGCAACTGCGGGCCGGGCAGCTGGTGGCGCTGGAATCCACCACCTACCCGGGCACCACCGAGGAGGAATTGCGCCCGCGCATCGAATCGCGCGGCTTCACGGTGGGCGAGGAGGTGTTCCTGGTCTACTCGCCCGAGCGCGAGGACCCGGGCAACGCGCAGTACTCCACCCGCACCAT
>WVWV01000155.1:0-1592 GCA_011773845.1 Lysobacterales bacterium | reverse complement strand
TGGTGCCGGTGAGCTCGACGCGCGCGGCGGAGATGACGAAGCTGCTGGAAAACGTCCACCGCGCGGTGAACATCGGGCTGGTGAACGAGCTGAAGGTGGTGTGCGAGCGCATGGGCATCGACATCTACGAGGTGATCGACGCGGCCGCCACCAAGCCGTTCGGCTTCATGCCCTTCTACCCCGGCCCCGGCCTGGGCGGGCACTGCATCCCCATCGACCCCTTCTACCTCACCTGGAAGGCCCGCCAGTACGGCGTCGACACCCGCTTCATCGAGCTGGCCGGCGAGATCAACCACGCCATGCCGGCCTGGGTGGTGGGCAAGGTGGAACAGGCGCTGGCCGCGCAGGGCGGGGCGCTGGCCGGCAGCCGCGTGCTGGTGCTGGGCATCGCCTACAAGAAGAACGTGGACGACACCCGCGAATCGCCCTCGGTGGAGATCATGCAGCAGCTGCACGACGCCGGCGCCGAGGTGGCCTACTGCGACCCGCTGGTGCCGGCGTTCCCGCCCATGCGCCGCTACCGCTTCGAGTTGGCCAGCGAGCCGTTCGAGGCGGAGAACCTGGCGCGCTTCGACTGCGTGGTGATCGGCACCGACCACGACCTGTTCGACTGGGAACTGCTCGCCCGGCACGCCCGCGCCATCGTGGATGCGCGCGGCGTGTACCGCGGGCGCAACGGCAAGGTGTTCGCGGCGTGAAGGGCAGGCCCCGGGTTTTCTGCATCGTCGCCGCGCGGCCCAACTTCATGAAAGTGGCGCCCATCCTGCGCGCGATCGAGCAGCGCGGCACGCTGGAGGCGGTGCTGGTGCACACCGGCCAGCACTATGACGCCGGGATGTCGGAGGTGTTCTTCGCGGATCTCGGCATCCGCGCGCCGGACATCCACCTGGGCATCGGCGCCGGCAGCCACGCCGAGCAGACCGGCCGCGTGATGATGGCCTTCGAGCAGCTGTGCCTCGAGGACCGCCCGGACCTGGTGCTGGTGGTGGGCGACGTCAACGCCACGGTGGCCTGCAGCCTGGCGGCCGCCAAGCTGCACATCCCGGTGGCGCACGTGGAAGCGGGGCTGCGCAGCGGCGACCGCGGCATGCCGGAGGAGATCAACCGCATCGTCACCGACGCGCTGGCCGACCTGCTGTTCACCACCGAGCCGGCCGCCAACGAGAACCTGGCGCGCGAGGGCGTGGCGGCCGGCAAGGTGCACTTCGTGGGCAACGTGATGGTGGATTCGCTGCTCGCCAGCCTGGGGCGCAGCGACCCGCCGGGCGCGGTGGCGCGCATCCTGGGCCCGGACTTCGCCGAGCGCGAGTTCGCCCTGCTCACCCTGCACCGCCCGGCCAACGTGGACGACCCGGGGCGGCTGGCGCGCTGGGTGGAGGCCTTCGAGGCGGTCGCGGCCCGCATTCCCATCGTCTGCCCGCTGCACCCGCGCACCGCGGGGCGGCTGGAGGCCGCCGGGCTGCGGGCCCGGTTCGAAGCGGCCGTCGCGGCCACCGGACCGCTGGGCTACCTGGAATTCATCGGCCTCATGCAGCGGGCGCGGCTGGTCATCACCGATTCCGGCGGGCTGCAGGAGGAGGCCACGGTGCTGG
>WVWV01000032.1:6627-27985 GCA_011773845.1 Lysobacterales bacterium | reverse complement strand
ATGGCGGGGTGTGGTGGCGATGAGTTGTGGCGGGCCGCGCGAGGTCGCTCATTCGTGCCTCAATGGATATTATTTAACATAATATACATTATACGCACTTAAAGCAGAAGATTTACCATGCCTCGCGACCCTTTCGAGACCGCCGGACCCCTCTTCCCCGTGGACGAACCGCTTACCAGTTGCCGGTAACGGCCAGGAACGGCCCCCGCTGGGTATACTCCGCGCTCCCATACCAGCCGCGCTTTTTAACGTCCACATCCACCTGGAACATCTTGTACGCCAGACTCACCCCAACGTGTCTGCCTAACTGATAGTTGACGCCAAAATGCGTATGCGAAATGCCCCCCGAATATTCCTGGATGGAGACGCTCAACCAATCCACACGCGCCTGCAACAACCACTTGGGTCTGAAACTGTTGACGTACCAGGCCGAAAGGTTGGGTACCGGGCCTGCGGCAGTGACTTTCTCCTTGCGAATGCCGGTGGTCTCGTTCCCTACCAGTGCCTCACCCTCGAGAAACGCGCTGATGTCGACCCAATGGATGCCGAGCCCGATACTCAGTTCGTCACGTGGCCCGCTGTGAATCTCGCGCCCCAGGATGGCCCGCGTAAGCTCGAAGTCCGCCCCACCCTTGACGAAACTTCCCGCCGGGAACAGCACGCCGTTCCATTCCTTGTCTTCGGCCAGTTCGGCGGATTCGCGGAAATCCGAGGCATAGTATTCAGCCGCCAGCCACCATTTCTCGCCGAAACGCCAGTGAAAATTGGCGGCAAAGATGTCTTCCGACTCGCCACCCTTGAACGTTTCGTCAAAATCGATGACCTCGCCCTGTCCGCCGCCTTCCAGCTCGCCGCGGGCCGAGATCTTGATGTTCTTCTGCGGGAAGAATGCGCCGACGCTGACCAGGAACGGGTCCGTGAGCCAGGGGTGCACGTCCGCACCTTCTGTAGTTGGCTGGCTATCCGCGGCGTTGAGCCCCGCGCTCGTCAGGAACAGGAGCAGGCAACCCACGCGAAGCAGGCAGGTAGTTGGTTTCATGTGCCAGGTGCCGGTTAAATCGTGCCAGCATGCTAGCACAAGTGAACCATTCAGCGAGTGCCCCTTTGTTGGGAGGGCGCTGCCAAGTCCCGAACGATCTCGGAATTGCTGCTCGCGTTCAACGGGCTGCGTGTGCGTGGCGGCCTTTTTCGGCGACATGACGCGCCTCCTCTCACTTCTTGACGGGACGCGAGGAGCTGTGCGTATGCACCACCTTCCAGGCATTGTCGATCCTTCGGAACAGAAAGGTTTCGTACCCCCGGTTGTGGATCGCGCGCCCGTCCTTGCGGACCGTCGCCCTCACTTCCACATCGGCCAGCGCCCAGGCAAAATCACCCTCGATGTGGGTTTCGATATGGGAGAAGGTGAGATCGAGGCCAGCAAGAAAATCCCCTTCGGGCTTGACGTGATTTTCAACCAGGTCGGCCAAACCTTCGTTCTGCCCTCCGCTCTCGATGTAGCGCGCCCCTTCGAAGTCCAGAAAATGCTCATTGAACGGAGCGCCGTCAGCGTGTTCCCATCCGGCCTCGATCGCATGAATGATGCCGACCAGGTCGGAATCCGGTTCGCCCGCGTCGGTTGGGTTTGCGAGCGGCAGGATCGCGAGCGCGAACAGGGAAACGGTGATCAATCTCACTGCTTTCATTTCAAGTTCCTCCAATAGGTGCCGTATTCAACCCCACCTCCAGCACAGAGAACCCATTTTGAACAAGCCATTCCATGCTTTCCTCCCAAAGCATCATTCTGCGCTCAGCCCAATTTCGACTTTACAATTCGGCCTTGCGCAGGCGTAGCGCATTGCCGATCACCGACACCGAACTGAAGCTCATGGCCGCAGCCGCGATCATCGGCGAAAGCAGAAGCCCGAAAAACGGGTATAACACGCCGGCAGCGACCGGTACGCCCAGGGAATTGTAGATAAAGGCGAAGAACAGGTTTTGCCGGATGTTGCGCATGGTCGCGCGACTCAGCCTGCGCGCCCTGACGATGCCCCGCAAATCGCCCTTGATCAGCGTGACACCCGCGCTTTCCATCGCCACGTCGGTTCCGGTTCCCATCGCGATGCCGACGTGCGATTGCGCGAGCGCCGGCGCGTCATTAATGCCGTCACCGGCCATGGCCACTACCCTGTCCTGTTCCTGCAACTTCTTCACTGCGGCGGCTTTCTGGTCTGGAAGTACTTCCGCTTCCACCTGGTCGATATTCAACCTTGCCGCCACGGCCTGCGCTGTCACCCTGTTGTCGCCGGTAAGCATGACCACCGACAGGCCTTCACCGTGCAGGTCAGCTATGGCCTCGGGGGTGCTGTCCTTGACCGGGTCAGCCACGCCGATCAGTCCAGCCGCCCGGCCATCGATCGCCACGTACATGACCGTCTGGCCTTCTTCGCGTCCGGATTCAGCCAGTCCTGGCAAGCCAGCAGGATCGATCCCACGATGCTCGAGCATCTTTGCGTTCCCCAGGAGCACGCGCCGATTCTCAACAAGCCCCTGCACGCCTTTGCCGGTGACGGATTCAAACTGGTCAGAAGTCGAGAGCGTCAACCCCCTGCTTTCCGCCCCACGCACGATGGCCTCCGCCAGCGGATGCTCGCTGCCCCGCTCCAGACTTGCGGCCAGCCGCAGCAGTTCAGATTCCTCGGTTCCCTCCAGCGCTGTGACCGAAATCAACCGGGGTTTACCTTCGGTGAGCGTCCCGGTCTTATCCACTACCAGGGTATCCACCTTGCGCAAAATCTCCAGTGCTTCGGCATTCTTGATCAGCACGCCCAGCGTCGCACCCTTGCCGGTGCCGACCATGATCGACATGGGCGTTGCCAACCCCAAGGCGCACGGACAGGCGATGATCAGCACGGCCACCGAATTAATCACTCCGTAGGCCAGTGCCGGCTCAGGTCCCCATGCGTACCACGCGATAAACGTGATGACGGCGATCACCACTACGGCGGGCACGAAGTACGATGAAACGATGTCCACCAGCTTCTGGATGGGTGCGCGTGATCGCTGGGCCTCAGCTACCATTTGAACAATCTGGGCCAACAGCGTTTCGGCCCCAACCTTTTCCGCCTTCATCAGCAGGCTGCCAGTGCCGTTGACCGTGGCGCCGATCAGCGCATCCCCCGTCCTTTTTACGACCGGGATCGGCTCGCCGGTGACCATTGATTCATCAACGCTGCTTTCGCCGTCCTGGACGGTACCGTCCACTGGCACTTTCTCGCCGGGCCGAATGCGCAGGATGTCGCCCGGTTTCACGTGCTCCAGCGGTATGTCTTCCTCGCTCCCGTCCGCGCGCACGATACGCGCGGTGTTGGGCGCCAGGCCGAGCAGCGCCCTGATCGCGGCACTGGTGCGGCTCCGGGCCCGCAGCTCCAGCACCTGGCCCAGAAGGACCAGCGCCGTGATCACCGCTGCGGCCTCAAAATAGACCGGTACTACGCCCATTTCGTTCTTCACGGATACCGGGAAGATGCCTGGCGCAAGCACCCCTGTCACGCTGAACAGCCAGGCGACGGAGACGCCCAGCGCGATCAGCGTGAACATGTTGAGATTCATGGTCCTGACGGACTGTACTCCACGCACATAAAACGGCCACCCACCCCAGAGCACCACCGGCGAGGCCAGCAGCAACTCGACCCATTGCCGATAGCGCGGCTGTATGATTTCGGCCATCGCTTCGGGCCAGAACTCGGCGGCCATAGCGCTGACGAAGACCGGCAAAGCGAGTATCGCGCTGACCCACCAGCGCCGGGACATGTTATCGAGTTCACTGGTGTCCTCCTCGATTTCCACGGTGCGGGGCTCCAGCGCCATGCCGCACTTAGGACAGCTGCCGGGATGGTCCTGAACGATTTCGGGGTGCATCGGACAGGTGTATTCGGTCCGAGTAGTCGCCAGGGGCACCACCAACGGCTCAAGGGCCATGCCGCACTTGGGGCAACTGCCTGGCCCTTCCTGGATGATCTCCGGATCCATCGGGCAGGTGTACTGCGTTCCCGGCGGCACGTCGTGGTCGTGCGGCTTGGCATGGGCGTGCGAGTGCGAATGGCAGGAACCACTGCCCCCCCCCGTTTCCGGATTCAGGTACTTGTCCGGATCGGCGGAAAATTTCGCTTTGCAGGATGCCGAGCAGAACAGGTGCTTCACGCCCTCGTGGACATGGTGATGTTCGCTGTCCGGCCTGACTTCCATTCCGCATACCGGATCGATACGTGTCCCGTTTACCTGGTTCTGATCTTCATGTTCCGTCATCGGAGTTCTCCTGGGTTAGCTTTCGGGCGCGTGGCAACAGAGGCCTCGCGCCCGATTGATTTCAGTCGGTGTCGATGGCCTCGATCAGGTGGCATACCAAGTGCCCGTCGGAAACGCCATCGGGCTTGTCCGACCACTCCTTGAGCGCCAGTTCCACGCGACTTTGCAAAACCGCTACCACCTAATTGTCATCGGGATGGTCGTGAGCCTGCTCCCGGAGCGCCCGGGTTTCATCCCTGGCAGCCTGGTTCTGCATCATTTGCCCCATCATCATCTGCATCATGTCCATGCGCTGTTGCATTTGCTTGCGGCAAGGCATCATCGGCTTCGCTTCCCCTTCCGCTGGAGCCATTTCATCGCCTGGCTTACCGCCCATCATCATGCGCCCCTTCATGCCCATCATGCCCTCACTACCATGCATCTCCTGCATCATGTTCATCATCTCGCGCATGCTGTCCATGTGGGCCCTAGTCAGTTCATCTCGCTGGTCCGGGTCGCTGGACTCGTGAATCGCCATCATCTGCGACCGCATCTTCTGCATCATGTCGTGCATGGGCATGCTGCCGCCGGGCATCGCGCTCGCATCTTTCTCCAATTCAACCGCCACATCGGGATGATGTGACTCGTGTTCCTGCGATTCTTCCGCTGCCTGCATGGGACTCGCGGTGAACAGAAAAGCGGTTACTGCAATCATCGTGCTCGTCTTCATCTGTATTTCTCCTTAAAGCATTGGTGGATCAAGTTTCATCAATTCCGGTTAACGCCGGTCCGTGACAGCCGCCTCCCGGGTATTACCAGTTCTGCACTCCCCGCTTCACCATTAATTTTTCAAACCTTTGCCACAGCGTACAACCTGTGCCCAAGATTAAGGTCAAGGCCTCGGCCGCAGGGCATGCTTCATACTCTCCACGCTCGCACATTCGCATTCCGCACGGACTGTCACTTCCCGTTCACATTTCTGGATGTACTCCAGGACCTGTTCAGGCGAATCGGTGACAAAGATCATGTCGAGATCAGCCCTGGAAATGCATTCATTACCCAACATGGTCTCCCGCATCCATGCGAGCAGACCACGCCAATATGCCGCGCCGAAAAGGACGACCGGGAAATTCTGGATTTTTCTGGTTTGGATGAGCGTCAGCGCTTCGAACAGTTCGTCCATCGTGCCGAAGCCGCCCGGCATGATGACAAATGCCTGTGCATATCTCACGAACATCGTCTTGCGAATAAAGAAGTAACGGAATTCCATCGTGTGGTCGGCGTATGGATTCACGTGCTGCTCGAAAGGGAGCTGTATGTTGAGCCCGATGGAGGGTGCACCCGCTTCCCTGGCGCCCTTGTTGGCCGCTTCCATTAGACCCGGCCCACCACCGGTGATGATCGAATATCCTGCCTCGCCGAGCATGCGCGCGGTCTGGACAGTTGCCGCATATACTGGGTCGTCAGCAGATATCCTGGCTGAACCGAATATCGAGATTACCTTGCCCAGTTCAGTGAGATGCTCAAATCCTTCCACAAATTCACCGACGATGCGCAACACCCGCCACGAGTCGCTCCGGTGAAACGGCATTCCCGTGACGATCGGACACGACAGTAATCGCTCATCCTCGGTGCGACGTCCTGCAAACTGGTTCAATTCATCGGAATTTTGTATTTGCTTTTCCATTTTTCATTTACTTGTGTACTGAACAGTTCGGTTTTCCAGTCACAGTTGCCCGCCACCCCGCTGAATAAATGCCTTCCATTGGTCCTTGCCAGGAATGAACATCGGCACCTGTTGCCGGTAGGCCCGGTAGGCTTCTCCGAATCGTTCTTCGACCACTTGCTCCTCACGCCTGGCAAGCAGCGTGTATGCCGCGACGATCAATGGGAACAGGGCGACCGAAAAGATTGTCGGCCAGTGCACGACTCCTTCACCGAACAGTGCGATGAACAGGCCGGTGTATTGCGGATGCCTGACAAGGCCGTACAGCTTGGTCGTGGCAAGCTGGCCATACTGATGTGCAAGGTACAATTCACGCCAACCCTGGATGAATATCCCGATACCGGCGAACAACATCGCATACCCCAGCAGCATCGAGATCAACATGCCGGTCTCACCGATGCCCACCAGCGAGGACCAGAGATTGGCGTTGAGGCCCGTTCGGTCCAAGCCGGTGAAGCGGGCCAGCAGGTAGATGGTCAACGGAAACCCGTACATCTCCGCATATAACGCGATGATGAAGGCCTGGACCGTCCCCGCGCTGGCCCACTCCCGCCAGGTGCTGGGCGCCATGTATCGATAAAAGATCCAGGAGGCGACCACGATCATGATCAGGGCAAGCCCCCAGGCGCCTGAATGTGCGATCTGCCCGTCCATGGTCAATCCGAGGCCTTTCCCTTACGGACCGCGAACACCCCAACCTGGCCCTCTTTATCCACGCTCAACACCTGGTATGTCACGGGATTGGGCGATTCCATCCCCGGGGATCCGGCCGGCATCCCGGGTACCGCGATGCCGCGAATGTCATCAGGCTGGTCTTTGAGCAACTGGTGCGTCAGATCAATCGGTACGTGGCCCTCGATCCAGTAATCCCCAGCAACGGCAGTGTGGCAGGAGGCCAGGTTCCGGGGAATCCCCNNGGGAATCCCCAGTTCCCGTTTGATGGAACCGGGGTCATCGACAATGACCACGTCCACTTCGAGGCCCGATGCTTGCATCTGTTCGGCCCACTTGTCACAGCAGCCGCACCGGGCTGCCTTGTAGACTGTGACATCCGCATGATGCTCATGAGCTACCGGTTCCGCAGCCCAGGCTTCTGGCGCGCTCGATATCGCAAATAGTCCTACCGTCAGTATTGCCGCGAGCGATCCGGTGACAACTGACAAAACGCGATTGGGCGTTACCTGTTTCATATTCATCTGTATTCTCCATTCGAAATTCAAATCGATTAAAAACCGGGATCGACGCGCGTCATTTTGGCTTTACTCCGTGCTGGCGGTGATGCTTGACGTACCGCTCCGGGGAGTCCAGGAACCTTTGTTTGCAAATATCGGCACAAAAGTAATACGTCTTGCCCTGGTGCTCCGTATCGGTAATGGCGGACAAACGACTGACGCGCATCCCGCACACGGGGTCGGTGAACTCGCGCTCGACAATTGGGTGCTTTTCATCTTGTGATTTCATGCCTTTCCTCCGCTCGTGCCTTCACACCGTCCAGCGCCGTGCCAGGAAATTGTGAATTGGCACAAAGACGATGCCGATGTAAAAACCCCAGAGAAAGCTTTCGACCAGGCCGAGCAAAAAGCCCCACCACGTGAGCCATTCGAAAGCCGGGAGAACCAACTCCAGGAATTCGTGCATGTGCACGGACATGGGAGTCAGTAGGCCCCAGATGACACACAGGACGAAAGACACGGCTGTGGTCAGACCCAGAGACCAGCAAACTATTTTCCAATTCAACATGGCTCACATCCTCCTTTCGTCTTTGCCGGTTTTCTCATCGTGCCCGTGATGATGGTGACCATGATCGTGGCCATGACCGAAAACGTGCATTCCGATACAAACCAGCAAAACAACAATTAAAAATGAGTTATCAATTAACCATTCCATCTTGTGCTCCTTCTATGGTTGACTTGCACTCCTCGATAGGTTGGCATCCCGGAGCTTCAGGGACAGGCGGCACTTGTGAATTAATGAGAGCCAGGACAACGCCGGGTCATGGAAGTCCGCAGACTGCCACTGCTCGCGGTGTCGCAACAGCAATTTCTCCAGGAATAAAAATACGTCCGCCAGGTAGACCAGGTGCCATCCGGAAGGGGCCCGGTCGCCATGGGATGCAAACAGGACCATCCTGATGGCGTGCCCGTGCGAACCCATGGCTGTGCCCTTCTGCAACAGGTCCTGAACGACGGTTTCGGAATCCTCGCTGCTGCAGCATCCGAAACGGCTGAGCGCTGCACCGAGCACCTTCGGGTTGCGACTTGCCGGATTAGGCCTTGCCAGGCCGCGTTTCACCTCCGCCACGATCATGTCCGTCCGATCCATGGGACAACCAAGCAGGGAGTCAGGACTGGATACCACCGGGCCACGGACGCTTCTGCCTGCTCGCCCTTTGTTCTCCGGGGGCGCCTGTCGGGGGAAACGCACTGCCAGCAGATCAACGTCGGTCACGCTGCGTGCTGGCCTTGCCCCCCCCAGCTCGACCAGAGGGTAATCCACTACTGTGAAATACCCGTTGGCCTGGAGATAGGCCTGTACCAGTTCGGTTCCTACGTCCACGCTCATGTCAGTTTCTCGCTCACTCCAATTTCAATCGTGTCGTCATCAAGGTAGCGATGGGGCGGAATCACGAGGTTGGTGGGCGCCGGCACCGCCTTGAACACCCGCCCAGAAAAATCGAATTTCGAACGGTGACAAGGGCAGAAGTAACCGCCCGGCCAGTCACCACCGATATCCCGGGCCCCGATATCCGGCCGAAAGACCGGCACGCAGCCCAGGTGGGTGCAGATCGCCGTGGTCACCAGGATTTCCGGCCTGATCGACCGAAATGGGTTTCGCGCATAGGCTGGTTGCTGGCTGGAGACCCTGGATTCAGGATCGACGAGAATCTCAAGCAGTGAATCCTTGGTCAGCCGCTGCAGCATGGCGTCGCTGCGCCGTAGTACCCAAATCGGCTTGCCCTGCCACGCCACGGTTATCTGATGCCCGGCTTCGATCTTTCGCAGATCCACCTTGACCGGAGCACCCCCGGACCTTGCGCGCGCACTCGGCCTCAGGGATGCCAGAAACGGCCAGGACGCGATGACGGCTCCGGCGGCGGCAGTGATCGACGCAATCGATACCAGGAAATTCCTTCGTCTCCGTTCCATGGTTAGTGCCTATTTTCCACTCGCCCGAGAGTTCAAGGCTCGTTGCCACAGCAGGAATGTCGCGGGTATCACAGCCAGCGTCAGCACCGTTGCGCTGATCATCCCGCCCACCATCGGCGCCGCGATGCGTCGCATCACCTCCGACCCGGTGCCGCTGCCAAGCATGATCGGCAACAAGCCGGCAATGATCGCCGCCACGGTCATCATGATCGGCCGCACGCGCATTAACGCGCCATCGATCACTGCTTGCGCTAGATCGGCTTCGGTCAATGAACGTGATTCCGCACGGGCCGAGTCGAGTTGCCTGGTTAGCGCCTGCTTGAGATACACCAGCATCACCACGCCGATTTCCACGGCCACGCCCGCGAGCGCGATAAAGCCCACGCCGGCCGCGACCGACATGTTGTAATCCAGCAGGTACAGCAGCCAGAAGCCCCCGATCAGCGCCATCGGCAGCGTGCCCATGATGATCAACACCTCGGTCATGTTCCTGAAGTTGAAGAACAACAGCAGGATGATCGTGATCAGGGTGACGGGCACCACCACGGCCAGGCGCTGCTTCGCGCGCTCCATGTACTCGTACTGGCCGGACCAGTTGATCGAATAGCCCGACGGCAGATCGATATGCTCCCTGACCGCCGCCTGCGCCGCGGCGACGTAGGATCCGAGGTCCACACCTTCGATATCGACGAAAATCCAGCCGTTGAGGCGTGCATTCTCGCTCTTGATCATCGGCGGGCCGTCCTCGACCCGCAGATCCGCCACCGCCGACAGGGGAATCTGCTGGCCCGAAGGCGTCACTACGGCAAGTTCCTTCAGCCGCTCAAGCGAATCTCTGGCCCCGCGCGGATAACGCAGGTTGACCGGGTAACGCTCGAGTCCTTCGACCGTTTCAGTCACATTCATGCCGCCGATCGCAGTGGTCACGATATCCTGCACATCGTCGATGTTCAGACCGTAGCGCGAGGCCTGATCACGCAAGATATCGACTGTTACGTACCGGCCACCGGCAACTCTTTCCGAGAATGCCGATGCGGTACCCGGCACGTTTTTCAATACCTGCTCGATCTCCTGCCCGACTTCCTGGATGACACCCAGGTCCGGGCCGGCGATCTTGATGCCCACCGGTGTCTTGATGCCGGTGGCCAGCATGTCGATGCGGGTCTTGATCGGCCAGATCCAGGCGTTGGTCAGCCCGGGGATGTTCACCCTCTGGTTCAGTTCGGCCTTGATTCCGTCGATGTCCATTCCCTCGCGCCACTCTTCCTCGGGCTTGAGCTGGATGACCGTCTCGATCATGGTCAGCGGCGCCGGGTCGGTGGCGGTCTCCGCGCGGCCGATCTTGCCGAATACCGATTTCACCTCGGGGACGGAACGGATCAGCTTGTCGGTTTGCTGCAACAGCTCCTGCGCCTTACCGATGGAGATACCCGGGAAGGTGGTGGGCATATACATCAGGTCACCCTCGTTGAGGTCGGGCATGAACTCGGAGCCGAGTTTCGTGGCCGGCCAGATACCAACGACCACGAGTACCGTGGCTGCAATCATGACCCGCCACGGGTGCCTGGTGACCTGGCCGATCAGCGGCCGGTACATCCATATCAACGCCCGGTTCACCGGGTTGCGGTGCTCGGGCATGATTCGCCCGCGGATGAAGTACCCCATCAGCACCGGCACCAGCGTGATCGACAGCCCGGCCGCCGCCGCCATCGCGTAGGTCTTGGTGAACGCCAGCGGCGCGAACAACCGGCCTTCCTGTGCTTGCAGGGTGAATACTGGCAGGAAGCTCAAGGTGATGATCAGCAGGGAGAAGAACAGCGGCGGGCCGACTTCGACGGCCGCCTCGGTGACCACCGACCAGTGCGACTTCTCGTGGTAATCGTCACGCTCCATCTTCTTGTGCACGGTTTCGATCATCACGATCGCGGCGTCTACCATGGCGCCGATCGCGATCGCGATGCCGCCCAGCGACATGATGTTCGCGTTCAGACCCTGCATCCTCATCACTATGAAAGCGGCAAGGATTCCCAGCGGCAGGCTCAGGATCACCACCAGTGAAGATCGGAAGTGAAACAGGAACACCAGGCAGACCAGGATCACCACCAGGAATTCCTCGACCAGCTTGTGCTGCAGGTTGTTCACCGCGCGCTCGATCAGCGCGGAGCGATCATAGGTTTCGACGATTTCCACCCCGTCCGGCAGGCTGCGTTTCAGTTCTTCCAGCCGTTCCTTGACGCCCTGGATGGTGGCGCGGGCGTTCTCCCCGAATCTCATCACGATCACGCCGCCAACCACCTCCCCTTCCCCGTTCAGTTCGGCGATGCCGCGCCTCATCTGCGGGCCCAGCCGGATCTCCGCCACGTCGGCCAGCCGGATCGGCGTGCCGGTGGCGTTCATGCCCAGCGGGATCTCGCCCAGGTCCTCGATCGAGTCCAGGTAACCCGTGGCGCGGATCATGTACTCGGCCTCGCCCATCTCGATCACCGAGCCGCCCACCTCGCGGTTACCGCGCTGAATGGCTATCTTGATCTTCGACAGCGGCAGCCCGTAGGCCCTGAGCGCATCCGGGTTAACCACCACCTGGTACTGCCGCACCATGCCGCCGACGGTGGCGACCTCGGCCACGCCAGGCACGGTCTGCAGTTCGTATTTCAGAAACCAGTCCTGGATCGAGCGTAGCTCGGCCAGGTCATGCTGGCCCGTGCGATCCTGGAGGGCGTATTCGTAGATCCATCCCACGCCGGTGGCATCGGGCCCCAGCGCCGGCTTGGCTGCCGGCGGCAACTGGCCGGCAACCTGGTTCAGGTATTCCAGCACCCGGGACCGCGCCCAGTACAGGTCGGTGCCGTCCTCGAAGATGACGTACACGTAGGAATCGCCGAAGAACGAGTAGCCACGCACCGTGGAGGCGCCCGGCACCGACAGCATGGCGGTCGTCAGCGGGTAGGTCACCTGATCTTCGACCACCTGAGGAGCCTGGCCGGGGAACGGCGTCTTGATGATCACCTGCACGTCGGAAAGATCCGGGATGGCGTCCACCGGCGTGGTGAGCATCGCACGCACGCCCCAGGCGCCCAGTATCACGCTCATCAGGATGATGAGGAAGCGGTTGGCGACCGACCAGCGAATGATGTGCTCAATCATGGTCGTGCTCCTCTGCCTCAGCACTCTCTGTCATGACGTGCACCTGGTCGATTACGTAACGGTCGTCCTGCTTCACCAGCGAGAAGTGGATGCCCTGGCCAGGCTCGACATGGCTGATGTCCACGCCAGGCAACACCCTGAAATTCATGGTCATGGTCGGCCAGCCGAGCGCCTCGATCGGGTCATGTTCCATCCGGAGCAGATTCTCTGCTGGCTCGACACGCACCACTCTTCCTTGCCCAACATACCTCTGGACTTCGGGTTCGGCCTCCGTTTCGTGATCGCCATTGATGAATGCCTCGGTGACGTTTTCCGTCGCCTGGCGAAGGCGCGCATGCTCGATCACGAACTCGCCCGCATGACTCTGTCGCAGTGAAAACTGGATGTCCTGCCCTACTTCGAAGGCATCGAGATCGACGCCGCTGTCCACCTTGAAGTCCATAGTCATACTCGGCCAGCCAAGTTGGTCGATCGGGCCGTGCGAGACCCGCAGCTTCCGGCTTTCCACGTCAACCGCATCGATCCAACCGCTGCCGAAGGCGCGTACCGGTTCCTCGGATCCCGCCCGCATCGGATCTGATTCCAGGCGGTGAATGCTGCCAGCCAGGCTGGCTTCGGAATCCAGCAGGAACTGAGCGGAGGTGACCACTTGGTCTCCTTCCTCAATGCCGGCCACGATTTCCACCCATTCGCCGCTTTCCATGCCGGTCAGCACCTCGTGCACGTGGAACCGGCCGTCGCCGATGGATACCACCACGCGATCGCGTTCACCGCCGCGGATCAGCGCCTCCCGAGGGATGGTCAGAGCGCTGGGCCGCAGCCGGCCGAAGAGCGACACGCGAGCGTACATGTTCGGTTTCAGGCGCTCTTCCGCGTTGTCGAAGCGCAGGCGCACCCTGAGCGTCCGCGTCGCGGGATCGAGCACCGGGTAGACATAGTCCACCTGACCGCTGAACACCGAGCCAGGCATGTAGTCGAGACGAGCTTCAGCCGCCTGTCCAGCGGCCACCCACTCTGCCTGTGATTCGAATATCTCGGCCTGCAGCCAGACGCTGGACAGGTCTGCCAGGCTCATGATGGGCGTGTTCGGTTGCACATACATCCCTTCGCGTACCCCAAGCGCGGCGATGATGCCGTCCTGTGGCGCAACGACCTGGATGTTCTCTGAAACCCTGCCCGTTCGCTGCAACACATCGATCTCTGAGTGGATCATCCCAAGAGCGCGCAATTTCTCGTGCGCGCCGCGTTTCAGGCGCTCGTCCCCGCGTTGGTGGGCCTGGACGAATTCCTTCTGCGCGTTCACGAGTTCCGGCGAATAGATCTCAAAAAGCAGGTCGCCACTGCTTACCCGCTCGCCCTCCGCGTCCACGGCGAGATTCATGATCCAGCCCTGCGTTCTCAGGTTAATATGCGTGATGCGGGTTTCGTCGAAACCCACGTAGCCGGTGGCCTCGATGCGCCGCCACAAGGGCCGCACGGCCGCCGCCTGGGTACGCACGCCGAGGTTGTTCTCCACTGCAGGGCTGATCGTGATGCCTTCACCGGCTTCTTGCTCATCCGCGTAAACCGGTACGAGGTCCATGCCCATCGGTGACTTGCCGGGTTTGTCACTCCGGAAGTTGGGATCCATCGGCGCCACCCAGTAGAGAATCTGCCGCTCCTGAGGCTCCGGTCCAGAGGTTTCGGCGGGCCCGCGGGAGCCATCCCCCATGTATCGGCCTGCAAGCAGGCCGGCCGCGAGGGCCACCGCAACCAGTGTCGCAATTCGCATGTTCCTGTTCATCGTTCCTCCCCCGCCAGGTACCGCAGCCGCGCCAGGGTTTTACGCATATCGGCCTGCAGCCGCGCATAATCCAGTTCCAGTTCATACTCGGTGATGCGCGCGCGCATCAGCGTGGTCAGGTCTTCGACCGCGGCCTGGTAGGCCTCGAATGTGGCATCGGCATTGAACTCCGCCTCTGGCAGCAGGACCCGTTCGAACAACTCGATGCGTTCGCGCTCGCGACGCAGGACCGCCGCCTGCGTCTCCACTTCGCTCCTCATCTGTCGGTACACGTCGTCGCGCTGAAAAGCCGCCGCCGAGGATTCGGCCACGCTGGCGGCCAGCAGGCGATCCTGGCGCTTGCCGGTAAAGAGTGGGACATCCATCATCACCATCATCGACAGCAGGTCGGGACGGCTGCTGCCATCGGGGTTCCGCCCGCCCCGACCGCCGTAGGTGAGGTCGACCGAGAATCCTGGCTTGAATTTCTCACGAGCCAGTTCGACGCCGGTCTCGGCGGCATCGACATTCTGCTGGAGGGCCTGCAGGCGCGGATGGCCGGGGAGCGCGGAAAGGATCTCGGTGGCGCTCCATGCCGGCATGGTGTTCGGCCAGGCGGAATCGAGTTCACGGTAGGCCGCCTCACCGATCCACGCCGCCAGCGCCGCACGGGCCTGATCTTCCTGTTGGGATATTCGCGTACCGCGGTCCTGCACCCGGGCCAGTTCGACCGAAGCGCGCAGCACGTCCTGCTGCTGGACGCGCCCGGTGGCATAGTAGTCATGGGTGATATCGGCCAGATCGGTGAACACGGTGATGGCTTCGTTATTGATCTCGGCGAGCCGCACCTGCTTGAGCACCTCCAGGTAGTGCTCGCGCACGGACCGCAGAATCTGCAATCGCGTGTCCCGCCTCATAGCGCCGAGCCCTTCGGAGCGTTTGCTGAACTGCTCCGCGCGCAGGGCCCTCGTCCGCCCGCGTGGAAACTGCTGCACCACGCCCAGCAGCACCTGGGTCATGGCTTCCTGGCCGAGATTGAAGGTGTCGGTTGGCAGGCCGCCAACGCCCATTTTCAGCATGGGATCGGGCAACTGGCCAGCCGCCACCGCCTGTTCCTCGAGCGCTTCGCGCCGGGCTTCCACCATCAGCAGCGACGGGTCGTTTTGCAATGCGATGTGCTCTGCATCGCCGAGACTGAGCGAAATGGCATGCACCTCCGGGGTACAACATGCCACGGCAAACGCCATCAACAACCCGACGCGCCGGTTTGAAATAAGACCGTGATGCCTCTGCATTGTCCTGTTCTCCGTGTGACCAGCACATGCCTGTCTGGGCATGGGCTCGGTAATTGCGTGTGAAAACGCCGGGCACAGGGGCGCCCGGGCTACAGACGGGTCAGGTCAGGAGATTGGGGGTCGCAGCAGCGGTGCGGAATGGCTGGGGCTGAGCGCTCCGGCCATGCGATCGGGGGTGTGAGAATCGTGGCTCAGGCGTGCGAATGGCACGGCGGACTGGAAGCTGAAAACGCTGGAAAAACACGAACCGCACTGGATGGCGTGGCGGCATTCGTTGGCGTCCGCAGCTTCATCGCCTTCGCAGCAATCGTGTTCGACGTCGACACCGTGCTCCAGGTGCATCGCCATGGTTTGGCCGGATTCCATATCGCAGTGCCCGGCCTGCAGGGGCTGGGCGTAGCAAACGATAGCGATGATGAGCAGCAGTACTCTCATTGCAAATCCGGGTTGCTTCCAATCACATGAGAACGCAAAAACGACCACAGGTTCCGTCACATGACGCCGGAACCAGCCATTTTTCCGCGGGCTTGCCGTTCGCCTGAATTCGAGGAGAACCGCGCACCCACCCGCGGCAAGTATGCCGTGCCGGGCACGTTTGGTCAATAACTCGCTTCATATCATTATATTAGCATTTATTGCTAAAGCTTATTATGACTTAGCGTCGGCGCCGACACCCTGGCTCGATCATGGCGCGGAATCTCTTTGTGCTCCCGCCCTGCCCCTCATGATGAGCCGTCGGAAGCCCTGTGCTCAGGCCTCCAGTGCGTCGAGCAACGCCATCAATCGCGCCTGGGGGAACGGCTTCTCGAGGTAGTCATGCGCGCCCATGCGAATCAGGTCGACGGCATCCTGCACGTGCTCGCCGTGTCCCAAGAAAATGACCGGCACCTCCTTGCCCTGCCCCAACTCCAGGACCCGCTGTGCCGAAAGGTCCGGCAGCTCGGACTCGCTGATCAGCGCCGTTGGCGGCTGCGTTTCCAGTTCACCGCCCAATTCGGCGCCCAATTCGAAGGCGCGCACGGCCCACCCCCTACCCTTGAGCAACAGGGACAGGGCGGCGCGCACCGCGGAGTCGGGTTCGACCAAAATGACGGATTTGAGCGGTTGTGCCATACGCGGCGAGGGGCCCCGGTTATGGCTGGAATGCTATCCCTTGCCTCCACTGCCGTCATCCGGAAAACTACGTAATGTCAGGCACTCAGTCGGACGCCTCGGCCAGGCTCACCATGTGCACCAGCGCGGCGACCGAATCCGCCTGCATTTTCTCCATGACCCGCGAACGGTGGATTTCAACCGTGCGGGGGCTGATGCCCAGATCGCGCGCAATCTGCTTGTTGGACAGGCCGCCGACGATGCGCGACATGACCTCACTCTCGCGCGGGGTCAGGCGCTCGAGCCGCGCGCGCAAACGCGCAACCTCGCCCAGCTCGCGGCGCAATTCGCGGAATTCCCTGACGGCAACGGTGATCTTGCTCACCAACTCGCCCTCCTCGAAGGGCTTGGTCAGGAAATCGCGGGCGCCGTGGTGCATGGCAGACACCGCCAGCGGGATATCACCGTGCCCGGTGATGAAGATGACCGGTGCGCGGCTGCCCCGGTCGATGAGCTGGCGATGAAGTTCCATGCCATCCGTGCCCGGCATGCGGATGTCCAGCAGGAAGACATCCACCTCGGGCGGATCGTCGAGGGCCAGGTAGGCATCCGCGGACTCGAACTGCACCGACTTGAATCCCGAAGCGAACAACAGCAATCGGAGCGACTCGCGGACCGCTTCGTCGTCGTCAATGATGCATACCCATCCGTTGTGCCGCATGCGGCTCCCAAACCCTCAGCCGATCATTTCCAGGGGCAGGCTCAATTGGAACTCCGCTCCGCCGCCCGGGGCCGGCGCATAGCGTAACTGCCCGCCATGGGCCACCGCAATGTTGCGGCAGATGGCCAGGCCGAGACCCACCCCGCGTGGCTTGGTGGTGAAGAAGGAATCGAACAAGCGGTCGCGGAGCGCCTCCGGAACGCCCGGGCCGTTGTCGGAAACGGTCAGGCAAAGCATGTCATCGCGACGGGCGGTGCTGACCCGTATGACAGGCTCGGCCACGCCGTTGTCCACCAGTGCGTCGATGCTGTTCTTGATGAGGTTCACCAACACCTGCTGAATCTGGATATCGTCCACCACCACCTCGGCCAGCTGGTCGTCGATGTCCACATCCACCCGCACGCCGCCCAGGGCCAGTTCATGCTCCATCAGGCGCAGGATATTGCTGAGCAGCGCATTGATATCCTGCGGGCTCTTGGTCACTTCTCCGCGCCGGGTCAGGTCGCGGAGACGGGCTATGACATCCGCCGCACGCCGCGCCTGTTCCGCGATTCTCTGGCAAATCTCCTCGACACTGGCCCCGGCTTCCACCGCATCACCGCGCAGCAGGTTGACGCCGGCATCGGCGAACGCGGCGATTGCCGTCAACGGCTGATTGATTTCATGCGCGATTCCGGCGGTGAGTTCACCGAGAACCACCAGTCGGTCGGCATGGGTAAGTTGCTGCTCGAGGTCCCGCACCGTGTCTTGCGCAGCCTTTTCCTGCGTCAGGTCACGTATGATTCCGACGAAGCTGGCCATGCCCTGGCCCGCTATCTCGCCGACCGACAGATGAATTGGGAAGCGCGCACCATCAGCGTGCCTGGCGGTGACCTCGCGGCCGCGCCCAATGATGCGGGCCGGCCCGCCCGACAGGTAGCTTCGCAGGTAACCGTCGTGCAGCCCACGGTCGGGCTCCGGCATCAGCACTTGGATATTCTGCCCGAGGACTTCGCTCGCCACGTACCCGAACATCCGCTCCGCAGCGGAATTGAAACGCAAAATTCGGCCCTGTTTGTCGGCGATCACGATGGCATCGACGGCCGCCTCCAACAATGCGTCCAGGGGCTCGCTGGCTTCTCGCTCGGTCACGGTATCAACTCGCGTCTTGCACCCAGCGCCCCAGTCTAAGCCACACCCGCAATTTTCGGTACTGGCCCACCGGTTGCCGGGAGGCGGACACCAGCAACCGCCGGGTTCCCATTCGCCCGCGGCAACGCACCACGCAGTACGCACCGCTGGTCCAGCCGCCGGCATCGAGCTTCGCGGTCAGGTCGTCCAGCCGGCACCGGCCGTCGGGATAGACGACCAGGCGCCCGTCAGCGCCGTTACGGTATCCGGCCAGCTGCACGGCACACAGCATGGCCCACGCGATCCCCAGTAAAAGTTTTGCCGCGCCCGCGGCCGGACTGACCAGGACGGCGCCCCCTGCCAGAGCCAACACGACCCTGCGCGCCCACTTCAGGCGCGGGTCCGGCCCGGTGACGAGCGTCAGGGGGGTGTCGTGTTCACTCGCGAATGGCATTCGCCAGGGCATCGAAGGCGGGTGTCGGCGGCCGGTCGTTTTTCACGAGCCAGTCCCACAGACGGTCGTCTTCCTCCTTCAGAAAGTCCTCCAATTGCGGCCAGTCGCCCTGCATGAGGGCCTCTTCCTGCGCCGCCATGAACGCCTCGAGCAGTACGTCGAGCTCCTTCATGCCCCTTCGGCACAGCCAGCGCAGCCGCCGCATCCGGCTCGGCCCGTCCATGCCGTTGACCGGGCTAGCGCCGCGCACGCTTCAGCAGCATCTTTTTCGTCTCAGCGATGGCCAGCGCCGGGTTCAGGCCCTTGGGGCAGGTTGCGGTGCAGTTGAGAATCGTGTGGCAGCGAAACAGTTTGAAAGCGTCGTCCAGCTCATCGAGACGCGTATCGGTGTCGCCATCCCGGCTATCGGCCAGCCAGCGGTATGCCTGCAGCAGGATGGCAGGGCCCAGGTAGCGATCACCGTTCCACCAGTAACTGGGGCAGGACGTGGAGCAGCATGCGCACAGGATGCACTCGTACAGCCCGTCCAATTTTTCGCGCTCCTCGCGTGACTGCAGCTGTTCCGCACCGGAAGTGTCGGGCAGCACGCCGGGCCGAAGCCAGGGGCGGATGGCGGCATACTGCTCGTAGAACTGCGTCATGTCGGGCACGAGGTCTTTCACCACCGGCAGGTGCGGGAGCGGGTAAATGATGATGTCACCCTTCAGGTCCCGGATCGGGGTGGTGCAGGCCAGGGTGTTGGTGCCCTGGATATTCATGGAGCATGAGCCGCAAATACCTTCGCGGCAAGACCGGCGAAAAGTCAGGCTCGGATCGATCTCATTCTTGATGGTGTTGATGGCATCGAGCACCATCGGCCCGCAGGCATCGATATCCACCTCGAAGGTGTCCATGCGGGGATTCCCGCCAAGATCGGGGTCCCAACGGTAAATCCGGAAGGTCCTGACCTCCCCGGACCCTTCCGGCGCGGTGAAGCGCTTGCCCTCGCGCAGCCTGGAATTTTTCGGCAAACGGATTTGCAGCATTTCCCGTTACTCTCTCTCGGTCAGTACACGCGGGCCTTGGGCGGCACCACTTCGACGTCGTCGCTCAGCGTGAACATATGCACCGGGCGGTAATCGATCCGCACCCTGCCCTCGTCATCCAGCCATTGGAGCGAGTGTTTCATCCAGTGCGCGTCGTCCCGGTCGGGATAGTCCTCGTGCGCGTGGGCGCCCCGGCTTTCCTTGCGGTTCTCCGCGGCCACCATGGTGGTGACGGCGCAACCGAGCAGGTTGCGCAACTCCAGCGCCTCCGCCAGGTCGGAGTTCCACACCAGCGAGCGGTCCCTGATGCCGACGTCGGCGAATGACCGGTCCACGGCTTCCATCAGTCGCACACCCTCGGCCAGGGTCTCGTTGTTTCTGAAGACCGCCGCATTGCTCTGCATGACGGATTGCATCTCGTTGCGGATCGCCGCCGTGGAGCGCTCACCGCCCGCGTGTCGCAGGGCGTCGAATCCGTCCAGGGCCTTGTCGAGCGCGGCCCGGGGCGGCTCCGGATGGGGCGTGCCGGGCTCGATGACCTGCGCGCATCGCTGGGCCACGGCCCGGCCGAACACGATCAGGTCGAGCAGGGAATTGGACCCCAGCCGGTTGGCGCCATGCACCGACACGCATGCCGCTTCCCCGATGGAAAACAGCCCGGGCACGACTGAGTCCGGGTCGCCGTCCTTGAGCGTCACCACCTCGCCGTGGTAATTGGTCGGGATGCCGCCCATGTTGTAGTGCACCGTGGGCAACACCGGGATGGGTTCTCGGGTGACATCGACGCCCGCGAAAATCTTCGCGGTCTCGGCGATGCCCGGCAGGCGTTCCTCGATCACCTCGGGGCCGAGGTGCTGCAGGTTGAGGTAGAGGTGATCCCTGTTGGGCCCTACACCCCGCCCCTCCCGAATCTCGATGGTCATCGACCGGCTGACCACGTCGCGTGAAGCAAGATCCTTGGCGTTGGGCGCATACCGCTCCATGAAGCGCTCGCCTTCGGAGTTGGTGAGATAGCCGCCTTCACCGCGCACGCCCTCGGTGATCAGTACACCCGCGCCGTACACCCCGGTCGGGTGGAACTGGACGAATTCCATGTCCTGCATGGGCAGGCCGGCGCGCAGGACCATGCCGTTGCCGTCACCCGTGCAGGTGTGGGCCGAGGTGGCCGAGAAATAACAGCGTCCGAATCCCCCGGTCGCCAGGATGACCGCGTGGGATCGAAACAGGTGCAGCGTGCCATCCGCCAGGTCCCAGGCCAGCACGCCGCGGCAGCTTCCGCCCTCGTCCATGAGCAGGTCGATGGCGAAGTACTCGATGAAAAAGCGCGCATCGTGCTTGAGCGACTGCTGATAAAGCGTGTGCAGGATGGCATGCCCGGTACGGTCCGCCGCCGCGCAGGTCCGTTGGGCGATGCCTTCGCCAAAGTGGGTCGTCATGCCCCCGAACGGACGCTGGTAGATCTTGCCCTCCTCGGTGCGGGAGAACGGCACGCCGTAATGCTCCAGCTCGATCACCGCGGGAATCGCCTCCCGGCACATGTATTCGATCGCGTCCTGGTCGCCCAGCCAGTCCGACCCCTTGATGGTGTCGTACATATGCCACCGCCAGTCGTCCTCA
>WVWV01000032.1:0-6589 GCA_011773845.1 Lysobacterales bacterium | reverse complement strand
CCATGGTGGCACGCAGGCCCGCACCCCCGGCCCCTACCACGACCACGTCGTACTGGTGCTCAATCAGGTCATACGCTCGGCTCATCGGTCAGGCTCCCAGCGCCAGGCGGCCAATGGCGAACGCGCTGACCACGAAGCCGGCGAAACACGCAACGCGCGTCAGCCAGATCAGGGCGGACTGGAACCACGGCGGGTATACGTAATCCTCGCAGATCACCTGGATACCGGACTGCGCGTGGAAGAACATGACGCCCGTGAACAGCAGGGCCATCAGCGCATGCCCGGGATGTCCCAGCAACGCGGCTGCCTCCGCATGCTCCGCGCCCGCCAGCTGCACCCCAGCCCACAGAACCCAGAGTGTGAGGGGAATGAGCACCAGGGAACTGACCCGTTGCCAGAGCCAGTGGCCGAGGCCGCCATGGTGCGTCGCGGCATGCGATGTCTGATTCATGATCCCGCCCCCGCACTCCACCAAACCCATAGCGCCAGGCTGAAAGCCAGTACCACCATGATCCAGCCCGAGGTATAGATCTGGCGAATCTCCAGCATCCGCCCGGTGTCCCAGATGAGGTGCCGAATTCCGTTCATCAGGTGGTAGCACAAGCTGAACAGGCTCGCGATCACCAGCACCTGTCCGGGCCAGGTGGCCAACAAGCCCGTCATGACTGCGTAGCTGTCGGGGCCAAGCGCCAGGGCCAGCAGCCACAACGCCATCACCGGTGCCAGCACGGCGGTCATGAACACACCCGTCAGGCGACTGGCGATGGACAACATGGAAGTCAGTTGTGGCCGGTAATACGGCCCGATCAGGTAGGGAGAAATGGGCCGGGGATCGCTGTTCGTGCTCACTGTCGTCATTCCGCCTTCATTGTGCTGGTGGGCGCGCTAGAAATCGCTGCAACGGCCACCTTTCTCCCAGTCGCCGTAACGCGTCGGCTCGGGCCCCTGCGGGCCGCCGATTTCACGAATCTTCACTTCTACCTCGGGCTTGGGCTGCGGTTCCGGGGCGCGCTTCGCTGACCCATGCCGCCGGGGATCAGCCGTCTTTTTTCGCATCGCTGGAATCCTTTTTTTTGCCGGCCCCGTAGGGGATGTTGGGACGTGAATCGCGCAATGCAAGCCTACTGGCTCGACCCCGATGAATCAATGCCGCGAAGCCACGCGCCCCCCCAAATTAGTTACACTGTATCCGCCTGTGCGCCGTCTGCCATCGAACCGAAATTGCGTCCGAAATGTTCTCGCTGGACTACCTGAGCCTCATGGAATTCGCCGGTCCCGACGCCGGCACGTTCCTGCATGCCCAACTCAGCGCCGATATCCTGGCACTGGACACCGGCCAGTCCGGGTACGCCTGCCTGTGCAACCCGGCAGGCCGGGTACTGGGACTGATGTTGGTGCAGCGTTGCGCGGAGAACTACCGGGCCGTGGTGGCGGCCTCGCTGGCAGACGCACTCACCGATTGGCTGGCAAAGTACATCCTGCGCTCGAAGGTCGCCATCGCGCGCCGACGTGACCTGGCGGTCGTGGGGCTTGGTTCGGGGGACTGCATCGACGAAGCAAGCGGCGTCATCGCCGGGATCGGCCAAGCGCGTTACGCCCTCGTGGACCCGCCGGCCGAAGCCGCGGACGCTGCGCTCCGCGCGGATAGGTGGAAAGCGCAGGAACTGGAGGCGGGCGTGGCCTGGCTGGATGAGGCGAGCAGCGCGCAATTCCTGCCGCAAATGCTCGGCTTTGACCGCATCGGCGCCGTGTCATTTCGCAAAGGTTGTTATCCAGGGCAGGAAATCATCGCCCGCACGCGTTACCTGGGCCAGCTCAAGCGGCATCCGTTTCACCTCAGGCTGGAGACAACCATCCGGCCAGCCTCCATGGCGCCGGTGCAGTTGCTAGCGGATGGGGAGCAGGCCGCGGGCGTGGTCGTCGACCACGCAGTCGCGGACGGGGCGGAAACCGTCATGCTGGTGGTCGCGCGGGCGGCGCAAGACTTCCGGCCGACGACACTGGTGTGGGAAGACGGGTCGCTGCCCGTCAGCGCGGCCCGCCTGCCCGGCCTGAACCCTCAGGAACAGGCCACCACGTAGCAAATCCAACCGGGGTCCGCATCGCCCACTTCGCTGCGCGTGTAGATGCCGTCACCCTCGTTGGTTTCCGGATCGGTCCCTTCCCAGTAGACATCGGCGCTCTGGAAACCGGCCTCGAGCAGCAACTCCCTGATCTCCGGCAGGGTCCACAGCCGCCAGTGATAACGAAATGCGCCCGGCAGTCGGGAGCCATCCGGAAATTCGAAATGAATCTCGCAGCGCATGCAGGAATCGATCGGATTGAAACTGACCTGATCCCACACGTAGCTGAAGCCGTCGCAATCGCGTCGCTCCTCGATCTCGCGTGGCGCATCGTAGCCGCCGTAGGCGTCGAGAAACAGAATGCCATCTTCCGCCAGCGCGGACCGCGCCCGTCGGAAATAGGCCCCCAGCTGCGCCCGGGTTCGAAACAGGAAGTAACTGAAATTCATTGCCACGACGATGTCCGCCTCGCGCGCCGGCGGGTCCAGCACGTCGCCGTGGACCAGCTCGATACGCGCGCGCTGATCCGCGTCCAGTGCCGCCACGTTGTGGGCCTGGCCCCATTCGAGCACCGCTGCGTCCAGGTCGATCGCGAAGGCGCGGTGCGCGGGATCCCGGCGCACCCATTCGCAGGACGTATTGGCCGTCCCGCAGAAATCCTCGCGCAGGGTGATGGCGGCACGAGCGCGCAGCTCGCCCCAGGTTTCCAGCACGAAGTCGATTTCGGCCTCGACATCCTGCACGGCACGCTGATACAGGTCGTGCCGATCGGCCGCTGCGGCCATGTTGGCGGGATGTCGGACGGACATGGGGCTGGCAGCGGCCTGGATCAGGCGCCCTTGGCCGGATAGGTTTCCTGGACGTATTGCTCGATGATGTTCAGGAACTGCCCGGTGATGTCCTCGCCGCGCAGGGTGGCGGCCTTGCGCCCGTCTATGAAAACCGGGGCCACGGGCGCTTCGCCGGTGCCCGGCAGGCTGATCCCGATATCCGCATGCCGGCTTTCGCCGGGGCCGTTGACCACGCACCCCATCACGGCGAGGCTCAGGTTCTCCACGCCGTCGTGCCGCGTGCGCCATTCCGGCATGCGCTCGCGCACGAAGTTCTGCACCTCGCTCGCCAAGGTCTGGAAAAAGGTGCTGGTCGTGCGACCGCAACCCGGGCAGGCCGTCACCATCGGCGAGAAGGCCCGCAGGCCCATACTTTGCAGCAGCTCCTGCGCCACTTTGACCTCGTCGCTGCGCGGCTGGCCTGGCTCCGGCGTGAGCGAGACGCGAATCGTGTCTCCGATGCCCTCCTGCAGCAGCACCGCCAGCGCGGCGGTCGAGGAGACGATGCCCTTGCTGCCCATGCCGGCCTCGGTCAGGCCCAGGTGCAGCGGGTAATCACAGGCAGTTCCCAGTTGGCGGTATACGCTCACCAGGTCCTGCACGCTGCTGACCTTGCAGGAAAGTATGATGCGCTCGTGTGGCAATCCGACATCCTCGGCCATGCGCGCACTCTCCAGGGCCGAGAGCACCAGGGCCTCACGGGTCACCTCGTCCGCCGCGCGCGGTTGCTCCCGGCCGGCATTCTCATCCATCAGCCGGCTCAGCAAGCGGCTGTCCAGGCTGCCCCAATTGACCCCGATGCGCACGGGCTTGTCGTGACGCAGGGCCAGCTCGACAATGGTTGCGAATTGGCGATCCCGTTTCTGGCCAAAGCCCACGTTGCCGGGGTTGATCCGGTACTTGGCCAGGCGCTCAGCGCACTCTGGATACTTTTCCAGCAACAGGTGCCCGTTGTAATGAAAGTCCCCGATCAGCGGCACGTCGCAACCCAGCGCCGCCAAACGGTCGGCGATCGGCCCGACGGCCGCGGCCGCCTTTTCCGTGTTGACCGTGATGCGCACCAATTCGGATCCGGCACGCGCCAATTCGGCCACCTGCGCGGAGGTCGCAGCGACATCTTCCGTGTCGGTGTTGGTCATCGACTGCACGACGATGGGGTGGCTGCTGCCGATGGCCACACCACCCACCATCACGGTGCAGGTTTCGCGGCGGGCGGCCGCGCGCGCGGGCGGCCTCACGGCTCCATCCGGTCGTCCGGCTGCTCGTCCGGGCGACCGCTGTCCGCCATCACCGGCCATGCCGAGTGCAGATAAACCCACATCGACCACAGGGTGAGCGCCGCGGCGAGGTACAGCAGCATTTCGCCCACCAGCGAGACCGGCAGGTTCGCGATGTCATCCCGGTACAGCAGCAGGCTGATGGCGGTCATCTGGAAGATGGTTTTGAGCTTCCCCAGCGCCGAAACCCGGACCCGGCCCTTCTCCCCCAGTTCCGCCATCCACTCGCGCAGGGCGGATATGGCGATCTCACGCCCGATGATGATCGCGCAAGCCAGCGCAAAGACGACCTTGGGATGCTGTTGCAGCAACAGCACGAGCGCGGTGGCCACCATCAACTTGTCGGCCACTGGGTCGAGGAACGCGCCGAACCGGGTCGACTGCCCGGTCCTGCGGGCAATCAGGCCGTCCAGCCAGTCGGTTACCGCGGCCGCCACGAACACCACCATGCAGGCCAGCTTGGCCCAGTGATAGGGCAAATAAAACAACACGACCAGCACCGGAATCAGCGCGATCCGCAGCAGGGTCAAAACGAGTGGTACGGTCAGGGACATCGGTCGCGATCCCGGTGGGGCCTCATGCTCGGTATTATCGCAGACAGGCTCGGTTACCCGCCAGCACCGCCGCCGGGCGGATGCCGGGCGTTCAATGCAGGGCGTGAAAAATCCGGGCCGCCAACTCGCGGCTGATGCCCGGCACGCTGGCGAGCTCTGCTTCACCCGCCGCACGGACCCCCTTCAGCCCGCCGAAATGCGTCAACAGCGCGCGCCGCCGGCCCGCGCCGACCCCGGGAATCTCCTCCAGCACCGAGCGCGATGACGACCTCTGCCGCCGGCCCCGGTGCCCGGTGATTGCGAACCGGTGTGCCTCGTCGCGAACCTGTTGCACGAGATGGGACGCCATCGACTCGGGGCCCGGCTGCAATTCCGAACCCGCTTCGGGCCGCACCCAGGTCTCGTAGCCTGCCCGGCGCCCTGGCCCCTTCGCGATACCCACCACGGGCATCGCCGGCAGGCCCAGCCCCGCGAGCACCTCCAAGGCGCCCGACAACTGGCCGCGCCCGCCATCGATCAGCAGCAGGTCGGGCAAGTGGCCGCCGCCGGCGATGACCTTGCCGTAATGCCGCTGCAACGCCTGTGCCAGGGCCGCGTAGTCGTCCCCGGGCGTCACTCCCTTGATGTTGAAGCGGCGATAGCGGTCTTTTGCCGGGCCATGGGCGTCGAAGGACACGCAGGCGGCCACTGTCTCGCCCCCTGAGAGGTGCGAGACATCGAAGCACTCCACCCGCTCCGGGACCTCGTCCAGGCCCAGCAAATCTCGCAAGGCCTCGAAACGTGCCGCCATCCTCGAGCCGTCGGCCAGTTTCAGTTCGAGGGCGTTGGCGGCATTGCGCTGTGTCAATTGCAACCACTGCCGTCGCTCGCCCCGGGGCCGCGACTGGACCCGGACCTTGCGGCCGGCTCGTTCGGAAAAAACCTCCTGGAACAATTCCCGATCGGGCAGTTCATGCGAGACGATCAGTTGCGGGGGCGGCATGCGCTCGCGGTAATACTGCCCCACGAAGGCCTGCAGCACCCCGGGATCCTCGTGACCTTTGACCTGCGTGGGAAAAAAGCTGCGCTGGCCCACGTGGCGCCCCCCGCGGTAAGAAACCACTTGCGCGCAGGCCTTGTCGCCCAAGCGCTCCAGCGCGATGAGATCGGTATCCTCGCGCAGGGTCGCGACGAACTGCTGTGCCTGGACCTGCTTGAGGGTATTGATCTGGTCACGAATGCGCGCGGCGCGCTCATAATCCAGCTCGCCCGCGGCCCGGTCCATGCGGGCAATCAGGCGCTTGATCACCTTCTGGCTGCCACCACGCAGAAACATCAGGGCATCGTCCACCTGCAGCTGGTAATCGGCAGCCGACACGAGTCCGACGCACGGCGCCGTACAACGCTGAATCTGGTGCTGGAGGCAGGGTCGGCGGCGGTGGGCGAAATAGCTATCCTCGCAATTCCGCAGCCGGAACAGCTTCTGGATCAGGTTGATGCTCTCGCGCACCGAGCCCGCGGACGGAAAAGGGCCGAGGTACTCGGCCCCCTTGCCGCGCGCGCCGCGGTGGAAGGCGATGCGCGGGAACTCATGCCCTGTGCTCACCAGCAGCCAGGGGTAGCTCTTGTCGTCGCGCAGCAGCACGTTGTAGCGCGGGTGCTGCGACTTGATCCACTCGTTCTCCAGTAACAGCGCCTCGCCCTCGGTGCGGGTGAGGCTGACCTCGACCGAATCGATGGCGGCCACCATACGCATCAGGCGCTCCGACTTGGGGCGGGCGTCGAAATAGCTGCCAACGCGCTTGCGCAGGTTGCCGGCCTTGCCCACGTAGAGCGCCTTGCCACCCGTCGCCCGCATCACGTAGACACCGGGCCCGGTTGGCAGC
>WVWV01000111.1 GCA_011773845.1 Lysobacterales bacterium | reverse complement strand
CGAGGCCCGTCTTGATGGTTACCGGTACGTCGACCGCGCCGGCCATGGCGGCCAGGCAATCACGCACCCGCTCGGGCTCCCGCATCAGGCAGGCGCCGAATCGGCCCTGCTGTACCCGCCCGGACGGACAGCCCACATTGAGGTTCACCTCGTCGTAACCGAACTCCGAGGCAATCCGCGCACAGCGGGCCAGTTCGTCGGGTTCGCTGCCGCCCAGCTGGAGGGCCACGGGGTGTTCCTGCGTGCTGAAGTCCAGCAGGCGCGCGCGATCGCCGTGCAACACCGCGCCAGTGGTGATCATCTCGGTATACAGGCGGGCCGACGGCGCCAGCAGCCGGTGGAAAAAGCGGCAGTGGCGGTCGGTCCAGTCCATCATGGGCGCAACGCTGAGGCGGCGGCCGTCCGGCTTGTGGGGCGCATCGTTCACGGGGCCCGATTATAGAAGCGTTTGCCGGTCGGCTTGAAATTAATTAAACATTTAATTAATATTAAATCATGGTATCGCAAAGGCATAAATCGATGTCCGGGGAGCGGGCGCGCGGGAGGCCCACCGACCTGGAAAGCGGGCAGGTACAGCAAGCCCTGCTGGATGCGGCGGAGGACCTGTTCGCCGAACAGGGCTTCGCCGCCACTCCGGTGCGCCAGATCGCCGAGCGGGCCGGCGTGAACCCGGCATTGGTGCACTACTACTTCGGCAACAAGAAGGACCTGCTGCTGGCGGTGATGGACCGCACCCTGCAACCGCTGGCCCAGGCGCTGGCCCGCCTGCGCAAGCGGCGCTCCGTGTCCACCAGCGAACTCGCGGCGCTGCTGTTCGAGATGGCCGGCGAGCATCCCAACCTGCCCCGGCTCATCGTTCGGGAGGTGATGCTGACGCCGGGTGANNTGATGCTGACGCCGGGTGAGTTGCAGGATCATTTCATCTCCCATTACGCTCCGCGCCTTGGTGGCGCGTTGCCCGCCCTGGTCGCGCGCGAGCAGCGGCACGGACGCATCAACAGCACTGTCGAGCCCGCTTCGGCGGCGTTGATCCTGCTCGCCGTGTGCCTGTTCCCGTTCATCGCGCGCGCGGTGATGGAACCGGTACTGGGGCTACGGCTCGATGCAGACGGCAGGGACCACCTGCGGCGGCAAATCGCCGTCGTGCTCGAGCAGGGCATGGGGACATGAAGGTTTCGACACCGCTGCTGGCGAGCCTCGCGCTGGCCCTCGGCCTGGCAGGCTGCGGCCAGCGCGACGAGCGCGTGATGGTCGGCACCCTGGAGCGCGACCGCATCGAACTGAGTGCCGAGAGCAATGAACCCATCGCGCGCATCATGGTGAGCGACGGCGAAACCGTGCAGGCTGGCCAGCCGGTGCTGGAACAGGATGACGCGCGCCAGCGGGCGCGGCTCGCGCAAACCCAGGCGCAGCGCGACCAGGCCACGGCCCGGCTGGCGGAACTCCGGCGTGGGCCACGCCAGGAGGCCATCCGCGAAGCCCAGGCGCGCCTCGAAGCCAGCCAGGCCGTCACCGTGAATGCGCGTGAGACGCTGGCGCGGGCACGCGACATCTTCGAGCGCGGCCTGTCGAACCAGGCCGAGTTGGACGACGCGGATGCGGCCTGGAAGGCGGCCCGGGCGCGCGAGCAGGCGGACCATGAAGTGCTGGCCAGCCTGCTGCACGGCACCACTGTCGAGGAACTGCAGCAGGCCGAGGCCGCCCTCGAAGCGCTGCAGGCGCAGGTCCGGCAGGCCGAAATCGACCTGCAGCGGCTGCAGGTGCGGGCGCCGATGGATGGCGTGGTGGACCGGGTACTGTACGAGCCCGGTGAGCGGCCCGCCCCCGGGGCAACGGTCGCGGTGTTGCTGGACCAGGCCCGCATGTATGCGCGCATCTACGTGCCGGAACATTTGCGGGCCCGGATCACCCCGGGCGCACGGCTCGAACTGCGTATCGACCACCGGGACGGCTGGTTCGACGGCCACGTGCGCTGGGTATCTTCGGACGCCACCTTCACCCCCTATTTCGCGCTGACCGAGCATGACCGCTCGCGCCTCAGTTACCTGGCCGAGGTCGATCTCGCGGCCACGGACCTGCCCACCGGCTTGCCGGTCGAGGCGCGGCTGCCGATCGAGGCGATGGACTGAGGCCATGGAGCAGGCGCTCGCCATCAGCGCTACGGGCCTCAGCAAGAATTTCGGTCCGGTGCAGGCAGTCTGCGGGCTGAACCTGAAGGTCCCCCGCTCGCGCATTTATGGCTTTCTGGGCCCCAACGGTTCCGGCAAATCGACCACCATCCGCATGCTGTGCGGCCTGCTCACCCCTGATGCCGGCGAGATCACAGTGCTCGGCCATCGCATCCCGCAGGATGCCGAAGCCGTGCGGCTGAAGGTCGGCTACATGACCCAGAACTTTTCCCTGTATCAGGACCTCTCCGGCCTCGAGAACCTGCGTTTCATCGCCGAGGTCTACAACCTCGATCGGCGGCGGCGCACACAGCGCATGGCCGAGGTCACCGAACGATTCCAGCTGGACGGGTTCCTGTCGCAGCGCACCGGCACGCTGAGCGGGGGCCAGCGGCAGCGCCTCGCCCTGGCGGCGGCCACCCTGCACGAGCCCGAGCTGCTGTTCCTCGATGAGCCCACCAGTGCGGTCGACCCTGAAAACCGTCGCGCATTCTGGGAGAGCCTGTTCGACCTGGTGGACCAGGGCACCACGATTCTCGTTTCCACCCACTACATGGACGAGGCGGAGCGCTGCCACGCGCTCGCGATCCTGGACCTTGGCCGGCTGGCCGCAGACGGCAGTCCGGAACAGCTGAGCGCGGGCCTCGATGCACGGGTGGTCGTGATCCGTTCCCCGCAGCCCCGGCGCGCGAGCAAGGCACTGCGTGCCGAACCCTGGGTATTGAGCGTGGCGCAGGTCGGCAGTGAGTTGCGGGTGCTGCTCGAGCGGGACCACCCCGAGCCGGAGACGGCCATCCACGCAGTGGTTCGCGCCGCCGGCCTGGAGCTTTCGACCTGCCGGACCGACCGGGCCAGCCTGGAGGACGTGTTCGTGGCCGCCACCCGCAAGCAGGAGGGGCCATGAAGTCGCTGCAGCGAATCCTGGCCATCGTGATCAAGGAGTTGCGGCAACTGCGCCGCGACCGGCTTACCTTTGGCATGGTCATCGGGATCCCGACGCTGCAGCTGCTGCTGTTCGGCTATGCGATCAATACCGATGTCCGGAATCTCGAGGCGGCCGTGGCGGACCTCGCCAACACCGCCGCAGCGCGCCAACTGGTGATGGACCTGTCACAATCACAGGTCATCAGGATTACCCGCCAGGCACGCGATGCTGGCGAGCTGGAGGCCCTCATGCGGCAGGGGGCAATCACCGTGGGCATCTATCTGCCCCCGGATTTCGACCGGCGCCTGCAGCAGGCGGANNTTCGGACCCGATCGTCCAGGGTGCGGTGGCCCAACTCGGGCAGCAACCGCGCCTGTCACCGTACCAGGATCGGCCGCCATTATTCGAGCTCCGCACCTTTTACAATCCGGAACGTCGATCGCCCGTCAATACGGTACCGGGACTCATCGGTGTCATCCTGACCATGACCATGATCCTGTTCACCGCGGTGGCGATCGTCCGCGAGCGCGAGCGCGGCAACCTGGAATTGCTGATCACCACGCCCGTGCGAAGCACCGAGCTGATGCTGGCCAAGATCCTGCCTTACGTGATGATCGGCCTGGTGCAGGTCAGCCTGGTGCTGCTGCTCGGCGTGCTCATCTTCGCGGTCCCCATCAACGGCAAGCTGCTCGACGTCTACCTGGTGACCCTGACCTTCATCGTCGCCAACCTGGCCCTGGGCCTGATGATCTCCACGCTTGCGCAGACCCAGTTTCAGGCGATGCAAATGATGGTGTTCATCCTGTTGCCCTCGATTCTGCTGTCCGGCTTCATGTTTCCGTTCGACGGCATGCCGGAGCCGGCGCAGGCGATTTCGGAAGCCCTGCCGCTGACCCACTTCATTCGCCTGATCAGGGGCGTGATACTGCGTGGTGCGGGGCTCGATGAGCTGGCGCGCGAGCTGATGATCCTGTGGGGTTTCGCCATCGTCGCGCTGACCTTTGCGGTCAAGCGTTTCCACAAGCGGCTGGATTAGGGTCGCCGGGGTCCCAGCGCCCGGGCGGCGTCAGTAGGCCGACAGGATCTCGTTGGCGAGGCGCAGGCGCCGAGTCAGGACCTGCATGATGTGAATGGCGAATTCGGGCGACTCGCGGATCATGTCCAGGAAATCCGCCTTGTCGATCGCCACCAGCCGACAATCGGTGAGCGCCCGGGCGCTCGCGCTGCGTGGCTCGGATTCGATCAGTGCCATCTCGCCGATGATGCCGCCCCCGACCTCCATGGCGAGCGGCTGCCCATGCAGCGTCAATCGGACCTCGCCTTCCAGGATGACGTACATCTTTTCTGCCGGCTCACCCTCCTCGAACACCTTGCCGCCGGCGGATATTTCCATCACCTCCGGGCTGCCCTCAAACCGCTTGATGAGATCGATCACTCCTTCGCCTCCTGCACTCCGATGCCGGACGGTCGGCACTGCTCAGCCAATGGTGAACATGTCCAACTCACGGTTCTGCTCGCGCAGCCGGTCGATCAGGGTCAGCACCAGCTTCTGGTAAAAGCTGCGCGCGATATTGCAGTGCTGGTTGAACACGTGGAACAGGTTGAAAGCGCTGATCTGCAGCAACTCGCAATCCTCCCCGGCCACCGCGGAGGCCGATGCGCCGCGCATGTCCAACACGGAATATTCGCCAAAGTATTCGCCGGGCCCGAAGGTGGCCAGGTTGATCGCCGAGATGCGGTGCACGTTGCCGGAATCCTGGGGCAACATGATATTCACGCTGCCGTCGAGGATGATGGAGAACACCTGTACCTGGGCGCCCTCGGAAAAAATGGTTTCCCCCTGCTTGTGGCGAACGATCGAAAAGTGCTCGGCCAGCACGGACAACTCGCCATCGTCCAGGTCATTGAACAGGTCCACCTGGCTCAGCAGATTCTTGATGCCTTCCGGTTCCATCCCGTTTCTCCCATGCCTTGCCGGGCCGCCGCCGGCGGGGTCACACACCTCGCACAGGCCCAGATTCTGCCACATCGAAGCGGTCAGGGTGAATCGATTGCCGCCGACCGGCCGCGGCGCAACCGCGCCCGCCACACCCTGCGGCCAGGCCCTTGGCGGTCCCCGCGGTCGGCCGATCAACAGCGAAATGCAACTGTGGTAAGGTACCGCGCATTGGTCGGCGACACGGCAGGACACTGAGGTGCAAGAGAATTACGGCCCCCGGCGACGGCCAGGCCGTTGGTCTAAGCCCGGGGCATGCCTGGCGATCTGCGTCGCACTGCTCGCGCAGGCAGAAGAGCGCACCCGCGTGTCGGCCCTCGGCCGGCTCGAGCCCGAGGGGGGGATCATCCGTGTGGCCGCACCGTCAACGCCCGACGCCATCTCGGGCGCGCTGTTGCGGGAATTGCACGTGGACACCGGCATGGATGTCGCTGCGGGAACCCTGCTGGCCGTCACCGATACCGTGGACGTCCAGGCTGCTGCGGTCGCCATGGCCGAGGCCGAACTCGAACTCGCCCGGCAGAGCGCGGAAGCCGCGGCCAGCCGGGCCAACGAGGCCTGCGTGCTGGCGGACGTGGCGGCCCGGGAGGCCGAACGACGGATCAACCTGCTGGCTCGCGAGCTGGCGTCCCGGGAAGAGACCGAGCAGGCACAGGGCGAGGCAGAGGCGCAAGCAGCTTCGTGCACGGCCGCTCGCGCCAGCGCCGCGGTGGCGCGCTCCAACGTCAACGTCGCGCAGGCGCAACTCGTGCATCAGCAGGCAGCGCTGAGCCGCTCTTACATTCGTGCGCCCTTTGCGGGTCGGGTGCTCAAGATTACCGTTCACCCAGGCGAATTCGTCGGTCCGGAAGGCATCCTGGAGCTGGCCCGGATCGACCGCATGTATGCCATCGCGGAAGTGTGGGAGACGGACATCCGCGCCGTGCGCATCGGCCAGACCGCCACCATCCGCAGCGACGCCCTGCCCGCGCCGCTCACGGGCACCGTGGAACTGATCCGGCCCATGGTCCAGAAACAGGACGAAATCGGCACCGATCCCGCGGCCCGCAAGGACGCGCGCATCATCGAGGTCGAGATCCTGCTGGACGACCCCGAGCCGGCGGCGGCGCTGACCCACCTGCAGGTCGAAGTCGTCATCGACACCTGAGCGCAGGGACCCGGGGGAGCGTCGATCAGGGATGAGGATACCGCTGGGCTGGCTGCAACTCGTTCACCGTCCGCTGCGACTGACGGTGGCGCTGGCCGGGATCAGTTTCGCAGCGCTGTTGATCCTCATGCAGCTGGGCTTTCGCGCCGCCCTGTTCGAGAGCGCGGTCCGGTTTCACGAGCGTTTCAATTACGACATCGCGCTGTTCAGCCCCAACAGCGTGTTCATCGTCCGCCCGCAGCCATTTTCCGCGCGGCGGCTGTACCAGGCCCTGGGGGACCCGGAGGTGACGGACGTCTCCCCGGTGCATATCTTCCCGGCGGTATGGAAGAACCCCTGGACCCATGGCCGGCGAAGCCTCAACGCGTTTGGCGTCGACCCCGGCGATGACGTGCTGACCAGCGACGGGTTCGCGGCCCGGCGCCACCTGCTCAAGCAGCAGGATGTGGTGCTGTTCGACGCCGCCTCGCGGCCGGAATTCGGCCCGGTGGCGGAAACCATTCGTGCGGGGGGGCGGGTCGTCACGGAGATCAACGACCGGGAGATCGAAGTGGCCGGCCTGTTTCACATGGGCACGTCCTTCGGCATCGACGGTTCGGTGTTCACCAGCATCGACAACTGGTTGCGGCTGTTTCCGGATCGTTCCCGTGACGACATTCAGCTCGGCCTGATCCGGCTGTCGCAGGGAGCCGATGCGGCGATGGTCCGCGACCGGTTGGCGGCGGCGTTGCCCGAGGATGTGCTGGTCATGACCAAGGCGGAGTTCGTGGCGCGCGAGCGCGCATACTGGAATTCTGCCACCCCCATCGGTTACATCTTTGCCTTCGGCGCCATCATGGGCTTCGTGGTGGGCGCGATCATCGTCTACCAGATCCTGTTCGCCGACGTGTCCGAGCACCTCGGCGAGTACGCCACCCTGCGCGCCATAGGCTACCCGAACCGCTTCGTCGCGGGCATCGTCATGCAGGAGGCCGCCCTGCTCGGCGTGCTCGGATACATCCCCGGAGCCCTGCTCGTCACCTGGTTGTACGGCAAAGCCGCGGCAGCAACCAGCCTGCCGATCTACATGACCGGCAGCCGCGCCATCTTGGTATTGCTCCTGACGCTCGTCATGTGCGCCGTCGCGGGCCTGCTCGCCACCCGCAAGGTCCGTCGCCTGGATCCGGCCGAGGTGTTTGGATGAGTGCAGACGCCCCCATCCGGGTCAGCGGCCTGAACCACAGTTACGGCCGGGGCGCACTGCGCAAACAGGTCCTGTTCGACATCCATACCGAGATTCCGCGTGGCGAAATCGTGATCGTGACCGGGCCCTCCGGCTCGGGCAAGACCACCATGCTCACCCTGGTGGGGGCCTTGCGGGCGGCACAGGAGGGCAGCGTGCGCGTGTTGGGAGAGGAATTGCGCGGCGCGCGGCTCGCAGCGCTGGAGCGCGTGCGCCGTCAGATCGGCTTCATCTTTCAGCAGCACAACCTGCTGGGCGCACTGACCGCGCAGCAAAATGTAGAGCTTGGCGCGCGCGTGAACCGGCGCCTGACCCGCACCCAGGCGGCACGCCACGCCGGCGAGATGCTGGCGGCGGTCGGCCTCGGGAAGCACCTGCACTCGAAGCCGGAACAGCTCTCGGGCGGCCAGCGCCAGCGCGTGGCCATCGCCAGGGCCCTGGTATCCGAGCCCGCCATCCTGCTGGCCGATGAGCCAACCGCGTCGCTGGACAAGCAAGCGGGTCGCGAGGTGGTCGACATCATGAAGCGGCTGGCCAAGCAGGAGGGTGCCACCATCCTGCTGGTCACCCACGACAACCGAATACTCGACATTGCCGACCGCATCGTACACCTGGAGGATGGCCGGTTGACGACCTTTACCGACGCGGTCATCGCCAATAACCAGCAGATGATGAGCATGCTTGCGGATCACCGGCAGAAACAGTCCCTGGCGGAACAGGTGGAAGCGCTGGACGAGGGCGAGTTTCGCGTGCTGCTGCAGGAGATCACCAACGATTCGGAGCGCTTCCTCGAAGCCACCGCGCTGGCCAACGACATGGCCTTCCGCAGCATGCTCGAGCAGGGCCTGTTCGCCTTCACGCGAAAACTGGGACAACTGCTGAATGCCGAGCGGGCTTCGCTGTTTCTGGTGGAGCAGGATGCGCTCGTGCTGCGTGTCGCGGATAACCTCGATGCCATCGGCGCGGTTCGGGTGCCGCTGGGCAGCGGCCTGGTCGGCGCCGCTGCGCAGACCGGCCAGCCCATCCGGATCGATGATGCCTACGCCGACGCCCGTTTCAACCGCGACGTGGACCGCCAGACGGGTTTCCGCACGCGCTCGGTCATCAGCCTTCCGATCAAGAACCAGGAAGGCCGTGTGTTCGCCGTTGCGCAACTGCTGAATCGCAAAGACGGGCAGCCGTTCAATGCCGACGACGAGGAGCGCTTCGGAAGCTTTATTGCATCGCTCGGGGTCATCCTGGAGACCCTCCAGGGGCTGGGTGCCGCGGCGGGCGGGCGGGCCGCGGGTCTGAGCGCCGGGCCGGGATGATGGCAGCCGGCCCGCCCCGGAGCACCACGCACGAGGACCGCGTCAGCGCACTGGTCGCAGCCTATTTCGGCATCGAGCTGCAGGCCGAGCAGCTCGCGCGCATGCAACAGGTAACGCTGGGCGGGGGCGAATGGCTATTTCGGCAGGGCGACCCCGGCGATGCGCTGTACCTGGTGGTGCGTGGCCGACTACAGGCCTGGGCCGAGCCGCCCCCCGCCACCGGGGAGACCGAGCTGCCGGAATCGAGGCTGCTGGGCGAGCTGGGCCCGGGTGACAGCGTCGGTGAAGTCAGCCTGCTCACCGGCGAACCTCGCATGGCGGGTGTGCGGGCGGCCCGGGACAGCCTGATGATCCGGATCGACCACGACCTGTTCGAAGACCTGGGTATCTCCCACCCAAGGCTGTCACTGAACCTGGCGGGCAATGTGGCGCGCATGCTGCAGCATGGGCCCTCCTCCCGCGTGCGGGCAGCGCATGCCATCGCACTGCTGCCGTTGCGCAGCGAAGGCCCCGAGGCGGAGTTCTGCCGCCAACTCGCCAGCCACCTGGCCGCGGAGCACGATTGTCTGTACCTGGAAGCACGGCGGCTCGTCGACGCGGGCGCGCCCGCCGGCGACATCGGCGAGGCCCTCAAGCAATGGCTTGCGGACCAGGAGGAGCAGCGCGATTACCTGCTGTATCAGTGCGATCCCGGCCAATCCGCCTGGACTGCCTTTGCCACACGCCAATCGGACGTGGTGCTGCTGGTGGCGGACGCAGACGCCGAACCGGATGCCGCGCGCGACGTGCTGGAATCGCTGGGGACGGACGACAGCCTGCGGGCGCAAAAATACCTGGTGCGTCTGCACCGGGCGGGCCAGGCCATCCGGGATACCCGACCATGGCTGGACCGGTGCCGTCCGCATTATTACCTGCACATCGGGCGCTCCAACCTGGCCGACCTGCAGCGCCTGGCCCGCGTCCTGGCCGGCCAGGCCACGGGGCTGGTGCTGGGTGCGGGCGCAGCGCGCGGGCTCAGCCAGATCGGCGTTTACCGGGCGCTGCACGAGGCCGGAGTGGACATCGACTGGGTCGGCGGCACCAGCATCGGCTCCATCGTCGGCGCGGCAATCGCCCTGCGGTGGGAGCCGGAGCAACTCATGGAAGCCGGCCGCGAATCATTCGTGGCGGGCAAGCCGTTCTCGGATTACACCCTGCCGGTCGTCTCGCTGTTGCGTGGGCGACGCATGCGCCGCTTGCTCACCGCCCAAATGGATGTGCAGATCGAAGATCTCGACCTGCCGTATTTCTGTGTTTCGAGCAACCTGGGCCGCGGCGTCATGCACGTTCATGAGCGTGGCTCGCTGGTGGAAGCCATCTGCGCCAGCGCGGCGCTACCCGGTATCATGCCGCCAGCCGTCGTCGACCGGGAGCTGGCGGTGGATGGCTCGGTCCTCAACAGCCTGCCAGTGGACGTGATGCGCGCGCGCCCCGTGGGCCGCGTGATAGCGGTAGACCTGTCGTCCGCGGCGCACATCAGCGTCGACTACCCGCAGGTCCCCTCGCCCTGGGCCATCCTGCGCAGCCGCTGGCTGCCGTTCGCGAAGCGCATTCGCGTGCCCAACCTGCTGACCCTGATGCTGAAGTCCACCGAGATCGGGACCCTGGAACAGATTCGCACCAATGGCCAGAGCGCAGATCTTCTGCTGCGCCCGCCCGTTCGACGGTTCGGTATCACCGACGTCAAGGCCTTCGACCAGCTGGTGGAGGCCGGTTATCGGCACACCCTGGAGGCGCTCGAGGGGTGGACGCAGGAACAGGGGCCCCGCGCCGGCTAGGCGCCCGCCACCAGGCCCGCCCGCGATGCGGGCTGCGACTCAGCCCAGGTAATGGATCGCCAGTCCGTTGACCAGGATGTGGAAGGTGCCGTCCGCCACGAGAAACAGCAGGCGCGACATGCTGTCCGGCAGATCGCTGGTGTACCCGGTATCGGTGCAGTCCGACATGCGCCGGCCGCGGACGAAGGGGATATTCCTGGCCCACAGGTAGAAGCGGGTCAGCCGCCAGCGGTCGATCACGAAATGTGCACCCGCAATGACCAGCAGCGTCCACGGGTTCTGCGTTATCAGCGCAAACGGCACCGTGTAGGCCACGCAATGAACAAGGCAAGCGACCGAATTGCGCATCTTCTCGCGCGCCATCCAGTCGGTCTGAAGAAGGTAATCGCCCACCAGGTGGGCAACCAGTTGGTCAGCCGTAAACATCGGTCATCGATACCCCATCGTTAGACCCATCGGGCGACAATCCATTGACGCCCCCTTACATGATGCGACACATGGCGCGCGCTGGCAACCATCCGGCGATGCTTGGCCTATACTTTCGATGCACTCACACAGCCTGCAGCGCCCGCACAGCGAGGGCAGGCGAGCCTGCGGCGACCACATGCGACATCTCAGCCAACTCGACATTGCGGTTGTCGCCACCTACCTGCTTCTGATCTTCAGCGCCGGCATGCTGCTGACGCGCCGTGCCGGGCGATCCGTGACGGACTTCTTCATCGGCGGGCGTCACCTGCCCTGGTGGCTGCTGGGAATATCCATGGCAGCGACCAACTTCTCGATCGATACCCCGGTCTCCCTGACCCACTTCATTCGTGCCGAGGGCATCGCCGGGGTGTGGTTTTTCTGGGCCAGCGCCATCTCCGCGCTGCTGGTGGCCTTTCTGTTCGCCCGGCTGTGGCGCCGCTCGGGCGTGCTGACCGACGCGGAGATCATCGAGCAGCGTTATGGCGGACGCCCGGCGGCGGCGTTGCGGCTGTTCAAGGGCTTCTATTTCGGGGTGCTGTTCAATGCCTTCATCATGGGCTGGGTATTCCTGGCCGTCGCCAAGGTGCTTGGCGGGCTCACCGACCTGCCGGTGGCGTGGATCCTGTCGGGGGCGACTGCACTGGTGGTCGTCTACTCGCTGGCCGCCGGTTTTTACGGCGTCGTGATCACGGATTTCATCCAGTATTTCATCGCGCTGGCGGGCTCCGTGACCCTGGCGGTGCTGGCGGTGCGCGAAGTCGGCGGACTCGGCGCGCTGGTCACCGGCCTCGAGCGGCAGGGTCTCGGCGAGAAATTGCATTTCGTGCCCGGGTTCGGCCCCGACAACCTCGGGCCCGTGTCGGTGTTCCTGACCTACGTGCTGGTGCAGTGGTGGGCGCACAAATATGCCGATGGTGGGGGCAAGCACATCCAGCGCATGCTCTCCGCACGCAGCGAGCAGGACGCCTTCGCCGCCACACTGCTGTACGCGTTTGTCAATTATGCGGTGCAGGTGTGGCCCTGGATCCTGACCGCCCTGGCCTCTCTGCTGCTGTTCGAGGAGCTTGCCGACCATGAGCAGGCCTATGCATTGACCATGGCCCGGGTGCTGCCTGCGGGCCTGCTGGGCCTGGTGCTGGCGAGCCTGATCGGTGCTTTCATGTCGACCATCGACACGCATTTGAACCTGGGCGCCTCCTACATCATCAACGACATCTACCGGCGGTTCGTGCGCCCCACAGCCAGCGAACGGCATTATGTCCGGATGTCGCGCCTGGCCATGCTGGCCCTGCTGGCCATCAGCATCGCGCTGGCGCTCAACATGAACTCGGTCGCCGGCGCATGGAAGTTCCTGCTCACCTTCGCTGCCGGCGCGGGCCCGGTGTGGATCATCCGCTGGTACTGGTGGCGGGTGAATGCATGGTCGGAGTTTGCAGCCATGATTGCCTCCGGCGTGGTCGCCAGCTGGATCGAGCTGGCGCACGGCGATTGGCTCTACTCCACCAAGCTCATCGTCACCATCGCGGTGACCGCCGCCGTGTGGATACCCGCAACCTTGCTGACCGCGCCCGTCGACGGCGAGCGCCTGCGGGCGTTCAGCGCAACGATTCGGCCTGGTGGCCCCGGCTGGCGCCGCGTATCCGGCCGCATGCGGGCCGGGCCCGGGCCGGCACTGGCCCGCTGGCTGCTCGCGCTGGCGGCCTTGTTCGGCCTCAATTTCGGCGTGGGATGGTGGTTGCTGCGCTAGGCGGACCGATCCGCCACCGCGGCCCGCACCCACGCCGCGGCATAATGCACTGGCCACCGCCAAACCGATATAATTCCAGGTTTGGACCGCAGCGGATGATCTGCCCATGAACGCACCCGCCGAACCCCGCGAAGTCATGGCCTATGACGTGGTCATTGTGGGCGCCGGTCCGGCGGGGCTCGCCTGCGCGATCCGTCTCAAGCAACTCCGCGAGGAATGGTCGGTCGCGGTCATCGAAAAGGGTGCCGAGGTGGGGGCCCACATTCTGTCCGGGGCGGTGATCGAGCCCGGCCCCCTCGACCAGCTGTTACCCGGTTGGCGAGACGACCCTCCGGCCATTTGTGTGCCCGTGACCCGGGACCGCCTCTGGTACCTGACGGCCACGGGCAAGCGCTGGTTTCCAACCCCACCGCAGCAGCGTAACCACGGTAATTTCATCGTCTCCCTGGGGTCCACCTGCCAATGGCTGGCCGGCCATGCCGAGGCGGCCGGGGTGGACATTTTTCCTGGATTCGCGGCCGCCGGGGTTCATTTCGCCGAGGGCGGCGAGGTTGGCGGCGTGATCATCGGCGACATGGGCGTCGCCAGCGATGGCTCGCCCAAGGACACTTTCACGCAGGGCATCGAGATCCATGCGCCCCTCACGATGCTCGCAGAAGGCTGTCGTGGGCACCTGAGCAAGCAATTGATCCGGCGGTTCGAACTGGACGCGGATGCCGATCCCCAGACCTACGGCATCGGCATCAAGGAACTGTGGCGCGTGGCCGAAGGCAAGTGCTCACCGGGCCTCGTGCAACACACGCTCGGTTGGCCCCTCGACCCGTCCACCTATGGCGGCAGCTTCATCTATCATCTCGAGGGCGATCGCGTCGCGATCGGGTTCGTGTGCGCTCTGGATTACCGCGACCCCGAATTCTCACCCTTCGAGGCCTTCCAGCAGTTCAAGCACCACCCGGCGATACGGCCCCTGCTGGAAGGGGGCGAAATCCTCTCTGGCGGCGCACGCGCCATCGTCGAAGGAGGCTACCAGTCGCTGCCGCGGGTGGAGATGCCGGGCGCCATGCTGATCGGCGATGCCGCTGGCACCCTGAACGTACCCAAGGTCAAGGGCACCCATCAGGCGATGCGTAGCGGTATGCTGGCGGCCGAGCATGCGGCCGAGCACGGCACGGCGGAAGGGTTCGATGAGCGCCTGCGGAACTCGGAGGTCATGGCGGAGCTCCGCCGGGTGCGCAACATACGGCCGGGTTTCCGGCGCGGCCTCTGGAAGGGCCTGGCCAATGCCGCGCTGGAGACCGTCACGGGCGGACGCCGCCAGCGGACGCTGCCAAACCACGCGGATCACACGGCCCTGGAGCGGGTTTCCGAGCACGCCGCGGCGCAGCGTGCGTGGCGTGAGCGGGACCTGCCGCCGCGCGACCGGCTGGCATGGGTGTACTTCGCAGCCACCGAGCACGATGAGGATCAGCCGGTGCACCTGCAGATTCTCGACCCCGAGGTGTGCACCACGCGCTGCGGTGTCGAATTCAACCACCCGTGCACCCGCTTTTGCCCGGCCAACGTTTACGAGATGATCGAGGAGGAGCACGGGCTTCGCTTGCAGATCAATGCCGCCAACTGCGTGCACTGCAAGACCTGCGACATCAAGGACCCCTACCAGGTCATCAACTGGGTCGCCCCGGAAGGTGGCAGCGGACCCAACTACCAGAATCTCTGAGCACCGAGGCAATCGACAAGGACAAGCCATGAAAGTACTGGTTGGTATCAAGCGCGTGGTCGACTACAACGTCCGCATCAAGGTCCGCTCGGACGGCAGCGGCGTGGAGACCGACGGCGTCAAGATGAGCGTCAACCCCTTCGACGAAATTGCGCTGGAGGAAGCCCTGCGAATGCGCGAGGCCGGTCACGCGAGTGAGGTCATCGTGGTGAGCGTCGGCGGCGACGAATGCCAGCAGCAATTGCGCACCGGGCTGGCCATGGGTGCCGACCGGGCCATCCAGGTGCGGCCGGAGGGCGAGGTGCAGCCCCTGACCGTGGCCCGCATCCTGCTGGCCATCGCCCAGCGCGAGCAGCCCGGCCTCGTGCTGCTGGGCAAACAGGCGATTGACGACGATTGCAACCAGACCGGACAGATGCTGGCCGCGCTGTGGGACCGCCCGCAGGCGACCTTCGCCTCCCGGCTGGAACTCGCAGGCGAGGCCGCGCGGGTCACACGGGAGGTGGACGCCGGGCTGGAGACCATCGAGGTCGACCTGCCGGCCGTCGTGACCGTCGACCTGCGTCTCAACGAGCCCCGCTTCGTCAAGCTGCCGGACATCATGAAGGCCAAGCGCAAGCCCCTGGAGGTGATCGAGTTCGGTGATCTCGAAATCGCCCCGGACCCATCCATGGCCGTCAGCCATCATGCCCCGCCGCCGCCGCGGGCGCGCGGCATCATGGTGGAGGACACCGCGCAACTGGTGGCCGAACTGAAGAACCGCGGGCTGCTGTGAGGAGTATGAGCATGGCGAAGATCCTGATCATTACGGAACACGACGGCCGCAATCTGAATGCGGGCATGGCCAAGTGCGTGAGCTGTGCGAGCGCGATTGGCGGGACGATCGACCTGCTGCTGCTCGGCGAGGACCTGGCCGGGATCGCTGCCCAGGCCGCGAGCCTGGAAGGCGTCGACAGGGTCATCTCGGTGGAGGCCGGCCACCTGGCAGCGCCGCTGGCGGCCAACCATGCGCCCGAGGTGGTCGCGCTCGCCCCGGACTATAGCCACATCCTGGGCCCTTCCACGACCTACGGCAAGGACCTGATGCCGCGCGTGGCGGCCCTGCTGGGCGTCAACCAGGTCAGCGACATCATGGCGGTCGAGGGCGAACGCCATTTCAAGCGGCCGATCTACGCGGGCAATGCCATCGTCGATGTGCATGTCCCCGAGGACAGTCGGGTGGTCGGCACGGTGCGAACCGCCTCCTGGCCATCCGCGGCCGGCGGCGGGGGAGCGGCCGTCGAATCCCGGCCGGCCGGCGTGGCGCCCGCCACCCATACCCGTTACGTCGGGCTGGAGGCCGGCAGCAGCGAGCGCCCGGACCTGCAGACCGCAGGCATCGTCGTATCGGGCGGTCGCGGCGTGGGCAGCGCCGAGAACTTCCGGCTCGTCTACGAGCTGGCCGACCAGCTCGGTGCCGGGGTGGGTGCTTCGCGGGCAGCGGTGGACGCGGGCTACGTGGCAAACGACATGCAGGTCGGCCAGACCGGCAAGATCATCGCGCCGGACCTCTACATCGCGGTCGGCATCTCCGGCGCCATCCAGCATGTCACCGGCATCAAGGACGCGGGCACCATCGTCGCCATCAACAAGGATCCGGATGCTCCCATCTTCGAGATCGCGGATGTCGGCCTGGCCGGTGACCTGTTCACGGTGCTGCCCGAGCTCAAGCAACTCCTGTCCTGATTTCCGCCGGAAATCGCAGCCGTATGACCGCGCCCATCTGGACACCCAGCGCCGAGCGGGTGGACGGCGCGAACATCAGCCGATTCATGGAGCTGGTGCGGGCCGAGCTGGACCCGATGGTGACGGACTACCCGTCGCTGTTCGATTTCTCACTGCGGGACCCGCAAGGCTTCTGGCGCGCCGTGTGGGAATTCTGTGGCGTGGTCGGCGACCCGGGCCAGCGGGTGCTGGTTGACGGAGACCGCATGCCTGGCGCGCGCTGGTTTCCGGACGGCCAGCTCAATTTCGCTGCCAATCTGCTGAACCGGCGGGACACGGCGGATGCGCTCGTATTCGAATCCGAAACCGGCATTCACCGCACACTGAGCTTCGCGGAACTCGCTCGCCAGGTCGCCGGCATCGCGGCGGCACTCGAGGCCGCGGGCGTGGGGCCGGGCGACCGCGTGGCCGCGTTCCTGCCCAACCTGCCCGAGACCGTCGTTGCCATGCTGGCCGCCGCCAGCATCGGTGCCGTGTGGTCCTCCTGCTCACCGGACTTCGGCACCAACGGCGTCGTCGACCGACTCGGCCAGATCGACCCGGTGGTGCTGTTCGCGACCGACGCCTACAGCTACAACGGCAAGACCCATGACTGCCTGGGCCGGGTCCGTGAAATCGCAGATCGCATCCCCTCGCTGCGCCGGCTGGTGATGGTGCCCTACCTACAGGCGGAGGCGGCCTCGCCGGGCCTGCCGATCGCGACGAGCTGGGCCGAGTTCATGGTCGCAGACGCGGAGGCGCCGGCTTTCCGGCCCCGCGCGTTCGATCACCCGCTTTATATTCTCTATTCCTCCGGCACCACGGGCGTACCCAAGTGCATCACGCACGGCGCCGGCGGCACGCTGCTTCAGCACCTCAAGGAGCTGGCGCTGCACACCGACGTGAAGCCGGGCGACCGCATCTTCTACTTCACCACCTGCGGCTGGATGATGTGGAACTGGCTGGTCAGCAGCCTGGCCATCGGCGCCACCGTGGTGCTGTACGAGGGCTCGCCTTTCCATCCCCACCCGGGACGTATGTTCGACCTGATGGACCGGCAGGCGATCACCCTCTTCGGCACCGGCGCCAAGATGATTTCCGCCTGGGAGAAAGCCGGCCTGCGGCCGATCGAATCACACGACCTCGGCGGGCTGCGCACCCTGCTGTCCACCGGATCACCGCTGGCCCCGGAAAGCTTCGACTACGTGTACCGTGACCTCAAGCAGGACATTTGCCTGTCATCCATTTCGGGCGGCACGGACATCGTTTCCTGTTTTGCCGGCGGCTGCCCGGTATTGCCGGTGTACCGGGGCGAATTGCAATGCCTGGGGCTGGGCATGCAGGTGGAAATCCGGCGCGAGGATGGCAGCCCAGCAGCAATCGGCGAGACCGGCGAGCTGTGCTGCAGTGCGCCCTTCCCTTCCATGCCGGTCTGTTTCTGGAACGATCCTGACGGCCGCAAATACCGTGCCGCCTATTTCGAGCAGTTCGACGGCGTCTGGGCGCATGGCGATTTTGCGGCAATCACCGAACACGGGGGCATGATCATCTACGGGCGATCCGACGCCACGCTCAACCCGGGCGGGGTGCGCATCGGCACCGCCGAGATCTATCGCCAGGTGGAGAAGCTGGATGAGGTCCTGGAAAGCCTCTGCGTGGGACAGGACTGGGACAATGACGTGCGGGTCGTGCTGTTCGTTCGCCTGCGCGATGGCCTGGAGCTCGACGACGGGCTCCGTGCGACGATCAGGGATGTCATCCGGCGCAATGCAACGCCCCGGCACGTCCCGGCCCGGATCATCCAGGTCGCCGACATACCGCGCACGGTCTCGGGCAAGATCGTCGAACTGGCGGTGCGTAACGTCATCCATGGCCGGGCGGTGAGCAACGTCGACGCGCTGGCCAACCCGGAGGCACTGGAGCTGTACCGCGACCTGCCCGAGCTGCAGGCCTGAGCCATGCACCACGGCCTCGACATACGCTACGAACGGGGCGATGCCGGGGCCCTGCTGGAAGACCGCAACGTGCTGGCACTGTTCGAGTTCGGCCGCTCGCCGCTGGACGCCCGCGAGGCCCGGCACGTGCCGGTGGCATTGCCGCAACTGGACGATGAAGCCGTGCTCGAGGTTTGGCGCAGCCGCGGACCCATATTGACCGGCCACTGGGAGGGCATGAGTTTTGCCCGCTGCGATGGGGTGACCATGGGCCATCTCGCGCTCGATCTGAACGAATTCGAGGGCATGCGCGCGGCGAGCTTCAGGGCCTACGAGCTGATTCAGGGATTCCTGCGGCAGTCGCCGCACCACTGTCCCATGAAGATCTGGAACTTCATTCCCGGCATCAATATCGGCGAGGGCGACCTGGAGCGCTACCGGCAGTTCTGCATCGGTCGCTCGGAGGCGCTGGCCGCCGACCCGGCGGAGCAACCGCCGATGCCGGCCGCGACCGCCATCGGCGCGCCCGAGAATGAACCGGCCCTGCAGATCTATTTCCTGGCCACCGCCCTGCCGGGCGTGAACGTGGAGAATCCGCGCCAATTGAACGCCTGGCATTATCCGCGACAGTACGGACCACGCAGCCCCCTGTTTTCCCGCGGCACCATCATGCAGATCAACGACCTGCGCCAGTTCCTGATTTCCGGCACGGCCAGCGTGGTCGGCCACGAGACCCACCACGACAATGCCACCGACCAGGTGCACGAATCCGTGCGCAATGTCGACAGCTTGCTCAGCGAAGCCCAACGACTGCTCGGCGGACCCCGGCCGAGCCTCGATGACACCGGGGTGCTGCGCGTTTACGTCCGTCAACCCGAGGCATTCGATGAAATCCGCCAGGCCCTGGATGACCGCGTGCCGGCCAGCACGCCAAGGATTCATCTCCGCGGCGACATCTGCCGGGATGACCTGCTGGTGGAAATGGACGGCGTCCTGACCTGCGACTGATCACCCCGCCCGGCGACCGGCCACTGCCGGGCTCAATGATCCGCCCGGCGCCTCAGGTAGTTCAGCAAGTCGACGCGGGTGATCAGGCCCAGGAACGCGTCGCCATCCATGACGATTGCCACGAAATCCCGCTCGAAGATGGGCAGCAGGCTCTCGACCGGGTCGGTCACGTTCACGGACCGGAGCTCCGTGACCATCGCGCTGCGCACCGGCTCGCCGAATTGCTCGTTCGAGCCATACACCGCCACCAGCAGATCCGACTCGTCGATGATGCCGATGATGTGGTCGTCGTCGACCACCGGCAGCTGCGAGACGTCGTAGAGCTTCATCCGCCCATAGGCGTTGGCCAGCGGCTCATCGGGGCCCACGGTCACCGTCTCGTGCGCGGCGTATGGCCGGGCGATCAGGTCTCGCAGATCACCGAATTCCTCCGCGGCCAGGAACCCCTGGTCGCGCATCCAGTAATCGTTGTACATCTTCGAAAGGTAGCGGTTACCGGTGTCGCATACGAAGGTGAGCACGGTCTTGGGGTCGGTCTGTTCGCGGCAGTATTTCAGGGCCGCCGCGACCAGCGTGCCGGTCGAAGAGCCGCCGAGAATGCCCTCGCACCGCAGCAACAGCCGGCCCGCCTCCATGCTCTCGCGGTCGGAGATGGCGTAGGCCTTGGTCACGCGGGAAAAATCGCTGATCACCGGCAGGAAATCCTCCCCGATGCCCTCGACCAGCCAACTGCCGCTCTTCTCGCTAAGCGTGCCCTTGTTGATGTAATCGGCCAGAATCGAGCCGACCGGGTCCGCCAGCACCAGCTCCATGTCGGGTGCCACGCGTTCGAAATAACGCGACAGCCCGGTGACCGTGCCGCTCGAACCGACACCGAGTACCAGCGCGTCCAGCTGCCCCCCCATCTGGCGCCAGATCTCCGGGCCGGTGACGTCTTCGTGGGCCTGCGGATTGGAGGGATTGCCAAACTGGTTGATGAAGAAGGCATCCTCCGTTTCGTTCGCGATGCGCTGTGCAAGGTCCTGGTAATGCTCGGGATGCCCTTTGGCGACGTCGGAGCGTGTGATGACCACCTCCGCGCCCATGGCTTTGAGGTTGGAGATTTTCTCACGGCTCATCTTGTCCGGAATGACCAGCAACAGGCGGTAGCCCTTCTGGGCCGCGACCAGCGCCAGCCCGAGGCCGGTGTTGCCCGCGGTGCCTTCCACCAGCGTGGAACCGGGCCGGATCAGACCCTGGCGCTCCGCGTCCTCGATCATCCGCAAGCCGATGCGATCCTTGATGGACCCGGCCGGGTTCTGATTCTCGAGTTTCAGATACAGGGCGCACGGACCGGTGTCCATTCGATTAACCTTGACGACCGGGGTGTCGCCGATCAGCTCGAGAACGGATTGATGGACGTCCATGGATGACTCAGCTTCGGGCGCTCCAGGCGGAGGTGACCGGCGCTCGCCCGCCGGACACGGTGGATAAAGAAACGGCCGGGCTTACCGCGCCGGCCGTTTCGCGATGTTCAACATGGGCCCTTAGGCAGCGCTGGCGTCCATGATGCGAGCCAGCTTGTCCTTGGCCAACAGCTTCTGCTTTTTCAGTTGATTCAATGCCAGGTCTTCCATGGGTGCGGTGCCAAGCTCAGCAGCCGTTACGCGCTTGTCGAGCTCTTGATGATGATTGTAGATCCGACGGAAGTCTTCATTCTCCTTGAGGAGTTTTTGCATCTGCTCCTGGCGGTGTTCGAACATGAATTTTCTCCTTGTGAGCGATCAAAAAAGCACCGGGCCCGATGCGTCTGCGCAGCAGATCGGGCTCTGGCACCTTGAAGTGAATGCGTTGAAATGAACGGGTCGGCGAGCGGCTGTAGGCAGGGGGCAACCTGTGAGGGTCGCTGCCATCATCCGTCAACACCTTTTGTCGCATGGGACCGTGACATGATGCACTGTCAACCCTAGCTCAAACGGAGAACTCAGGCAAGTGGCACGCCTCGGCCCGGTCCACTAAAACGAACTTGTATTGACGCATTTTTATTCCGGTTTTATCGGCAAAGCCCCTGACGGGGCTCATTCATCGAGCAAGATGACATCCACCCGGCGGTTGCGTGATCTGCCCTCCTCATCATCATTGCTGGCGATGGGAAAATCCTCTCCCAGGCCGATCGACGTCACGCGTTCGGGCGCCACCCCCAATTCCACCAGCGCGTCACGCACGGCACTCGCCCGTCGCTCCGACAACTCGAGGTTGGCGGCGGTGGAGCCGACCGCATCGGTGTGCCCTTCGACCCGGATGTTCTTGCCGGGCTCGCTCTGAATGAGGTCCACGACCTCGATCAGCGCCGAACGCGCGCTCTCCAGCAGGGCCGCCTGCCCGGTCTCGAACAGCACATCCCCGAGCGTGATCACCACCCCGCTCTCGGTCTGGCGCAACTGCAGGTTCTCGAGTTGCTGCCGCAGCGTATCCAGCTGCTCGGCAGCCAACTCCGCCTCGCGCCGGGCCAGCTCGACCTCGGAGGCCCGCGACTCCGCCAGGCGCCGTGCCTGTTCGGCCTCTTCCTGTGCCAGCTCGGCGGCCCGCGCCGATTCAGCACCCTGCTCGAGCGCCCGCTCCTTTTCCTCCCGCTGCCGTTCCGCGTCCTCTACCGAGGCGGCAAACAGCAGGCGCGCCTGTTCGGCCTCGGCGCGCGCGCGCTCGGTTTCCAGCTGGCTCGCTTTCACCAGCATGTCGCTACGCTCGC
>WVWV01000079.1 GCA_011773845.1 Lysobacterales bacterium | reverse complement strand
ATGTCCAAGGAAAAATTTGAACGTACGAAGCCGCATGTGAACGTGGGCACGATTGGTCACGTGGATCATGGCAAGACGACGCTGACGGCGGCGATGACGAAGATTTGCGCGGAGGCTCGTGGGGGTGAGTTTCGGGCTTACGACCAGATTGACAATGCGCCGGAGGAGCGTGCGCGCGGGATCACGATTGCGACGGCGCACGTGGAGTACGAGTCGGAGAACCGGCACTACGCGCACGTGGACTGTCCGGGGCACGCGGACTATGTGAAGAACATGATCACGGGTGCGGCGCAGATGGACGGTGCGATTCTGGTGGTGAGTGCGGCGGACGGACCGATGCCGCAGACGCGGGAGCACATTCTGTTGGCGCGGCAGGTGGGTGTGCCGTACATCGTGGTGTACATGAACAAGGCGGACCAGGTGGACGATCCGGAGTTGTTGGAGTTGGTGGAGATGGAGGTGCGTGAGCTGCTGTCTTCGTACGATTTTCCTGGGGATGACACGCCGATTGTGACGGGTTCGGCGCTGAAGGCGCTGGAGGGTGATACCTCGGAGCTTGGGGTGCCGTCGGTGGTCAAGCTGATCGAGGAGATGGATGCGTACATTCCGGAGCCGGAGCGTGATACGGACAAGCCGTTCCTGTTGCCGATCGAGGATGTGTTTTCGATTTCGGGTCGTGGCACGGTGGTGACCGGTCGTGTGGAGCGGGGCATTGTGCGTGTGGGTGAGGAGGTTGAGATCGTGGGGATTCACGAGACGACCAAGACCACCTGCACGGGAGTGGAGATGTTCCGCAAGCTGCTGGACGAGGGTCGTGCGGGCGACAACGTGGGGGTGTTGTTGCGTGGTACCAAGCGGGACGAGGTGGAGCGTGGTCAGGTGTTGGCGCATCCGGGCACGATCACGCCGCACACCCGGTTTGATGCGGAGGTGTACGTGTTGTCCAAGGAGGAGGGTGGTCGTCACACGCCGTTTTTCAAGGGTTACCGGCCGCAGTTTTATTTTCGCACCACGGACGTGACCGGCGCGGTGGAGTTGCCGGAGGGTGTGGAGATGGTGATGCCGGGTGACAACGTGCAGATGAAGGTGTCGCTGATTGCGCCGATTGCGATGGAGGAGGGTTTGCGCTTCGCGATTCGCGAGGGTGGCCGCACGGTGGGCGCCGGGGTGGTGGCCAAGATCCACGAGTGATGGTGAGGTGTGAACGGCGGGCGGACAACCGCCCAGCGTTCACCCAGGCATAAATGGAAGTGAGTGACAAGCAATGGCTGATCAAAGAATCCGCATCCGTCTGAAGGCGTTCGACCACCGGTTGATCGACCGTTCGGCGCAGGAGATCGTGGAAACCGCGCGGCGGACCGGCGCGCAGGTGCTGGGGCCGATTCCGCTGCCCACGCGTATCGAGCGCCACACCGTGCTGATCTCGCCGCATGTCAACAAGGATGCCCGGGACCAGTACNNCGGGACCAGTACGAGATCCGGACGCACAAGCGTCTGATGGACATCGTCGACCCCAACGACAAGACCGTGGACGCGCTGATGAAGCTCGACCTCGCGGCCGGTGTGGACGTGCAGATCAAGCTGTACTGAGCAGGAACGGGAACGCAACCATGGCAATCGGAATCATAGGGCGCAAGTGCGGGATGACCCGGGTCTTCACCGAGGAAGGTGAGAGCATCCCGGTGACCGTGATCGAAGCGGGCCCCAACCGCGTGACGCAGATCAAGACGGCGGATAACGACGGCTACCGGGCCTTGCAGGTCACCTTCGGCCAGAAGCGCGTCAGTCTGGTCAGCAAGCCCCAGGCCGGTCATTACCAGAAAGCCGGCGTGGAGGCGGGCGAGGGGCTTTGGGAACTGCGTCTGGCGGCGGACGAGGGCGCGGATTTCGAAGCCGGCGCCGAGCTGACCGTCGAGCAGTTCGAGGCCGGCCAGCGGGTCGACGTCACCGGCACCAGCAAGGGCAAGGGCTTCGCCGGCACCGTCAAGCGGCACAATTTCCGCACCCAGGACGCCAGCCACGGCAATTCGCTGTCACATCGCGCACCCGGCTCGATCGGGCAATGCCAGACCCCCGGCCGCGTGTTCAAGGGCAAGAAGATGGCTGGCCACATGGGCGACGAGCGGGTGACCACGCAGAACCTCGAGGTGGTGCAGGTGGATGCCGCTCGCAATCTGTTGCTGATCAAGGGTGCGGTACCGGGTGCCGCGGGCGGCCACGTGACCGTTCGCCCCTCGGTGAAGATGCATTGAGGAATGCCGATATGAAACTCGCAGTTGCAGGCGGCAAAAGCATCGAAGTCTCGGCGGCGACCTTCGGGCGCGATTTTTCCGAGCCACTGGTGCACCAGGTGGTGACCGCCTACCTGGCCGGTGCGCGGGCTGGCACCAAGGCCCAGAAGAATCGCTCCGCAGCGCGCGGTGGCGGCCGCAAGCCCTGGCGCCAGAAGGGCACCGGCCGGGCGCGCGCGGGCACCATCCGCAGCCCGATTTGGCGCGGCGGTGGGCGCGCGTTTGCCGCGGCGCCGCGCGACCATGCGCACAAGGTCAATCGCAAGATGTACCGCGGCGCCATGCAGGCCATTCTGTCCGAACTGGTGCGACAGGATCGCCTCACGGTCGTCGACCGGCTGGAGTTGAGCGAGCCGCGCAGCCGCCTGCTGAAGGCGCAGCTGAACGACATGGGCATGGACACGGGCCTGCTCGTGACGGCGGAACTCGACCAGAATCTGTACCTGGCCTCGCGCAATCTGCCCGGCATTCACAGCCTGGATGTCGCCGGCCTCGACCCGGTCAGCCTGGTCACGGCCGACAGGGTGATCATGACCGTGGACGCGGTCAGCAGGATACAGGAGTGGCTGGGATGAAGAAGTGAACGCCTGTACAAGGTGTTGCTGGCCCCGCGCATGACCGAGAAGACGGCATACGTCGGGGAGCAGAGCAACCAGTACGTATTCAAGGTGACCCCGGATGCCAGCAAGGCCGAGGTCCGGGCCGCCGTGGAGCAATTGTTCGAGGTCAACGTCGAGGCGGTGCGTATCGTCAACGTCAAGGGCAAGCGGAAAACTTTCAAACTCCGCCCGGGCCGGCGCTCGGACTGGAAGAAGGCATACGTCAGGGTCCGCGAAGGCCAGACCCTGGATTTCCTCGGCGGCGAAACATTCTGAGGGTGGACAGTCATGGCAATCGTTAAGGCAAAACCGACATCGCCAGGGCGTCGCGGCGTGGTGCAAGTGCGCCACCCGCACCTGCACAAGGGCGAGCCCCATGCCGGACTGGTGGAGAAGAAATCGCGTTCCGGGGGGCGAAACAACGCGGGTCGCATCACCACCCGCCATCGCGGCGGCGGCCACAAGCAGCACTATCGCGTGATCGATTTCAAGCGCGACAAGGATGGCATCGAAGGCCGCATCGAGCGCGTCGAATATGACCCCAACCGCACCGCGCACATCGCGCTGGTGCTGTACCGGGATGGCGAACGGCGCTACATCATCGCGCCCAAGGGCATGCGGGCCGGCGACACGGTCCAGAGTGGCCGCGAGGCGGCCATCAAGCCGGGTAATGCGCTGCCGCTGCGCAATATCCCGTTGGGTACCGTGGTGCACTGTGTTGAGATCAAGCCGGGCAAGGGCGCGCAACTCGCGCGCAGCGCGGGCGCGGCGGTGCAGTTGGTGGCGCGCGAGGGGCAGTACGCAACCCTGCGGCTCCGGTCCGGCGAGATGCGCAAGGTCCCCACGCGCTGCAAGGCGACGGTGGGCGAGGTTTCGAACTCGGAGCACAACCTGGAGAAGCTGGGCAAGGCCGGCGCCAAGCGCTGGCGCGGCATTCGCCCGACGGTGCGCGGCGTCGCCATGAACCCGGTCGACCATCCGCACGGCGGCGGCGAGGGCCGCACGTCCGGCGGCCGCCATCCGGTTACGCCGTGGGGTGTGCCGACCAAGGGGTACAAGACGCGCTCCAACAAGCGGACGGACAAGTACATCGTCCGCTCACGTTCAGGCAAGTAGTGGGTTAGGAATATGCCGAGGTCAATCAGAAAGGGTCCGTTCATCGATCACCACCTGGCGCAAAAGGTGGGCGAGGCGATCGAGACCAACAGCAAGCGCCCGATCAGGACCTGGTCGCGGCGGTCCATGATCATGCCGGACATGGTCGGACTGACGATCGCCGTCCACAACGGGCGGCAGCACGTGCCGATCCTCATCACCGAGCAGATGATCGGGCACAAGCTGGGCGAGTTCGCCCCCACCCGCACCTTCCGCGGGCACTCGGGCGACCGCAAGACCAAGTAGGTGATGCAGCGATGGAAGTGAGCGCACGACTGAGAATGGCACGGATTTCGGCCCAGAAGCTGCGGCTGGTGGCCGATCAGGTTCGCGGGCTGCCGGTGGAGCAGGCCGAGCAGATCCTGACGTTCAGCCCCAGGAAAGCGGCCCACATCGTGAAGAAGGTGCTGCTGTCGGCCATCGCCAACGCGGAGCACAACGAAGGCGCTGACATCGACGAGTTGAGGGTGCGCAGCATCCGGGTAGACGAGGGCCCGACCCTCAAGCGCGGCAGGGCCCGGGCCAAGGGCCGTGGCACGCGCATATTGAAGCGCACGAGTCACATCACGGTGACCGTGGCCGACAGCGGTTAAACAGGACCAGGAAAAAACTCATGGGTCAAAAGGTACATCCAACCGGTATCCGTCTGGGCATTGCCAAGGACTGGAACTCGACCTGGTACGCGGAGAAAGGCGAATACGCGGACCAGCTCAATTCCGACCTGGCGGTGCGGGATTTCCTGCATCGGCGGCTTGCCCAGGCAGCCGTCAGCCGAATCACGGTGGAGCGCCCGGCGAAGTCGGCCCGCATCACCATCCATACCGCGCGGCCGGGGATCGTGATCGGCAAGAAAGGCGAGGATATCGAGCGCCTGCGGCGGGAGGTGACGGCTCTGATGGGTGTGCCGACGCACATCACGGTGGCGGAAATCCGCAAGCCGGAGCTGGATGCGCAGCTGGTGGCGGAAGGCATCGCCCAGCAACTGGAGCGGCGCATCATGTTTCGCCGCGCCATGAAGCGGGCGGTTGGCAATGCCATGCGATTGGGTGCCCTGGGTATCAAGGTCAGCGTGGCAGGGCGTCTCAATGGCGCCGACATTGCACGCACGGAGTGGTACCGCGAAGGCCAGGTGCCGCTGCACACGTTGCGTGCCGATGTCGATTACGGGCTTTACGAAGCCAAGACGACCTACGGTGTCCTCGGCGTGAAAGTCTGGATTTACAAGGGCGAGGTGTTCGACCTGTACGCCAGGCAACCGGAAGACCAGCAGAGCCAGCCGGCGGCAAGCTAGGAGAGTACGAGATGCTGCAGCCGAAGCGAACCAAATTTCGCAAGCAACAGAAGGGCCGCAACCGGGGTCTGGCACAGGTCGGTAACCGTGTCAGCTTTGGCGAGTACGGGCTCAAGGCCACCACCCGTGGCTTCGTCACCGCGCGCCAGATCGAAGCGGCCCGGCGCGCGATCACGCGCTATGTGAAGCGCGGCGGCAAATTGTGGATCCGGGTGTTTCCGGACAAGCCCGTCACCAAGAAGCCGGTGGAGGTCCGTATGGGCAAGGGCAAGGGCAACGTCGAATACTGGGTGGCGCCGATTCAGCCGGGCCGCGTGCTGTACGAGATTCAGGGCGTGAGCGAGGAACAGGCACGCGAGGCGTTCCGCCTGGCCTCGGCCAAACTGGCGGTCAGGACGACGTTCGTGACACGGTCGGTGATGTGATGGACATGCAGGATATCAGGGCCAAGAGTGAGGCCGAGCTTCGCGAGGAGCTCACCCACCTGCTGCAGGAGCAGTTCAACCTGCGCATGCAGCGGGGCACCGGGCAACTGACCCAGCCGCATGAAATGCGGCGGGTGCGCCGCGACATCGCGCGGATCAAGACGGTATTGAACCAGATAAGCAGCGGGGGTGGTGAGGCATGAGCAAGGCCGAGTCGAAACAGCGTACCCAGGTCGGACGTGTCGTCAGCGACAAGATGGACAAGACCGTGACGGTCCTGCTGGAGCGCAGTGTGAAGCACGCTTTGTACGGCAAGTACATCAAGCGGTCGACCAAGGTGCATGCGCATGACGAGGACAACACCGCCGCCACGGGCGACACGGTAATGATCGCGCAATGCCGCCCGCTGTCGAAGTCGAAGAGTTGGCGGGTGATCGAGGTCCTGCAGCGGGCGCAGTAAGCGCGCTTGCAGGCCGGAGAAGGAACGATGATTCAGATGCAGAGCATGTTGGCAGTCGCGGACAACAGCGGCGCGCGCCGGCTCCAGTGTATCAAGGTCCTGGGCGGGTCCAAGCGTCGCTATGCGAGTATCGGTGACGTGGTCAAGGTGACCGTCAAGGACGCGATCCCGCGCGGAAAGGTCAAGAAGGGCGAGATCTACGACGCGCTCATCGTGCGCACCAAGGCGGGCGTGCGCCGCCCGGATGGCTCGCTGATCCGGTTCGACGGCAATGCGGCGGTGCTGCTGAGCCCCAAGCTCGAGCCCATCGGCACCCGCATTTTCGGGCCGGTGACTCGTGAGCTGCGCTCCGAGCAGTTCATGAAGATTGTTTCGCTGGCACCGGAGGTGTTGTGAGGCCAGCGGCACGGCCTGACACGAGAGGAAAACGATGAAACGCATTCGCAAAGGTGACGAGGTGGTGGTGATCGCCGGGCGCAGCAAGGGCCAGCACGGCCGTGTGCTCAGCATCCTCGGCAGCGATCGACTGTTGGTGGAGAACGTCAACATGATCAAACGCCACACCCGTCCGGACCCCAGCCGGAACATACCCGGCGGCATCGTGGAGGCCGAGGGGCCGATTCACGAGTCCAACGTGCAGCTCATGAATCCGGTAACCAATAAACCGGACCGCGTGGGTTACAAGACGCTCGGGGACGGCCGCAAGGTCCGGATTTTCAAATCGACCGGTGAGGCGGTCGATACATAAGGTTTAGCAGGCATGGCCAGATTGAAGACATATTTCGAGGAAACGGTGGTGCCGCAGCTCATGGAGCAGTTCGACATGAGCAACGCCATGGAAGTGCCGCGCATTTCCAAGATCACGATCAACATGGGCGTGGGCGAGGCGGTCACGGACAAGAAGGTGATGGAGCGCGCGGTGGGCGATATGGAGCTGATTGCGGGCCAGCGGCCGATCGTGACCAAGTCGCGTAAATCGGTGGCGTCCTTCAAGATTCGTGACGGTTGGCCGGTAGGCTGCAAGGTGACCCTGCGGCGTGACCGGATGTACGAATTCCTGGACCGGCTGGTGAACATCGCCTTGCCGCGAGTGCGGGACTTCAGGGGCCTCAGCCCCAAGGCGTTCGACGGGCACGGCAACTACAGCCTTGGCATCAAGGAACAGATCGTGTTCCCGGAAATCGATTTCGACAAGGTCGACGCGATTCGGGGCATGGACATCACCATCACCACAACGGCGAAATCGGACGCGGAGGGCCTGGCCCTGCTGCAGGCCTTCAATTTCCCGTTCAAGGCGAAATGATTTGAGGGTACAGGTACATGGCTAAAGCAAGCATGATCAACCGCGAGAAACGGCGCGCCAAGCTGGTCAAGCGATATGCCCGCAAGCGGGCGGAACTCAAGGCCGTCGTTGCGAACCCAGAGGTGGGCTTCGAGGAGCGCCAGGCGGCCATGTTCGCATTGCAGAAACTGCCGCGCGATTCCAGTCCCGCGCGGCAACGCAACCGCTGCGCAATCTCCGGGCGGCCCCGCGGCTATTACCGCAAGTTCGGCCTGAGCCGGAACAAGTTGCGCGAAGCCGCCATGCGCGGCGATGTGCCCGGCCTGCGCAAGGCCAGTTGGTGAGGTGACACAACCCGGGAGCGTGCCTCCCGTTGGGAACGGAAACAGGTAATCAAAATGAGCATGAGCGACCCCATTGCAGACATGCTGACGCGCATTCGGAATGCCCAGGCGACCGGCAAGGTCTCCGTGGCCATGCCCGCGTCCAAGGTCAAGGCCGGCATCGCGCAGGTGTTGAAGGAGGAGGGCTACATCACCGATTACGCGCTCAGCGAGGCGGCTGGCAAGCCGACGCTCGAGGTGACGCTGAAGTATTTCGAGGGCCGCGGCGTCATTGACAGCATCCGTCGCGTGAGCCGTCCCGGGCTGCGCCAGTATCGGGGCAAGGACGATCTGCCCAAGGTGTTCGATGGCCTCGGAATCGCCATTGTGAGCACGTCGGGCGGCATCATGACCGATATGAAAGCGCGCGCTGCCGGTCACGGCGGCGAGATTCTGTGCGTGGTTTCCTGAGGTAGCCGACATGTCGCGCGTAGCAAAGAACCCGATCGAAGTGCCGCAGGGCGTTGACGTCACGGTCAGCGACACGCAGGTCAGCGTCAAGGGCCCCAAGGGCGCCCTGACCCTGGACCTGCACCCCGCCGTCAGTTTCCGGCAGGAAGAAGGCGTGTACCGTGTGCAGTGGGAGCACGAGCGGGACCTGGCGATGGCCGGCACGTTTCGGGCGTTGATGAATAACATGATCCTTGGCGTCAGCCGGGGCTTCGAGAAGCGTCTGCAGCTCGTTGGCGTGGGATACCGCGCCCAGATGCAGGGCAATACGCTCAACCTCAGCCTGGGCTTCTCACACCCGATCGAGTACGCGGTGCCCGAAGGCATCACCATCGAGACGCCGTCTCAGACGGAGATCGTGGTAAGCGGTTGTGACAAGCAGCGCGTCGGCCAGGTGGCAGCGGAAATCCGCGCATTCCGGCCGCCCGAGCCCTACAAGGGCAAGGGGGTTCGCTACGCCGACGAGTACGTGGCCCGCAAGGAGGCCAAGAAGGCCTGAGTGGCGCTGGTTGCGAAGGTAGGTAGAAATGGACAAAAGAGCAAATCGCGAACGCCGCGCCCGCAAGGGCCGGGCCCACATCAGGCGCCTTGGCAGGCCTCGGCTGACTGTGCATCGCAGTGGACGGCACATCTATGCCCAGGTGATTGCAGCCGACGGTGGCCACGTGCTGGCGGCCGCGTCCACGCTGCAGAAGGAGATCCGCAAGCAGCTGGACAGCACCGGCAACAAGGCGGCGGCAGCGGCGGTTGGCAAGGCGGTCGCGGCCAAGGCGCTGGCGGCAGGTGTCGAGCAAGTTTCATTCGACCGTTCCGGATTCAAATATCACGGCAAGGTCAAGGAACTGGCCGAAGCGGCCCGCGNNCCTGCTGGAGAAGCTGGTCGCGGTCAATCGCGTGGCGAAAGTGGTCAAGGGTGGCCGAATCTTCGGCTTCACCGCCCTGAGCGTCGTAGGTGATGGCGAGGGCAAGATCGGCTTTGGCTACGGCAAGGCTCGCGAAGTGCCGATCGCAATCCAGAAGTCGATGGAAAAGGCCCGCCGGAACATGGTGAACATATCGCTCAACAAGGGCACCCTGTGGCACCCGGTCAAGGCCAGCCATGGCGGCTCCAAGATTTACATGCAGCCCGCCTCGGAGGGTACCGGCGTCATCGCCGGCGGCGCCATGCGGGCCGTGCTGGAGACCGTGGGCGTACACAACGTGCTCGCCAAGAGTGTCGGCTCCAACAGCCCCGTGAACCTGGTGCGGGCCACGATCAAGGGTCTGCAGCAGATGTACAGCCCCGAGGGGGTCGCTGCCAAGCGCGGCAAGTCGGTCGATGAAATCATGGCGAATCACGGTTGAACGCAGAGATGGCAAGCAAAAAACAGATCAAGGTCACGCTGGTCCGGTCGCCCATCGGGGCGCTGCCGAGTCATCGCGAGTGTGTGCGTGGGCTCGGGCTCAAGCGCATGCACCAGACCGTGACTCTCGAGGACACCCCATCGGTGCGGGGCATGGCCAACAAGGTCAATTACATGGTGCGGGTCGAAGAGGCCTGAACACGAGGGCGAGACCCGAGGTGGGATGACAGACATGAAACTGAATACCCTCAGCCCGGCGCCGGGCAGCAAGAAGGCTCGCAAGCGGGTGGGCCGTGGCCTGGGCTCGGGCTTCGGCAAGACGGCCGGCCGCGGCCACAAGGGGCAGAAATCCCGCTCCGGAGGCTTGCACAAGGTGGGCTTCGAAGGTGGCCAGATGCCGTTGCAGCGGCGCCTGCCCAAGCGCGGCTTCAGGTCCCGCAGCGATCAGTACCGTGCCGAGGTGCGTTTGTATCATCTGGCCGGGGTGTCTGCCGAGGTGATCGATCTCGAGGCGCTCAAGAACGCCGGCATCGTCAAGCGTGACGTGCGCCAGGTCAAGGTGATCAACACGGGCACGCTGGATCGCGCCGTGACCGTCAAGGGGCTGGCCGTTACCCGCGGCGCGCGGGCGGTCATCGAAGCCGCGGGTGGCAAGGTGGAGTGATGTCGCGTTCGCCATCACAAATGGCTGACACGCTGGGCGGGATCGGTCGTCTCACCGAGCTCCGGCAACGACTGCTGTTCGTTTTCGCCGCGTTGATCATTTACCGGATCGGGACCTTCATCCCGGTGCCGGGCGTCAACCCTCAGGCCCTGCTGCAGTTCATGGATTCCCAGCAGGGCACGATTATCGACGTGTTCAACCTGTTCACCGGTGGGGCCCTGGAGCGGTTCTCGCTGTTCGCGCTGGGGGTCATGCCGTACATTTCGGCGTCCATCATCATGCAGCTGATGTCGAGTGCGGTGCCGCAATTGCAGCAACTGAAAAAGGAGGGCTCCTCCGGGCGCCAGAAGATCACCCAGTACACCCGTTATTTCACGGTGTTGCTGGCCGGTTTCCAGGCGGGTAGCGTGGCGTTTGCCCTGCAGGCCCAGACTTCGGTGGTGTTTGCGCCGGGATTCGGGTTCCTGTTCACGGCGGTGGTGACGCTGACCGCGGGCACGATATTCCTGATGTGGTTGGGCGAGCAGATTACCGAGCGCGGCGTCGGCAACGGTATCTCGTTGATCATTTTCGCGGGCATCGTGGCCGGCCTGCCGCGCGCTATTGCCGGCACCCTGGAGTTGGTCAACACGGGCCAGTTGAGCATTCCGGCCATGTTGCTGATCCTGGCCATCGTGCTGGGCGTGATCTACTTCATCGTGCGCGTCGAACGCGGGCAGCGAAGGATCACCGTGAATTACGCGCAACGCCAGGGGCGGGTGGCGTACCAGAACCAGCAGACGCACCTGCCGTTGAAGATCAACATGTCCGGTGTGATCCCGGCCATTTTTGCGTCGAGTCTCGTGATTTTCCCCTCGACGCTGGCGACCTGGTTCAGCAGTTCGGGTGACATGGGCTGGATGACCGACGTGGCGGCGGCCCTGACGCCGGGCAATCTGCCGTACACGGTCCTGTATGCCGGGCTGATCATGTTCTTCTGCTTTTTCTACACCGCGCTGGTGTTCAACTCGAAAGAAACGGCAGACAACCTCAAGCGCTCCGGGGCGTTCATTCCAGGCATCCGGCCGGGGCGCCAGACCGCCGATTACATCGATCACGTGCTGACCCGGCTGACCATGGTGGGCTCGCTCTACCTGGTGGCTGTGTGCCTGCTGCCGGACATCCTGCGGGTCGTGTGGGCGGTGCCATTTTACTTTGGCGGCACCTCGGTGCTGATCGTGGTGGTGGTGATCATGGATTTCATTGCGCAGGTGCAGGCGCACCTGATTTCGCACAAGTACGACAGCCTGATGAAGAAAGCGAACCTCAGGTCGTATGGGCGTTCGGGAGTTGTCAGGCGGTGATGGAAATGACCGGTCGTGGGCCGTGGGCCGCACCGGGTGATGGTGGATCCGCCCCGGCCGGGAGTCGCAGCGTATCCGCCGGAGTGATTCGAGGAGAGCAGCCATGAAAGTGCAGGCTTCGGTAAAGAAAATCTGCCGTCATTGCAAGATCGTACGCCGGCGTGGCGTGTTGTTCGTGATCTGCAGGGAAAAACGGCACAAGCAGCGCCAGGGCTGAATTTCAGCGCGGGCGAGGACGTCGCTCGGCTTCCTTGAAGGATGGGATTTCGATATACTTGGCTGTTTGACTTTGGGCAGCCCGAAGACGGACAGGAGTAAATGACATGGCTCGCATTGCGGGTGTCAATCTGCCGGTACAAAAGCACGCGTGGGTCGCGTTGACCCACATCTACGGCATTGGTCGGTCGCGGGCATTGCAGGTCTGCGAGGCGGCTGGCGTGTCGGCCGACACCAAGGTTCGCGATCTGAGCGAACCCGAGGTCGAGAGCCTGCGCGCCCAGGTTGCCCGGCTTCCGGTCGAGGGCGACCTGCGTCGCGAAGTGGCCATGAACATCAAGCGGCTGATGGATCTCGGCTGCTACCGCGGTCTGCGCCACCGGCGCGGCTTGCCGGTGCGTGGGCAGCGCACCAAGACCAACGCCCGCACCCGCAAGGGGCCGCGGCGGCCGATTAAACGTTAACCCGGGGAATCCGGACAGGATCAGGCAGACAAACTGATGGCCAAGCCAAAAACTCGAACCAAGAAGAAAGTCAAGAAGACGGTGGTCGATGGGATTGCCCACATCCACGCGTCGTTCAACAACACCATCATTACCCTGAGCGACCGCCAGGGCAACGTGTTGTCCTGGGCAACCTCGGGTGGCGCCGGTTTTCGCGGCTCGCGCAAGAGCACACCGTTCGCGGCCCAGGTGGCTGCCGAGGCGGCCGGGCGCACGGCGCTGGATTACGGTCTGAAAAACCTGGAGGTGCGGGTCAAGGGGCCTGGCCCGGGGCGCGATTCGTCGGTCCGGGCGCTGAATGCGCTGGGCTACAAGATCACCAACATCACCGACGTGACGCCGATCCCGCACAACGGGTGCCGCCCGCCCAAGAAGCGTCGCGTCTGAGGTACTGCAAGCATGGCTAGATACACTGGACCCACCTGCAAGCTCGCTCGGCGTGAGGGCACGGATCTCGGGCTCAAGAGCCCGGCCCGTGGCCTGGAGTCGAAGTGCAAGATTTCCCAGCCGCCCGGCCAGCATGGGGCATCGCGTCGGCAGCGCCTGTCCGATTATGCCGTGCAGCTGCGCGAGAAGCAGAAGGTGCGGCGAATCTACGGCATCCTCGAGCGCCAGTTCCGCAATTACTACATGCTGGCCGCCAAGCGCAAGGGTGCGACCGGCGAGAACCTGCTCATGCTGCTGGAGTCGCGCCTCGATAACGTGGTGTACCGCATGGGTTTTGCCGTTACCCGCGCGCAGGCCCGCCAGATGGTTTCCCACAAGGCCATCGCGGTGAACGGGGAGCTGGTGAACATTCCGTCCTTCCAGGTCCAACCGGGCGATACCGTCGCCGTTCGCGACAAGGCCAGGAACCAGTTGCGGGTCAAGGAAGCGATCACCCTGAGCCAGGAAATGGACCTGGTGCCGGCCTGGATGGAAGTCGATCCGGACAAGATGGAGGGTCAGTTCAAGGTGTTGCCGGATCGGCAGGAGCTGCCGCCGGACATCAACGAGAACCTGATCGTCGAACTGTATTCCAAGTAATCCCGGAGGCGTTGCAGCGGCAGCGCAGCCACCGGTCAGTCATAGCGAGAGGATGTGCCCATGATGGGTGTGATTGAAAACATGCTGAAACCCACCGCGGTCGGAGTCGACGAACTCAACCCGAACCGCGCGCGGATTGCGCTGGAACCCCTGGAGCGCGGCTTTGGGCATACGCTCGGCAACGCGCTGCGCAGGGTGCTGCTGTCTTCGATTCCCGGCTCCGCGATCACCGAGGTGGAGATCGACGGGGTGCTGCACGAGTACACGGCGGTCGAAGGCTTGCAAGAGGACATCATCGAAGTGCTGCTGAACCTCAAGGGCGTGGCGCTTCGCATGCACGAGCGCGAGGAAGCCACCCTGGTACTGAGCAAATCGGGCCAGGGCGTGGTGACGGCCGGTGACATCCAGCTGGACCACGACGTGGAGATCGTGAATCCCGATCACCTGATCTGCAACCTGACCAAGGACGGCAGCCTCAACATGCGCCTGAAAGTGCGCCGTGGCGTCGGTTACCAGCCCGCCAACCAGCTGACCATCGGCGACCAGGAGTCCCGCCCCATTGGCCGCCTGATGCTGGATGCATCCTTCTGCCCGGTGCGCAAGGTCGCCTACAGCGTGGAGGCGGCGCGCGTGGAGCAGCGCACCGACCTCGACAAGCTGGTGCTCGACATCGAGACCAACGGCACCATCGATTGCGAGGAGTCCGTCAAGCTGGCCGCCAACATTCTGGCTGACCAGTTGTCGGTGTTCGTGGATTTCAAGGCCCGCATTGAAGAGGTGGAGGAGGTGAAATCCCAGGAGATCGACCCCATTCTGCTCCGGCCCATTGACGATCTCGAGTTGACGGTGCGGTCTGCCAATTGCCTGAAAGCGGAAAGCATCCTATACATCGGCGACCTGGTGCAGCGCACCGAGGTCGAGCTGCTCAAGACGCCCAATCTCGGCAAGAAATCGCTGACCGAGATCAAGGATGTACTGGCTCAGCACGATCTGTCGCTGGGGATGAAGATGGAGAACTGGCCGCCAGCGGCCCTGGTCAGCGGCTGAACGCGCACCACACGAAACACGGCAGGAAACGACCATGCGGCATCTGAAATCGGGACGTAAGCTCAACCGCAACAGCGCGCATCGCAAGGCCATGTTCAAGAACATGGCGGCGTCGCTGTTCCGCCATGAGATCATCAAGACCACTGTGCCCAAGGCCAAGGAATTGCGGCGTGTGGCGGAGCCGCTGATCACCCTGGCCAAGACCGACACCGTCGCGCACCGCCGGCAGGCGTTCAATCGCTTGCGTGACCGTGACGCGGTTGGCAAGCTGTTCCAGGAGCTCGGGCCACGCTACGCAGAGCGTCCCGGTGGCTACCTTCGCATCCTGAAGTGCGGCTTTCGTCCGGGCGACCGGGCCCCGATGGCCTATGTCGAACTGGTCGATCGGCCGCGTGAGCAGGACGCCGCCGAGGAAGAATGAGCCGATACGGCTCGGTGCCGCATACTCGCCTCCTTGCAGCCCGGCATCGCCGGGCTTTTTGTATCGTATCTTTCTAATAAAGAACGAGAAATCGTCGGGCGGCGGGCGCCCCGGCTTTTGCAAGAAATGCACCCGGATGCTATGCTTTGGCGCAGTTGCTGCCACCGCGGCGCGGAGCCGCTCGTCCAGATACGAGAGGGGAGATCAACGTGAAACGACCGAATGCCATGACCGTCACCTGCCTGCTATTGGCCGTCGGCCTGGGGACGGCGGCGCAGGCCGATCAAAGATTCATCGTGCAATTCAAGGACGGCCGCGGCGACTCGGGCCTGCAGGCACTGGGTGCCGCGGGCGCGCGCATCGAGCTCGACCTGATGTCGAATCACAACGCGGTGGCGGCCAGCATGCCCGACGCCGCGCTGCGAGGCTTGAGCAATAATCCCAACATCGATTACATCGAGGAGGATCCCAAGCGTTATCCGATGTCGTTGCGCACAGCGCAGGTGACGCCGTGGGGCATCTCAGCGGTGCAGGCTGACCGGTTGGGGCATGGCGCTTCCCCTGTGAAGGTGTGCATCATCGACAGCGGCTATCAGCTCGGCCATCCCGACCTCGATCAGGACACCGACGTCGGTGGCACCAGTTCGTCTTCCGGGCTCTGGTATCAGGATGGCGATGGCCACGGCACGCACGTGGCGGGCACCGTCTCCGCCCTCGCCAACTCGAAAGGGGTGGTTGGCGTCATTTCCGATGGAAATGTGCCGCTGCACATTGTGCGGGTGTTCAATAACAGCGGCAGCTGGAGCTACGCCTCCGGCTTGATCGGCGCCCTCGATGCCTGCACGGCTGCCGGCGCGCAAGTGGTCAACATGAGCCTGGGCGGTTCGCTCAAGAGCCGCACGGAAGACCGGGCCTTCAGCGATGCGACCAGCCAGGGCGTGATGTCGATAGCGGCTGCCGGTAACGGCGGTAATTCGCGCAAATCCTACCCCGCGTCCTATAACTCGGTGGTGTCCGTGGCGGCCATCGACGAGACCCTCGAGCGCGCCAGTTTCTCCCAGTACAACAGCCAGGTGGAACTGTCGGGCCCGGGCGCCCACGTGCTCTCCACCGTGCCGGTCGACCAGGGCTCCGAGGCGAGCGCGGTGGTTGCGTCGACCACCTACCTGGGGGACGCGATGGACGGGTCGCCCAGCGCAACCCGCAGCGGAACGCTGGTCGACTGCGGGCTCGGCAGCAACGCATGCCCCGGAGGCGGAGGGCAGGTGTGCCTGATCGAGCGCGGGGACATCACCTTTGCGGAAAAAGTGCTGAGTTGCGAGGCGGGCGGTGGCGTGGCCGCCATCATTTATAACAACGTGAGCGGGCCGCTGCTGGGCACGCTGGGTGATACCGAGACCGCGATCCCGTCGATCGGCGTCTCCGACACCGACGGGGCTGGCATGCAGGGGGTTGTCGGCCAGTCAGCGGCGGTCACCGTGGCCGCCAGTGATTATGCCTTCTACGACGGCACCTCCATGGCCACCCCGCATGTGACGGGCGTGGCGGCGCTGGTGTGGTCGCATCATTCGGGGTGCAGCAACGAGCAGATCCGGGCCGCCTTGCAGGCCTCCGCCCTGGACCTGGGCGCCGCCGGACGTGACGACTTCTTTGGCCATGGCCTGGTGCAGGCCGCCGATGCCGTTAGCTATCTGACCGCCAATGGCTGCGGAGGCGGCGGTGGTGGTGGCGGCGGCGGTGGCGGTGGCGGCGGCGAGAAAGGTGGCGGGCCCAAGTGCAATCCGCGCAAGGAAGAATGCGGCTGAATTCCGCACGCCGTACAGAATCAGGAGCGGGCCCGGTGGCCCGCTCTTTTTTTGCGTGAATGGCCGGTCAGGGCACCAGGAAGGTGCCCAGCTGATAGACCATGAGCGCCGCGAGGTAGGCCACCACGGTCATATACGTCCAGGCGAAAAGCGGCCAACGCCAGCTGTTGGTCTCGCGCCGGATGGTGGCGACCGTGGCCGCGCATTGCAGGCACAGGGCGTAGAACACCATCATGCCGAGCGCCATCGGCAGGGTGAAGATCAGGCGTCCATCGGGCCAGGTGGCCGCGCGCAGGCGGGATGCCAGGCTGGCTTCATCGGCGTTCGATCCCACCGCGTAGATCGTCCCCATTACCGCAACGACCACTTCCCGGGCCGGGAAACCGGCGATGACGGCGGAGGCCACGCGCCAGTCCCATCCCAGCGGGGTGAACAGGGGTTCCAGGGACCGCCCGGCCCGGCCAAGCCAGCTTTGCGCGAGCTGGTTGGCCGCCTGCTGATCCGCAGCGGGCGCGGACGCCTGGGCGGCAGCGACGGGGGCGCGTTCGGCGGGCAGCGCGGGCGCGTCGAGGCGTGGAAAATAGGCCAATGCCCACACCACCACCGCGACCGCGAAGATGACGGTGCCGGCCCGCTTGAGGAAGATCCGCGCACGATCCATCAGCTTGATCGCCACGGTCTGCAGGTTGGGCCAGCGGAATTCCGGGAGCGCCAGCATGAACTGGGGCTTGGGGCCTTTCAGGGCGGACGACTTGAGTAAACGCGCGGTGACCAGGCCGCCGGCGATGCCCAGCAGGTACAAACCGAATAGCACCAGCCCCTGCAGGTTGAACCAGCCGACGGCCTGGTTGGGCACGAATGCGGCGATCAGCAAGGCATAGATGGGCAGTCGCGCCGAGCAGGTCATGAAGGGGGCCGCCAGGATGGTCGCGATGCGGTCCCGTCGGTCCGGAATGACCCGTGTGGCCATGATGGCCGGGACCGCGCAGGCGAAACTGGACAGCATGGGGATGACCGATTGGCCCGAGAGCCCCACCGACCGCATCAGGCGATCCATGAGGAAAGCCGCTCGCGCGAGGTAGCCGGAATCTTCCAGTACGATGATGAACAGGAACAGAATCAGGATCTGCGGCAGAAACACGATGACACTGCCGACTCCGGCGATGACGCCGTCGGCCACGAAACTGCTCGCCACACCATCACCGAAGCGCAGAGTCACCCACTGTCCGAGGCCGGATGCGGCGACGTCGATCACATCCATCAAGGGCGTTGCCCATGAGAACACCGCCTGGAACATCAGCACCATCACCGCGAAGAAGCCCAGGGTGGCTGGCCACGGACGGTTGATCCAGCGCACCAGCCGGGCATTCATCCGCGCCAGCAGCGGCGTGTGGAACTGCGCCTGTGCCAGCACCCCCTGCACCCAGCGATAGCGGGTGCGGGCCTCGACCGCCTGGGGTGGCGCGCTGCCGAACAGCTCATCGCGGCTGGAGCGCACCGCTTCCTCGCCCAGCGCATCGCACAGCACCCGGTCCGGATCGCTGCCGGGGTGCAGCAGCCCCTGGATGACATCGATGCGCGCCAGGCCTCCCCCGGTGCGCCCGCTCAAGATCTCGGCACCACGACTCAACTCGGGCCAGGACTGGGGATAGGCGGGTGGGGCGGTGCTGGACAGCGACGCCAGCGCCTGGCGGAGTTCCTCCATGCCGTGTCCGCTGGTTGCGGACACTTCGCACACGGGGATGCCCCCGAGGCGCGCCTGTAGCGCGGGAAGGTCCACCGACAGCCCGGCGGCCAGGGCCACATCGCTCATGGTGAGCGCCACCATGGTCGGCAGGCGCAGTTCCAGCAACTGCTCGAGCAGATACAGGCCCTGGTACATGTGGGTGCTGTCCACCACCACCAGGAGTCCGGCCGGAGCCGGCATATCCGGCACACGGCCCAGCAATACGTCGACCGCGATCTGCTCGTCGGCCGATTCTCCGCTCAGGCAATAGATGCCCGGCAGGTCGATCAATTCCACTGCGCTGGTGCCCAGGTCGGCCACGCCCACGTGCTTTTCCACCGTGACGCCAGGGTAGTTGCCGGTGGTCTGCCGCAGCCCCGTCAAGCGGTTGAACAGCGTGCTCTTGCCGGAATTGGGGTTGCCGATGACGGCGATGGAAGACCGTGCGCGTCTGCGGATGCCGATTTGTGAGGCCGGGAATCCGAATTCCCCGTGCTCACCCACCGTCCGGCGACTCCGCAATCCTGAATTGCCGGGCCTGCTCCTTGCGGATGGAAATGGAAGATCCGTAGACGCTGACTTCCAGTGGGTCGCCGCCGATCGCCGCGTGCTGAAACCGCACGTCGACGCCCTCTACCAGGCCGAGAACCATCAAGCGCACCACCGCGGCGGTGCTGGTATCGATGGCTTCGATACGCGCTGACTGTCCCGGTTTGAGGTCGGCAAGGGTCATGACAAGACGCAAATGAGATTTATTCGCATTTCCATGCGCCCATTTTAGAACAAATCCATCGCCGAGGCACTTGCCCTAGATCAATTGCCGTGCAGTTGGCCGACCGCGCCGGATCGGGGTGGTCCGTCGGTCGTCGGGCTCAGGGCGTCCAGTCTTCGCGGGTATGGACCCAGCGGCCCGCTTTCATGGTCGCCAGGCAGGCATTGGGTTGGAAGTGGTACAGCCAATGGGTGAGGGAGGGCGCGTCGATCACGGCGAGGTCAGCCTGGAATCCGGGTTGCAGCGAACCGAGTTGCCCGTCGGCGCTGATGGCTTGCGCTGCGACCCGGGTCACGCCCATCAGGGCCTCCTCGCAGGTCATCGACTGGCGCAGGCAGCCCAGCAGCATGGCCAGCGGCAGGTGAAAACTGGGTGCCGAGCCCGGATTAAAGTCGGTCGCGATGGCCACCGCCACGCCGGCGGCCAGCATGCGGCGCGCGGGCAGGAACCGCTCGCCCAGATAAAGCGAGGCCAGGGGCAGGCTGACCGCCACCGTGCCGGCAGCGGCCAGGGCTTCGATTCCGTCGTCATTGGCATATTCGAGATGCTCTGCGGATACGGCTCCCAGTTCCGCTGCCAGCGCCGCACCGCCACCGTCGCTGAGCTGGTCAGCGTGCACTTTCAGGCCCAGACCGAGCCGGGCCGCGTGCTCGAGCACGCGGCGGCCCTGGGCGGGCGAGAACGCACCGTGTTCGACGAATACGTCGCAGAAGCGCGCCAGTTCACGTCGCGCGATCTCGGGCAGCATGCGCTCGCACACCAGGTCCACGTAGGCGTCCGGGTCCGTGGCATGCTCCTCGGGCAGGGCATGCGCGCCCAGAAAGGTCGGGACGAGGTCGATGGCATGCTCGTGGTCGAGCGTCGCGTAGACCTCCAGCTGACGTATCTCCTGCCCGGCATCCAGGCCGTAACCCGACTTGCACTCCACGGTGGTGACGCCCAGCGCCAGCATTGCATCCAGCACCGCGCGGGCGCGGGTGGTGAGCTCGTCCGTGCTGGCCGCACGGGTTTGCGCCACGGTCCTGCGGATGCCGCCACCCGCTGCGGCGATGTCCGCATAACTCGCGCCCAGCAGGCGCTGCTCAAACTCATCGCCACGCCAGCCGCCAAAGCACAGGTGCGTGTGACAGTCGATCAGCCCGGGTACCACCAGCCGGCCCCGGGCATCAAAGGTCTCGGCACCCGGTACCGGGCGCGGCAGGTCGCGCTCGGGTCCCGCCCAGCGAAGCTGTCCGCCGTCGATCACCAGTGCCGCAGTGTCCAGCAGGCCCGCATCGGACTGGGGGTTGCCCGGCGGGCAGGTGGCGAGTTGCCCGATGTTGCGGATGATGGTGGTCAAGCGAGCTCACCGGAGGGGTCGGCGGCGGCCGCCATCGCGCCGTGACGCAAGAGGTCGGTACAGGTGTCGAGGTCACCGCGCACCTCGTAATCCTGGCGGGCGTGCGCAACCTGCTCGCGCAACGCCTGATGGGCCCGCTCCACGCCCTGGCCGGGCCGCAGCGGCGCCCTGAAATCCAGCGCCTGCGCGGCTGTCAGCAGCTCCACTGCCAGCACCCGCTCGACGTTGCGCATGACGCCCAGCAGTTTCAGCGCACTGATCGAACCCATGCTGACGTGATCCTCCTGGCCCAGGCTGGTGGGGATGGAATCCACGCTGGCGGGATGGCAGAGGATCTTGTTCTCCGATACCAGCGCGGCGGCCGTGTATTGCGGAATCATGAATCCAGAGTTGACGCCGGTGTCCTTCATCAGCAGCTTGGGCAGGCCATCGTGTCCCTCCAGCAGCAGGTAGGTGCGGCGCTCCGAAATGCTGGCCAGCTCGGCCAGCGCTATGGCGGCGAAATCCAGTGCCAGCGCCAGGGGTTGACCGTGGAAGTTGCCGCCGGAGACGATGTCGCCGTCGGCCAGCACCAGGGGATTGTCGGTGACCGAATTGATTTCTGTCTCGACGACCGTGATGGCGTAGGCCAGGGCATCGCGACAGGCGCCGTGCACCTGGGGTACGCACCGCAGGCAGTAGGGATCCTGCACCTTGCCGCAATCCCGATGCGATTCCATGATTTCGCTGGCTTCCAGCAGGCGGCGGATGTTGGCAGCCACCCGCCGTTGCCCCGGGTGCGGGCGCAGCACATGGATGCGGTCGTCGAAAGGTATGGCACTGCCCTGTAACGCTTCCAGGCTCATGGCCGCCAGGACATCCGCCTCGCGCTGCAGCGTCAGGGCGCGCTTCAGCACGAAGGCGCCATAGGCGCTCATCAGCTGGGTACCGTTGATCAGAGCCAGCCCGTCCTTGGCTTGCAGCTCCACCGGTTCGAGCCCGGCCGTCTGCAGCACTTCGGCAGCGGGAACCTTGCCCCGATGCCCGGCGTCCCAGAACTCGCCGCGCCCGAGCAGTGGCAGGCATAGGTGGGCAAGCGGCGCCAGGTCGCCGGAAGCGCCCACGCTGCCCCGGCTCGGCACCCAGGGCAGCAGGTCGCGCTCCTCGAGTTCCAGCAGCAGGCGAAAGGTGCGGCGCGATATGCCCGAGTGGCCCAGCCCCAGTGCGTGAATCTTGAGTTGCAGCATGAGCCGCGTAATCTCAGGCGGCACCGGCTCGCCAACCCCGCAGGCATGGCTGAGCAGGATGTTGCGCTGGAGATCCGGCAGCTGGCTGGCGGCAATGCGTTGGTTGGCCAGCGCGCCGAAGCCCGTGTTGATTCCGTAGCGGGCCCGGCCGTCCGCCAGCGCCGCCTCGACCACCTGCCGCGACCGGTCGATGGACCCGCTGTCCGCCCGCAGTCGCCGCATGCTCGCGGCGAGATCCTCCTCGAGGGTGGCGATCCGGATATCGTGCGTGTCGCTGCTCATGTCTCGCTCCTGGGCGGACCGGAGCCCGCTGCCCCCGGGCTCGCCGGCCCGGTTTCACCCCCGGGCCGAGGGCGTCTTTCAGCCATTGACCATGGGCAGGTCGATGCCGCGCTCGGCCGCGGTTTCGATGGCCTCCGGGTAGCCCGCATCCGCGTGGCGCATGACGCCGGTGCCTGGGTCTGCGGTCAGCACCCGTTGCAGGCGCCGGTCAGCCGCCTCGGTGCCGTCCACCACGCATACCATGCCCGCGTGCAGCGAATAGCCGATGCCCACTCCACCGCCATGGTGGATCGAGACCCAGCTGGCGCCACATGCGGTGTTCAGCAGGGCATTGAGCAGAGGCCAGTCGGCGATGGCATCCGAGCCGTCGCGCATGCCCTCGGTCTCGCGGTTGGGCGAGGCGACCGAGCCGGAGTCCAGGTGGTCGCGGCCGATGACGATGGGTGCTTCGAGCTTGCCCTTGCGCAGCAGCCAGTTGAACTTCAAACCGGCCTCCGCGCGCTCGCCGTACTCCAGCCAGCAGATCCTGGCCGGCAGCCCCTGGAAGTGGATTTGCCGGCGTGCCTTGTCCAACCAGCGATGCAGGGCCGCTTTGGCAGGAAACAGTTCGCGGATGGCCTGGTCCGTGGTGTAGATGTCCTGCGGGTTGCCGGACAGGGCAGCCCAGCGGAAAGGGCCCGCGCCGCGGCAAAAAAGCGGCCGGATATAGGCGGGTACAAACCCAGGATAATCAAAGGCCTGTGATAGATTTCTACGGTCGGAGACCTGGCCGCGAAGATTGTTTCCGTAGTCGAAACACACCGCCCCGCGATCCTGCAGCGCCAGAATGGCCTGGACGTGCCGGACCATGGAATCGAGCACGCATTCGTCGTAGCGCCCGGGGTCGGAAACGCGCAGGCGCTCGGCCTCGGACAACGAATATCCCGCCGGGATGTAGCCGAACCTGAGGTCGTGGGCGGAGGTCTGGTCGGTCACCACGTCGGGCACGACCCCGCGCCGCACCAGCTCGGGCATGATGTCCGCAATGTTGCCCAACAGGCCAATGGACAAGGGTTCGGTCGCGGTTGCCAGCATGTCCAGCGCCTCGTCCAGGGACGTGCAGGCATGGTCGCAGTAACCGGTCGCCACCCGCCGTTCGATGCGGTGGGGGTCCACCTCGACGGCCAGGCAGTGGCCTTCGTTCATGGTCACCGCCAGCGGCTGGGCCCCGCCCATGCCGCCGAGCCCGGCGGTCACCACGAGCCGGTCGCGCAGGCTGCCGCCAAAATGCTGGCGGGCGACTTCGGCAAAGGTCTCATAGGTGCCCTGCACGATGCCCTGCGAGCCGATATAAATCCACGAGCCCGCGGTCATCTGGCCAAACATGGTCAGTCCCTTGGCTTCCAGTTCCCGGAACACCTCCCAGGTGCCCCACCGCGGAACCAGGTTGGCATTGGCGATCAATACCCGGGGCGCTTCCTCGTGGGTCGCGAACACGCCCACCGGCTTGCCGCTCTGCACGAGCAAGGTCTGGTCGTTCTCGAGCCGCTGCAGGGTGCTGATGATGCGGTCGTAGCAGTCCCAGTTCCGGGCCGCCTTGCCGGTGCCGCCGTAGACGATGAGTTCGTCCGGCCGCTCCGCCACCTCCGGATCGAGGTTGTTCATCAGCATCCGCATGGCGGCTTCCTGGTGCCAGCCCTTGCAGCTCAGCGAGGTACCGGTAGGTGCCTTGATTTGTCGGGACTTTCCGCTCATCATCGTCGAGGGTCAACGTCTGTTTCAGTCGCCGATAAATTATACCAGCGGGGCCGGTTCGCCCGAGTCCCCGAATCTGGGTCGGCCAGGAGGAAGAATTGGCTATGCCATCGTCCAGGGCGTGGTTCGCAATCATCGCGGTCTGCTGTGTGGGCCTGCTGGGGTTCGCCTTCTACCAGCAGTACCGGGCATTCATGGACCCCTGCCCGTTGTGCATATTCCAGCGCGTTGCGTTCCTGCTGATGGGCTTGGTCGCCCTGCTGGCGGCGCTGCACAACCCGCGCCGCACCGGGCAACGCGTTTATGCTTCCGTGATCGTCGTGAGCGCGATGCTTGGCGCGCTGGTCGCCGGCCGGCACCTGTGGCTGCAATCCCTGCCGCCCGACCAGGTGCCCGAGTGCGGGCCGGGTCTCAACTACCTGTTGGAAAACTTCCCCCTGACAGACGTCCTGTCGACGGTGTTGCTCGGGTCCGGCAGTTGCGCCGAAGTGCACTGGCGCCTCCTGGGCCTCAGCATGCCCGGCTGGACGCTGTTCTGGTACCTGGTGCTGGGAAGCCTCGCGCTCTGGCTGGCGGCGCGCAGGGCCTGAAGATGGAGCATGCCGATGAGCGCGCCTGAACACCCCACGACCACCACCAGCGGCCCTGAATGGGCGCCGGATTCCTGGCAGGCCCTGGAGGCCGCGCAGCAGGTTGAATACCCGGATGCCGGGGAACTCAGGCGCGTCCTGGAGGAACTCCGGGAGCTGCCACCGCTGGTGACCTCCTGGGAGGTGCTGGCGCTGCGCGAGCAGGTGGCCGAGGCCCAGCGCGGCGAGCGCTTCCTGCTGCAGGGCGGCGACTGCGCGGAGAGTTTCGCCGAATGCACCTCGCCGGTGATTACCAACCGGTTGAAGGTGCTGTTGCAGATGAGTCTCACCCTGGTGCACGGCCTGCAGCTCCCGGTGGTGCGGATCGGCCGGTTCGCAGGCCAGTATGCAAAACCCCGCTCCAGTCCCCTCGAGACCCGCGATGGTGTCTCGTTGCCGAGCTATCGTGGCGACCTGGTCAATGCGCCGGCGTTCACCGCCGCGGCGCGGGCGCCCGATCCACAGCGCCTGCTGCAGGGGCATGCGCACTCCTCGCTCACCATGAATTTCGTCCGCGCCCTGGTGGACGGTGGTTTTGCGGATTTGCATCACCCGGAGTACTGGGATCTCAGCTGGGTAGAGCACTCGCCGCTGGCGAACGACTTTCACCGGCTGGCCGAGGGCATCGGCCGCTCGGTACGATTCATGGAGACCATTTCGGGCCAGCGGGCCGGCAACGTGCGGCGCGTGGATTTCTATACTTCGCACGAGGCCCTGCACCTGCATTATGAGCAGGCCTTGACCCGGCAGGTGCCGCGCCAGGAGGGCTGGTTCAACCTGTCCACCCACTTCCCGTGGATCGGCATGCGCACCACGGAGCTGGACGGGGCGCACGTGGAATATTTTCGCGGCATCCGCAACCCGATCGGCATCAAGGTCGGCCCGGCAATGCAGGAAGCGCACCTGCAGGCGTTGCTGAACGTGCTGAACCCGGGCAGGGAGCACGGCCGGATCGTGCTGATCCACCGCATGGGCGCCGCGCAGATCGGCAGCCGCCTGCCGGCCCTGATCCGCGCTGCCCAGGACTGCGAATCGCCGGTCCTGTGGGTATGCGACCCGATGCATGGCAATACCGAGACCACCGGTTCCGGCATCAAGACCCGGCGCTTTCGTAACATCATGAGCGAAATGGAACAGGCGTTCGACGTGCACAGCGCCAATGACTCGCGGCTGGGTGGCGTGCACCTGGAGCTGACGGGCGAGAATGTCACGGAGTGCACTGGCGGGGCCCGCGACCTGGGTGAGAAGGATCTGGAGCGTTCCTACAAGTCCACCGTCGATCCCCGGTTGAACTACGAGCAGGCGCTGGAGCTCGCCATGCTCATCGTGCGCAAGTACAACCAGGCGTTCGAATGAGCCTGACGGCGCCGCTTCAGGCCTGGCGAATCCGTCGACCTGCTCATCGCCCGCAGGACCGCATCATCCGCATCCCGGTCGTGCTCGACGAGGTGCATCCGGCGACCTTCGAAAACCGAGCCGATGGCGAGCTCGGCAGGCGCCAGGTTCGTCGCCTGGAGGGCTGGCTGGGGCGACCCCTGCCGGCCGGTCGATAGCCGCGGCGCGGCCGCCGTCAGCTCGTCTTCTGTGCCCGCCGGCTGGCGGTCTTGCGCTCGTGCTCGAGCAGGTGTAGCTTGCGCAAACGCACGCTCTCGGGCGTGACTTCCACCAGTTCGTCGTCCTCGATGAATTCCAGCGCCTGTTCCAGGCTCATGCGCCGGAAGGCCGCGAGCTGCACGTTGTCGTCCTTGAGTACGGTGCGGATATTGGTGAGCTGCTTGGACTTCAGGGGGTTGACCGTCAGGTCGTTGCCGCGGTTGTGAATGCCGATGATCTGCCCCTCGTAGACGTCGTCGCCCGGCTCGATGATCATGCGGCCGCGATCCTGCAGATTGAACAGCGCATAGGGAATCGCCCTGCCGGTGCTGTTCGAGATCAGCACGCCCTGCTTGCGCGCCGCGATGGGCGCCGGCCGGTAGGGTCCGTAGTGGTCGAACACGTGGAACAGCAACCCGGTGCCGGCCGTGACGGTGCGGAATTCGGACTGGAAGCCGATCAGGCCCCGGGCCGGGATGAGGTAGTCCATCCGCACCCGACCCTTGCCGTCCGGCTGCAGGTCCTGGAGCACGCCCCGGCGATCGCCGAGCTGTTCCATGACGGCGCCCTGATACGCCGCGTCCAGGTCCACGACCAGAAGCTCATAGGGCTCCTCCCGCCGCCCCTCCACCTCGCGCAGAATCACCTCGGGCCGCGAGATGGCCAATTCATAGCCCTCGCGGCGCATGGTCTCGATGAGGATCGAGAGATGCA
>WVWV01000065.1:17869-60809 GCA_011773845.1 Lysobacterales bacterium | reverse complement strand
TGTTTCGCACCTCGGCCTCGCGGCCGGCACTTCGACAGGGCACCGCCCGCCCCACACAATCATCTTCCAGCAACTCCGCCGACCCGCCGCGCAGCGTCCGCCCGGCGGACTTCCGACCTGCCTTCTGCCGTACCAGGGTGCCTGCCGTTTTCCCTGATAATCAAACAGTTACCACTTATCAAAAGTGGTGGAGGGGGTAGGATTCGAACCTACGAAGGCATAGCCAGCAGATTTACAGTCTGCCCCCGTTGACCGCTTGGGTACCCCTCCAGCGACCAAGCCGCCTATTGTCTCTCGCCCTCGGAAAGCTGTCAAGACAAAGGCTTCGCGGCCACCGCGCGGTCACCGCGTGGGCCTCAATCGTCTTCAGGCCACTCTTCTTCCGGGACGCCGAACGCATCGTCGAGGCCGAAGTCTGACTCCGGCGCATACATCGATTCGTCCTCGTCCTGGAGATAATGGTCCTCAGCGTCCTCGAAACCGAAGATGTCGTCGTCCAGCAGGTCCGGGCCCAGATCGATTCCGCCCAGCGCGTCGCGGAGTTGCTCCCGCTCGCGCATGATTTCAATGCGACGCCAGCGGGGCATGTCACCGCGGGTGCGATGGCCTTCTGACGGTTCGAATGAAGCGGTTCGATCCGGCCGCTCGGATGCCCGGCGGGCGCTGCCCGGAGTGGGCTCTCTGGAGCCCCGGTGACCCGATTTACGACGCTCGGTGTGACCACGGTTTGACATCTTGCCAACCTCGCAGCCCGGTGCCCGGGATTTCAGCTGCGTATATAAACCAAAAACGGCAAAATGCAAAGCAAAAAATTCGGTAAGCGGAAGACGCCGGCGTCACACGTTGAACCGGAACCGCACCACGTCGCCCTCCCGGATCCGATAGGTTTTCCCTTCCAGGCGCATGCGCCCCGCCTCCCTGGCGCCCTGCTCGCCGCCGCAGGCAATGAAATCCTCATAATCGATGACCTGGGCGCGGATGAAGCCTCGCTCGAAGTCGGTGTGGATCCGGCCGGCCGCCTGCGGCGCCAGGGTCCCCTGCCGCACGGTCCAGGCCCTGACCTCGTTCGCTCCCACGGTGAAAAACGTCAGCAGCTCCAGCATGTCGTAACCGGCGCGGATGACCCGCTCCAGCCCGGTCTCGTGCAGACCGAGTTCCTCCAGGAACGCTTGCCGGTCGGCCGCATCGAGCTGCGCGATGTCCGCCTCGGCCGCCGCGCACACGGCGACCACGCCGGCGTTCTCGCCAGCCGCATATTGAGTGAGCGCCGCGAGCCACGGGTTGTCCGTGAATCCGTCTTCCGCCACGTTGGCGACATACATCACCGGCTTGGCGGTGAGCAGGTTCAGGCTGCGCACCTCGAGCCTTTCTGCCGGCGCCAGTTCCAGCCCTGCCACGCGGCCTGTCTGATCCAGGGCCGCTTCCACGCGTTGCAGCAGGTCAACGGCTCGCGCCGCCTCGCGGTCCCCGGTCCGGGCAAGCTTCCCGGCGCGTTCCAGGCGCCGCGCGACGGTCTGCAGGTCCGCCAGCGCCAGTTCCGTCTGGATCACGCCGATGTCCGCCACCGGGTCGATCCGCCCCGGGATGTGGACAATGTTGTCGTCTTCGAAGCAGCGCACCACGTGAGCGATCGCGTCCGTCTCCCGGATGTGCGCAAGGAACTGGTTGCCGAGCCCCTCCCCGCGCGAGGCGCCCGCCACCAGGCCGGCGATATCCACGAATTCCAGCGTGGTGGCCACCACCCGCTCCGGCTTGACAATGGCCGCGATTCTTTGCAGGCGCGGGTCCGGCACCGGCACGATGCCGACATTCGGGTCGATGGTGCAGAAGGGATAGTTCTCGGCGGCAATGCCGGCTTCCGTCAGCGCGTTGAACAGGGTCGATTTGCCGACATTGGGCAGACCCACGATGCCACACTTGAAGCCCATTGCGTCCTCGTCCGGTTGCCGGAGTGCCCTGCCCGGTGCGGGCGACCTCCGATGCCTAGGCGTCGCCGCCGTGCAGCGCCTGCTGGGCAATCTCCAGCCGGCCCTGCAGAATTTCCGGCAAGACCGCGATGGCGCGATCGATGGCCGCATCGATGGCCGAGCGGACCTGGGCCGGGGGACGGCCCAGCACGTAGCCGGTCACCGCGTCGCGATGTCCCGGGTGCCCGATGCCGATACGCAGCCGCAGAAAGCCCGTGTCCGCAACATGCCGGAAGATGTCGCGCAACCCATTGTGGCCGCCGTGACCGCCCCCGCGCTTCAGGCGCGCAACGCCGGGCGGCAGGTCCAGTTCGTCGTAGGCGATCAGCAAGGCGCCGCTCGCCACCCGATAGTAGTCCTGCACCGACCGTACCGCCCTGCCACACCGGTTCATGTACGACAGCGGGCGCGCCAGGATGCAGTCATGGCCATGCAATTCCGTACGCGCGGTGGCAGCGCCGAGTTTCTGGCGCTCGCGCAGACTTACCTGCGCCGCCGCCAACAGCCGCTCCAAAAACCAAGACCCGGCGTTATGCCGGGTCTCAGCGTACTTGGGTCCGGGATTGCCGAGACCGATGATCAGATACGGAGCGGACACACCTCGGTCCCCGGACTATTCCTCCGCCTCGTCCCCGGCCGCAGGCTTCTCCTGGGGCTCCTCGCCCTCCTCGGCAGGAGCCTCTTCCAGCGCTTCGCCTTCGATTTCGGCCAGCGCTTCGGCTTCCGCTTCGGCCGCGGCGGCCGCGCCGGTGCCTTGCGACTCGCTGATGTGGATGGCGTTGGCCACCATCGTGTCGCCGTCTTTGCTCACGGCCAGCGCAGGAATTTCGACGCCCTCCGGCAACCGCACCTCCGAGAGCATCACCGCCGCCCCCGGCTCCATGAAGGACAAGTCGACCTCCAGGAATTCCGGAAGGTCCTTGGGCAAGGCCGCGATCTCGACCTCCGTGACCTGGTGCTGGATGACCACGCCGGATGTCTTGCCGGCGGGCGAGTCCTGCTCGCCCACGAAATGCAAGGGCACCAGGATGCGCAATACTTCGGCCGCGGACACGCGCTGGAAATCCAGGTGCAGTATCTGGGTCTTGAACGGGTGACGCTGCAGGTCACGCACCACGACCTGCTGGCTGCGGCCGTCCGCGAGACGGATCTCCTGGATACTGGAGTAGAACGACTCTTTCTGGGCGGCGTGCTGGATTTCCCGCTGCGCGAGCGTCAGCGCCACGGGCTCATCGCCTCCGCCATAAAGGACCGCCGGGATCCGGCCTTCGCGACGCAGGCGGCGGCTCGCACCTTTCCCCTTGTCGGTCCGGATTTCTGCGGTTATCGCCTGGTTATCGGACATGTTACACCTCGGTGTCGGTTCCGGCCCGCGGCTGTCGGCGGACCGGTCATTGCAGACATGCGGCCTCGCCCCGCGACCAGGGCTCGGCCAAAATCGAGCCGCGCATTATACCCCAAGGCCGCAGCCCCGGGGCAATACCCCAGTGAAGGCCCGCATCTCCAGCGCGCACTGGAATCAGGACGGACGGCAACGCCACCCGTGGCTTCAGTCGACGTACATCGAACTCACCGACTCGCCGGCCGACATCCTGCGGATGGTCTCGGCCAGCATCTGGGCGACGCTGAGCTGGCGGATGCTCTCGCAGGCCCGCGCCTCCTCGCGCAGCGGGATGGTATCGGTGACCACCAGTTCATCCAGCTCCGAGTTCGTGATGTTGCTGATGGCCGGCCCGGAAAGTACCGGGTGCACGCAGTAGGCCACCACCCGCCGCGCCCCATTTTCCTTGAGCGCACCGGCTGCCGTGCACAGCGTGCCGGCGGTATCCACCATGTCGTCCACCAGCACACAGATCTTGTCTTCGACCTCGCCGATGATGTTCATCACCGTCGCGACGTTCGCCCGCGGCCGCCGCTTGTCGATGATGGCCAGGTCGGCGTCCAGGCGCTTGGCGATGGCGCGCGCGCGCACCACGCCGCCGACGTCCGGTGAGACGACGGTAATCGGCTGGCCCGAGTAGTGCTGCCAGATATCGGCCAGGGTCAGCGGGGAGGCGTAGACGTTGTCGACGGGAATGTCGAAGAAACCCTGGATCTGGTCCGCATGCAGATCGATGGTCACCACGCGATCGGTGCCTATTTCACTGATCATCTTGGCCGCCACCTTGGCGGTGATCGGCACCCGCGCGGAGCGCGGCCGCCGATCCTGGCGGGCATAACCGAAATAGGGAATGACCGCGGTCACGCGCGCCGCCGACGCGCGCTTGAAAGCGTCCACCATGACCAGCAATTCGACGAAGTTGTCCGCCGCCGGGGCACAGGTGGACTGGATCAGGTACACATCCCGCGCCCGGATGTTCTCCATGATCTCGACCATGACCTCGCCGTCGCTGAACCGCCCGACGATGGCCTTGCCCATCGGCACTCCGAGCTCGTTGGCGATGTCACTGGCCAGCCGGAGGTTCGCATTGCCGGAGAAGATCATCAGCGATGGAGTGGCCACGATTCGTTACCCCTCACCCGTGCGGAGGCCAGTAAATTGGCTGGGACGGCAGGACTCGAACCTGCGAATGCGGGGATCAAAACCCCGTGCCTTAACCAGCTTGGCGACGTCCCAGCTGAGTCAACCCGCCACCGTCAGGCGTCGGCGGACAGCCGCGCGAGCAGCGGCGAATGGTCCACACCCCTGACGGCGCGAACATTATAGCGGGGTTTCAGCGCGGTTGTGATGCCGCGCGCCGCATTTTCCCCCTCGGCCGGCAGAAAGATGCAGCTCCCGGTACCCGTCAGGCGCGGCGACCCGAAGGCCGCAGCGGCCTGCATCACCTCGCGCAGCTCGGGGTGCCTGGCCAGCACCACCGCCTCGCAGTCGTTGCGGCTGGACTCGAACCGCCATCGGGCGGGCTCGATCGCCGGCGTGTCGCGGGGCAGGTGCGGGTCTGCGAACACCTCCGCCGTGGCGATGCGTAAGCCCGGAAAGATCAGCACATAGTGACGCGTGCCGAGGCGCAGCGGTTCGAGACGCTCCCCCACCCCTTCGGCCCAGGCGCTGCGGCCCAACACGAACACGGGCACGTCGGCACCGAGCGCGAGGCCAAGTTCGGCCAGCTCCGGCTTTGACAAGCCGCAACCCCAGAGTTCATTCAGGGCCACCAGGGTGGTCGCCGCGTCACTGCTGCCGCCGGCCAGCCCGCTGCCCAGCGGAATGCGTTTGTGGATGTCGATCAGGGCCCCCGCCCGCACTCCGCAGTGGGCCTGCAGCGCCCGCGCCGCGCGCACCGCGAGGTCGCTTTGCGCCGGAACACCGGGCAGGTTTCCGACCCGCTCGATGCGGCCATCCGAGGTGATCTGGAGCCGCACCTCGTCGCCCCAGTCCAGCAGTTGGAAAAGGGTCTGCAGCTCGTGGTACCCGTCCGTGCGTCGGCCGAGGATATGCAGGAACAGGTTGAGCTTGGCCGGCGCCGGCCAGGCCGTGAACGCTCCGCTCATTGCGCGCCCGCGCCCAGCGTCCAGCGTTTGACGGCCAGCCGCACCCGGTACGACCCGCGGGTGGCTTCCAGTCTGCCGGGCAGCTGCAGGTCACCGACCGGCAGGTAGCGGTCGTAGCGAACCGTCCACCCCAGCTGAGCCAATGCGATCGGCCGACCCCGGGCGTCCAGCTCCAGCGCATCGTCACCACCCGGCGCGGCCACTCCCAGCACCCACCAGCGCAGGGCCTCGACCGGGACCGACCAGCCCATTTCGGCCTGCACCAGCTCATCGATGCTTTCGGCCGCGGTCACGCTGCCGTCGCCCCGCTCCAGGCGTGCCTGCCCGGGCCCCACGCGCAGGCGCCACGCGCCCTGCCCCAACGAGCCGCGAAAATCGAGCTGCATCTCGTTCGCGCTGCGCTGCCAATGCAACCGCCCGCTGCCGCCGTCATGACTGTCATCGATGGACAGCCGACCGAGCAGGGCCCAGTCGTCGAGGCCGTGCAGGCGCTGGGCGCGGTCATGGTAGATCGACTCCAGGTTCTCTGGCGGGGGAACGCTTGGCGTCACGCTGCAGCCGGCCACGGCCAACAGCAGGCACAGGCGTCCGGCCCGGATCAACGAGCCACCCCGAAGCGCGCCAGGGTGTCCAGCAGCACTGCATTGTCGGGTTCCAGTTCGAGGCCCTCGTCCCAGACCGCGGTGGCGGCCTCGTGGTCGCCCAGCACCCACAACACCTCGCCCAGGTGGGCGGCAATCTCGGGGTTGGGTTCGCGACGCAAGGCTTCCTGCAGATACTGCCGGGCTTCCTCCAGCCGGCCCAGGCGATAGGCTACCCAGCCCATGCTGTCGATGATGGACGCCTCGTCCGGGTCGAGAGCGTACGCCGCCTCGATCAGCCGCTGCGCCTCCTCCAGCCGCTCGTTGCGGTCCGCCAGCGTGTAGCCGAGCGCATTCAGGGCCATGGCATTGCGCGGCTGGCGCGCGATGATGTGGCGCAGGTCGTCTTCCGCCGCCTGCGCACGGTCCAGCTGAACCGCGAGCAGCGCGCGGTTGTACCGGATCTGTGTGTCATCGCCGCGCGCGCGCGCCAGGGCCTCGGTCAGGATCGCGTAGGCCTCGCCGGGCTGATCGGCATCGGCCATGATCTGCGCCTCGGCCAGGTAACTCTCGGTGACCACGGTCGGGTCACCGCCCACCCTGGCCTCCGCCAGCAACGCCCGGGACGCTTCCAATTCGCCGGTACGCGCCAGCAGAAAGGCCCGGCGCAGCAGGGCGACCACCACCCGCTCGCCGTCCTCGACCGCCGCATACCAGGCGATGGCCTGCTCCGGGAAGCCGAGCAACTCGGCGGCCTGGCCGGCCTGGAAGGCCTGCTCCGAACGGTCTGGATAAGTGACGTCTCGGAATTCATGGTACAGGGACTCGGCCAGCGCCTGCTGGCCGGACTCGAGCGCGAAGACGATCCGCGTGAGGCGCGCCCGCGGCGTATCCGCCAGCCCCGCCAGTACGCCCTGGGCCGCATCGAGGTCGCCCGTCCGCCGCAGCAGTTCCGCAAAAGGCATCGCAATGTCCGGCTCTCCGGGCTGCAGCTGCCAGGCGCTTCGGTAACGCTCGAGCGCGCGGTCCTCGTCCCCGCTGTTGACCGCCAGACGGCCGGCCCAGGCCAGCGTATCGGCCCGTTGCGGATCGGCAGCCACCGCCTGCAGCGCCAGGGATTCGGCCCGATCCAGGTCACCGGCACCGGCCGCCAGGCGACTGCGGGCCAGCAGCGCATCGGGATGGCCATCGGCGCCGTGCAGCGCGACCAGCCGCTCCAGCAGCCGCTGTGCCTTCTCGGGGTTGGCCGCAGACACCAACAGGCCGGCGATCGCGGACCAGGCCTGCCTTGAATCCGGCGCCAACAGGCCCAGGATGCCCTCCAGCTGGTGTTCGGCACCAACGTAATCGCCCACCATGAGCAAGGTGCGCGCGGCGACTTCGCGCGCCTCCAGGCTGTCGGGCTGCAGCACCACCCAGCGATCGGCCGCCATCGCGGCGTGTTGCCAGGTCTGGGCCGAGAGCGCAATCTGGGTGGCGCGGCGCGCAATCTCGGGATCGGTCGCCTCCATGGCCGCCGCCAGGTACTCGTTGGCTGCGCCTTCGAGGTCGCCCTCAGTGCCGAGCACCTCGCCGGCAAAGATCCGGTACATGACCTCCTCCGGCGTGGCCTGGGCGGCCGCCACGGGCGGCGCGGCCCCAGCTCCTGGCCCGTCGTCCGGATTCATGGGTGCATGCGCGCAGGCCGCCAGCACCAGGGTCAGCGCGAGCAGGGGACCATGCATGCATCGCTGGCTGAGAGCACGGCACATAGCCGCCAAGCATACGCGCTTGCCGGTAGTGAACCAATCCCCCGGGGCGCCCGCCCGCAGCACGGGCCGGTAAAATAGAACAACTTGATATTGTCGATGCGCAGCCCCAGAATCGTCTCGCACGCCTAGCCGAACCCTGCCCATGCCGCTGCTTGCCGTTGGAACCAGTCACCATGTCGCGCCCCTGGAAATTCGGGAGCGGCTGGCATTCCACCGCGACGACTACCCGTCCAAGGTGCGCGAGCTGAGGGCCCTGGCGGGCGTCGCGGAGGCCCTGCTGTTGAGCACCTGCAATCGAACGGAAATCTATGGCATCGTCGAACCCGACCAGCAGGAGGTTTTCCTGCAGTGGATGCGGACCACGGCGGGCCTGGATGAGCGACAGGCCGGCGAACACCTCTACCTGCTGCGTGACACCGAGGCCGTCGCGCACCTGTTCAGGGTGGCCGGCGGGCTCGATTCCCTGGTGCTCGGGGAGCCGCAGATCGTCGGGCAACTGAAGGAAGCCTGGCAGCAGGCCCGGGCGGCGGGCGGGCTGGGCAAGGTCACCGACCGCCTGTTCCAGCACGCCTTCGCCACCGGCAAGACGGTGCGGCACCAGACCGGCATCAACGAGCACCCGGTTTCTGTCGCCTACATCACGCTGGTCCTGGCCCGCCAGATCTTTGGAGACCTCGCCCGCAAGCATGTGCTGTTGCTGGGCGCGGGGGAAATGATCGAGCTGTGCGGGCGCCATCTGCACGAGCAGGGTGTGGCCAGCCTGATGATCGCCAACCGCAGCCGCCAGAAGGCGGAGCAGCTGGCGCTGCAGTTCGCGGCCACGCCCTATGCGCTGGAGGAGCTCGACCAGGTGCTTCCCGCGGCGGACATCGTCGTGACCTCGACCGCCAGCCGGGAACCGCTGATTGGCGCGGAGCTGATCAGGCGAGCCCTCCGCGCCCGGCGGCGGCGACCCATCTTTCTGGTGGACATCGCGGTGCCGCGGGATGTCGACCCGCGGGTCGCCGAGCTCGATGACGTGTACCTGTACACCATCGATGACCTGCAACAGGTGGCGATGGCAAACATGCAACACCGGGATGCGGCCGCAGTGGCGGCGCAGGACATGGTGCACGAGGCAGTGGAGGAGTTCATGCGCTGGTGGCACGGCGCCCGTGCGGCGGCTTCCCTGCAACGCCTGCGCCGGCACGCCGAACGCAGTGGCGAGGAACTCGCGCAACGCGCCCTGCGCCAGATTGCGGCCGGCCGGCCGGCCGAGGAGGCGATCGAGCAACTCGCCAACACGCTGACGCACCGCATCCTGCATCTTCCCAGCACGCGCCTTCGCCAGGCCGCCGAGCAGCAGGATTACGACACGCTCAAGGCCGCGGATTGGCTGTTCGAGGGGGAGCCGGAGCCGGACCCGGATCGTGAGCCGGAGCCATGAAAGCCAGCATCAGCGACCGCCTGCGTCAGGTCGAGGCGCGTTTCGAAGAGATCGCGCTGCTGCTTGCGCAGCCGGATGCGGCGGCCGACCCCGCCCGGTTCCGCGACCTCTCGGTGGAGTATGCGCAGCTCGAACCCGTCGTAGCGGCCTGGCGTCAATGGCAGGAGGCCGCCGTCGCGATGGAAGAGGCGCGACAGATCCTGGCCGGGTCCGACCCGTCGCTGGCAGAACTGGCGAGCGAGGAGCTGGCGGCCGTGGAGGCTCGCCAGGCCGACATCGAGCACCAGTTGCGGGTGTTGCTGTTGCCCCGCGACCCCGACGATCAGAACAATATATTTCTCGAGGTCAGGGCCGGTACGGGCGGGGACGAGGCGGCACTGTTCGCGGGTGACCTGTTCCGAATGTACGGCCGCTACGCCGAGCGGCAGGGTTGGTCGGTGGAAGTGCTCAGCCAGAATCTCGGCGAGCATGGCGGCTTCAAGGAGGTCATTGCGCGCGTTGCCGGCCGTGGCGCATTCGCACGCCTGAAATACGAATCCGGCACGCATCGCGTGCAGCGGGTGCCGGAAACCGAGTCGCAGGGCCGGGTGCATACTTCGGCGTGCACCGTGGCAATCCTGCCCGAGCGGGAAGACATCGAGGAAGTCGAGGTTCAGCCATCCGACCTGCGGATCGACACCTTCCGCGCCTCGGGTGCCGGCGGCCAGCACGTGAACACGACCGATTCGGCCATTCGCATCACGCATCTGCCGACCGGCATCGTGGTGGAATGCCAGGACGAGCGTTCGCAGCACAAGAACCGGGCGCGAGCCATGTCGCTGCTGAAGGTCCGCCTGCTCGAACAGGAACAACAGCGCCAGTCAGAAGAGCAGGCGGAGGCGCGCAGGCTGCAGGTCGGCTCCGGCGACCGGTCCCAGCGGATTCGAACCTATAACTTCCCCCAGGGTCGGGTCACCGACCACCGGATCGGGCTCACGCTCTACAAGCTGGATGAGGTGCTGGACGGCAACCTCGACGCGGTCATCGAGCCCCTGCGCCAGGAAGACCAGGCCCGGGCGCTGGCCACGCTGGAAGGGTGAACCCGGCCGCGCAGGCCCCGCCACGATGGCTACCCGGCGCTCTCGCGGCCCTGTTGTGCCTGCTCGCCTCGGTCGCCGCCCATGGCTCGGAAGTCTACCTCCTGCGCCACGCGGAAAAGGAACCGGACCTGCCGGACCCCGGCCTGACCGCCGCCGGCCGGCAGCGCACCGAACACTGGGCGGCCTGGTTCGCCGGCCTCGGCATCACCGAGGTCTGGTCCACCGATTACCGGCGCACGCGCGACACGGCGCGGCCGATCGCCCGCGCGGCAGGGGTCGCACTGCATTTCTACGATCCGGACAAGCCACGGCAATTCGTGGCGCGGTTGCAGGCATCGCCCGCTGCAAAGGCGGTGGTGGTCGGGCACAGCAATACGCTCCCCGAGCTGGCGGCCCTGCTGTGCGCCTGCCCGGTGGCGCCCATGGATGACGCGGAGCACGATCGTCTGATGCTGATCCGCAGCGACGCCTCGGGCCCGGTCCTGCTGACCCGCCGCCAGGCAGAACTGGCGCTCCCCTAGGCGGAACCCCGACCGCCCGCCGCGCGTGCGCCGTGTCGCCACAGCCAGGCGGCGCTGGCCAGACCGGGCGGCCCGGCCAACGCCACGACGTCGAGGTTGTACTGCCCGCCGGGGGCCAACGCCTGCAGCAGTGCCAGGGGCACCCCGAGCGCCAGGCAGACCGCCAGCGGGCGCCGTGCGGCGGTCCAGAACCACAGCCACGACAACGGGTTGAATATCAGCAGGTTGAAGTTGGGGCCGGCCACCTCGTGGTCGGTCAAGGCCCACAGCATCACCATGATTGACCCCGCACCTGCGGCCACCAGCAGCCATCCGCCGGCGAAGGCTGCGGACTGCGCCGGGGCAAGCCAGCGGCTGGCGGCCACGGCCAGCAGCACGGCGGCCATCGACAGCAGCAGGTAGCGCGGCCAGACCGGCGGGGGCTCCGCCGGGACCGTTGGCGCCGCGGAGGCCCACAGCACCCGGTCCTCGCGCACCAGCGGGGTCTGATCCCCACCACCGACCGCGGGGGTGGCGGCCGCGATGTCGGCAATCACCGAGGGGATGAACATCTCGTCCCAGCGGCTGACCGGCCGGTCAACGGGGCGCCCGAGCACCGCCTCCAGCCCCAGGTAGTACCCGTAATCCATGTGGGTCAGGCGGCGGGTGTGGGCGCGAAAGCCCTGTTGTGCCGGAACCCCCGCCCACCGCTCATGGAGGGCACCGCCCAGGGCGAGGTCCAGGGCGTCACGAATCCGCGTGGCGCAGTTGTCCAGGAAGTAGTCGTAGCGGTAATAGCGATTGGCCGGCTGCACGGCGCGCAGCAGGTGCTCCCGCAATCGCCGGTATTGCGCGGCATCGAGGTTCAGCCGCTGGGCCCGGATGCTGCGGCCGTCGCGACGGTAACCCTCGAATTCCTCCGACGCGGGTTGCGCCAGGGAAAAATACAGCAAGCGCCCCCGGATGAAGCGCGCCAGGAAACCCTGCTGGGCAAAATCGAAGTAGCCGAAATTGAAGGTGTGGTCGAGCCCTCGGGCCGGTTCCCGCAGCCAGAGGGCGTTGTGGCCGAAGCGCTGCCAGTAGATCTCGCCCGGCCCATAGGTCACCAGCCAGGCCTCGTAACCGGCCTCGGGCGCCGGCAAAGGCAGCGCGGGTTCCGCTCCGCCGGCAACCGCTGCGGGCCCCGCGAGCATGAACCAGGAACAGGTGAACGCGGCGCGCAGGCGGCGTTTACGACGCTCCGAGGTCATGCAGCTCCAGGGTGATGATGCGACGGCTGTCGGCGGCGGTAACGCGGAATTCGAAGCGTTGATCGAGGGTCACCGTGTCGCCGTGCTCGGGCACGCGACCGAACTCGCCCAGCAGCAATCCGCCGACGGTATCGTAATCCTCGTCGCTGAGTTCGCTACCGAAGACCTCATTGAACTCGTCGATGGGGGTGAGGGCCTGCACCAGGTAGCGGCCATCGGCCAGGCCGGTGATGGGTGCGGCTTCCTCCTCGTCATGCTCATCGTCGATCTCACCCACGATCTCCTCGAGCACGTCCTCGATGGTGATCAGCCCGGACACGCCGCCGTACTCGTCGACCACGATGGCCATGTGGTTGCGGCTGGCGCGGAAATCCCGCAGCAGCATGTTGAGGCGCTTGCTCTCGGGGATGAGCACGGCCGGGCGCATGACGTCCTCCAGGCGGAAGCGGGTCGGGTCGGGCGCAGCGAAATAGCGCAGCAGGTCCTTGGCCAGCAGGATGCCCTCGACCTCGTCGCGGTCCTCGCCGATGACGGGAAAGCGGGAATGCCCCGACTCCAGGATGCGCGGCAGAAATGCTTCCAAGGGAGCATCGCGTGGAACGACCACCATCTGCGAGCGCGGCACCATGGCATCGCGCACTTGCATCTCGGACACTTCGAGGACGCCCTCCATCATGGCCAAGGCCTCGCGGTCCAGGACGCCGCCCAGGAGGGCTTCGTTCAGCAGTTCTTTGAGTTCTTCGCGGTCCCGTGGCTCGCTGGTGAAGGCACTGGTCAGTCGCTCCATCCAGCTTCGCTGCCCGGAACCGCTACTCGATTGGTCGTCGCTCATATTGTCTCGGCCGGCAATGCACCTCGCATCACCGCCTAACATGGGGCTCGCTTGGCCTCGATTTCAATCTTTTACCAGAATATCTGCCGATTTTCAGCATTTCGGCGCCAGCGCCGCGCCGGGTCAGCCGTCAGCGCGGCGCGTACGGGTCGGCAATGCCCAGGCGCGCCAGCAACTCGGTCTCCCGCGATTCCATCTGCGCCGCCTCGGCCTGCGACTGGTGATCGAAACCCAGCAGGTGAAGCACGCCGTGGACGGTGAGGTGTGCCCAGTGGGCCTGCTCCCCCTTGCCCTGGGCCTCGGCTTCACGCCGAATGACCGGCGCGCACAGGACCAGGTCGCCCAGCGGCACGGCCACGCCTGCGGCCAGCAGCTCACGCGCCATGGGCTCCGGTACATCGGCCGCGAACGACAGGACGTTGGTGGGACCGGCGCGCTGCCGATAGCGTTGGTTGAGCGCGCCGGATTCGGCCTCGTCGACGATTCTCAGTCCCAGGCTCGCCGGTTGTGCGCGATCGGTAAGGGCGATGTCGACCCAGGCTTGAAATTCGGCGTCGGTGGGCAGCCCGGCGGTTTCGCAGTCGCGCTGCACCGTCAGTTCAATCCTCATCCGCCCCACTCGTGCGTTCCGCGCGGTCATAGGCTTCCACGATGCTCTGGACCATGGGATGCCGGACCACGTCGCGGGCGCTGAAATAGCTGAAGCTGATTCCCTCCACGTCCCTGAGAATGGCGACCGCCTGCTTCATGCCGGAGGCCTGCGTGCGCGGCAGGTCGATCTGGGTCACATCCCCGGTGATCACCGCGGTGGACCCGAAGCCGATGCGCGTCAGGAACATCTTCATCTGTTCGTGCGTGGTGTTCTGCGCCTCGTCCAGGATCACGAACGCATCGTTCAGCGTGCGCCCGCGCATGAACGCGAGCGGCGCGACCTCGATGACATTGCGCTCCATGAGGCGCGCGACGTGCTCGAAACCCAGCATTTCGTAGAGCGCGTCGTACAACGGGCGCAGGTAGGGGTCGACCTTCTGGGCCATGTCCCCCGGCAGGAAGCCGAGCCGCTCCCCGGCCTCGACGGCCGGGCGCACGAGCACGATTCGTTGCACGCGGTCCTCGAGCAGGGCGGCCACTGCACAGGCCACGGCCAGGTAGGTCTTGCCGGTACCCGCCGGGCCGACACCAAAGTTGACCGCATGGGAGGCGATATTACGCAGATACTGTTTCTGGTTGGGCCCCCGCCCCCGGATGGTTCCCCGCCGGGTCCGGATCAGAACCTCGTCTTCCGCCGCGCTGTCGGCATCGGCATCGGCCATCTCGGCGATGCCCGACTCCTGCAGGTGCAGGTTGATGGCCTCGGGCGTCAGGGCCTCGGCTTCCGCGAGTTCATACAGCCGCTTGAGCAGCCGCGCCGCGGCGCGGGCTGGCCGGCGCTCGCCGGCTATCGTGAACAGGTTTCCCCGGCAAAAAATCTCCACGCCCAGGCGTGACTCGATCTGCTTGAGGTGCTGATCGAACTGACCGCACAGATTGGCCAGGCGCTCGGTATCCGCAGGCTCGAGTTCCAGCGTCAGGCGTTGGCTCATGGCAAGAGGTTCAGGCCACCGCGGTGGCCGGTTGCTCGCGCGTCCTCAGGCGCCCGCGCAACGAGTGGCTGAGGGCCTCGGTGACCACCACGTCAACGAACTGCCCGACCAGGCGCGGGTGCCCGTCGAAGTTGACCACCCGGTTGTTTTCCGTGCGTCCGGCCAGCTGGCGCGGATTCTTCTTGCTCGGCCCCTCGACCAGGATGCGCTGCGTTCCGCCGACCATCGCCTGACTGATGCGATCCGCCTGCCGGTTGATGAGCGTCTGCAGGCGCGCCAGGCGCTCTTTCTTGACATCCAGCGGCGTGGGGTCCGGGAGCTGGGCGGCCGGCGTCCCGGGTCGGGCGCTGTAGATGAAGCTGAAGCTCTGATCGAAATCCAGTTCCTCGATCAACTGCAGGGTGGCCTCGAAGTCGGCTTCGGTCTCGCCCGGGAAGCCGACGATGAAATCCGAGGAGATGCAGATGCCGGGTCGTCGCTCGCGCAGGCGGCGAATCTTCTGCCTGTATTCGAGCACCGTGTGGCCCCGTTTCATCATGGCGAGAATCCGGTCCGAACCGCTCTGCACGGGCAGGTGCACGAAGCTGGCCAGCGCGGCCACCTCGCCGAACGCCTCGATCAGGCTGGGGGAGAACTCGACCGGGTGGGAGGTGGTGAACCGGATGCGGTCGATGCCCTCGATGCCTGCGACGTAGTGGATCAACAGTGCCAGGTCGGCGTGCGTGCCATCGTGCATGTGGCCGGCGTATGCGTTGACGTTCTGACCCAGCAGGTTGATCTCCCGCACGCCCTGGGCCGCCAGCGTGGCGCACTCGGCCACCACGTCATCCAGCGGGCGGCTGACTTCCTCGCCGCGGGTGTACGGCACCACGCAGAACGAGCAGTACTTGCTGCAGCCTTCCATCACCGAAACGAACGCACTGGGCCCCCGGGCGCCGGGCGTCGGCAAATGGTCGAATTTCTCGATCTCGGGAAAGCTGATGTCCACCACCGGCCGGCCCTCGTCGCGCGCTGTTTGCAGCATGCCAGGCAGCCGGTGCAAGGTCTGCGGTCCGAACACCAGGTCCACCAGTGGCGCCCTGCGCAACAACGCCTCTCCCTCCTGGCTGGCCACGCAGCCGCCCACGCCAATGATGAGCTGCGGGTTGTCCACCTTCAGGCGTTTCCAGCGGCCCAGCTGGGAGAATACCTTTTCCTGGGCTTTTTCGCGGATGGAGCAGGTGTTGATCAGGATCACGTCGGCCTCTTCCTCGCGATTGGTGAGTTCCAGGCCGTGCGAGGCCGCCAGCACGTCCGCCATCTTGTCGGAATCGTACTCGTTCATCTGGCACCCGTGGGTCTTGATGTACAGCTTGCCGCTCATTGCCTGGACCCGATCCTGCCTTTCGAAATGCACTGCACGGACCCCGTCGCGCGGGGACCGGATAGAATACACGCATGCGCCACCCCCTGCCATTCCCGCCAGGCCCGCCCGATGAGCGCTGAAGCACCGCCCGAAGCCATCGCCGACATCGCGGGATACCTGGACGCGAACGCACGCGTGGTCGTGCTCAGCGGCTCGGGCATGTCGGCCGAGAGCGGCATCCCCACCTTTCGCGACGCCCAGACCGGACTGTGGGCGAGGTTCCGACCGGAAGAACTGGCCACGCCGGAGGCGTTCGCCCGCGACCCGCGCCGGGTCTGGCAGTGGTACGAGCACCGCCGTGCCGGGGTGCGCTCGGCCCGCCCGCACGCGGGTCACCGGGCCCTGGTCGAGCTCGAGCGCCGCGTGGCACGCCTGACCATCGTCACCCAGAATGTCGATGGCCTGCACCAGCGCTCGGGATCCTCGCGCGTGCTGGAACTGCACGGCAACATCCTGCGTTCGATCTGCAGTGCCAGCCGACGGCCGATCGATGCAGCCTGGATAGAGGCGCAGGAGCAGCTGCCACCGCCCTCCCCGCACGTGGCCGGCGCGCTGGCCCGGCCGGACGTGGTCTGGTTCGGCGAGGCCCTGCCGGAAGCCGCCTACATGCAGGCCATCGGCGCACTGCAGAACTGTACCGTGTGCATCGCGGTGGGCACTTCCGCGCTGGTGCAGCCAGCCGCCTCGTTGCCGCTGGTGGCCAGGGAAGCCGGCGCTCTGCTGGTCGAGATCAATCCCGCGCCCACCCCGTTGAGCGGGTCCGCGGACCGCTGCCTGCGACAACCCGCCAGTGCGGCGCTGGTGGCACTCGCGGCCGCGCGCGGCAACGGTGCGGGCGGTGAAAAGCTATAATTGGGGCGACCCGCGGCGGGTCCATTCCGCACAACTTTCGGTACGGGAGACGCCATGTCCCAGACCATGCGAGCCCTCGTAAAGCGCGATGCAGCACCGGGCATCTGGATGGAGGAGGTCCCGGTGCCCGCGCCCGGCACCAACGAGGTGCTGATCCGGGTCGAGAAGACCGCGATCTGCGGCACCGACCTGCATATCTACAACTGGGACGAATGGTCCCAGCGAACGATCACCCCGGGGCGGGTGATCGGGCACGAATTCGTGGGCCGGATCGCGGCGCTGGGCACGGGGGTCACCGGCTACGAGGTCGGCGCACGGGTCTCGGCGGAAGGCCACATCGTCTGTGGCCACTGCCGCAATTGCCGGGCGGGCAAACCACACCTGTGCCCCAACACGATCGGCATCGGCGTGAACCGCGACGGGGCGTTCGCGGAGTTCGTCGTCGTGCCGGCCAGCAACCTGTGGCCGATTCCGGACCGGATCGCTCCGGAACTGGCGGCGTTCTTCGACCCCTTCGGCAATGCCGCCCACTGCGCCCTGCAGTTCGACCTGGTCGGCGAAGACGTGCTGATCACCGGCGCCGGGCCGGTCGGGATCATCGCCGCCGGGATCTGCCGGCACGTCGGCGCCCGCCACGTGGTGATCACGGACGTCAACGACTATCGCCTGGACCTGGCCCGCGAGATGGGTGCGGACCAGACCATCAACGTGACCCGCAACACCATTGCGCAGAAGGTGGAAACGCTGGGCATCGAGGGCTTCGACATCGGCCTCGAGATGTCCGGCCACCCCGATGCCTTCAACGATCTGCTGCACCACATGTATCACGGCGGCAAGGTCGCCCTGCTCGGCATCCTGCCCAATGGCACCGCCGTGGACTGGGACCAGGTGATCTTCAAGGGCCTGGAACTGCACGGCATCTATGGCCGGCGCATGTACGAGACCTGGTACAAGATGACCCAGATGGTGCTGACCGGCTTCCCGCTGCACAAGGTGCTGACCCACCACATCCCCATCGACGAATTCGAGGAGGGGTTCCGCCTCATGGCGAAGGGCCAATGCGGCAAGGTGGTCTGCGACTGGACCGGGCACATCGGGGATGCGGCGCACGATGCATGAGCTGGAGCGCTTCAATGACACCCTGGCGGAGATCCGCAGCGCGGGGCTGTACAAGGACGAGCGGATCATCACTTCGCCCCAGGGCGTGGAAATCCGCGTGGCGGATGGCCAGGAGGTCCTGAATTTCTGCGCCAACAATTACCTGGGCCTCGCCGACCACCCGGACGTGATCGCCGCGGCGCACCGGGCGCTGGACGACCACGGTTTCGGACTGGCGTCGGTGCGCTTCATTTGCGGCACGCAGGATTTGCACAAGCAGCTGGAACAGACCATCGCCGGGTTTTTCGGCACCGACGACACCATTCTGTACACCTCCTGCTTCGATGCCAACGGCGGGCTGTTCGAGACCATCCTGGGCCCCGAGGATGCCGTCATCTCCGACGCGCTCAACCATGCCTCCATCATTGACGGCATCCGCCTGTGCAAGGCCCAGCGGCACCGCTACCCGAACAGCGACATGGCCGCGCTCGAGCACGCCCTGCAGCAGACGCAGGACTGCCGCACGCGGCTGATCGCCACCGACGGCGTATTCAGCATGGACGGTTTCATCGCCAGGCTCGACGAGATCACCCGGCTCGCCGAGCGATACGATGCGCTGGTGATGGTGGACGACAGCCACGCCACCGGTTTTCTCGGACCCGGGGGGCGCGGATCGGCGGAGCACCACGGCGTCATGCAGCGGGTCGACATCTTCACCTCCACCCTCGGCAAGGCGCTGGGCGGTGGCTCCGGCGGTTTCACCACCGGCCGCCAGGCCATTATCGACCTGTTGCGCCAGCGCTCGCGGCCTTACCTGTTTTCCAACACCCTGCCCCCGCCGCTGGTCGCCGCGGCCATCCGCGTGTTCGGCATGCTCGCCAGCACCACGGAGCTCAAGGACCGCCTGGAGGCAAACACCCGCTATTTTCGCGAGCAGATGACCACAGCCGGTTTCGACATCAAGCCCGGCATCCACCCCATCGTACCGGTGATGCTGTACGACGCGCCGCTGGCCCAGCGCTTCGCGGCCCGCCTGTTGCAGGAAGGCATCTACGTGATCGGCTTTTTCTTTCCGGTGGTGCCCGCGGGCGAGGCGCGCATTCGCGTCCAGCTCTCCGCCGCCCACCGGCGGCATCACCTCGACCGCGCCGTGGAGGCCTTCACGCGGGTGGGACGTGAGCTGGGGGTGATCGAATGAGGCCCGGGCTGCACCCGGCCTGAGTGGCGACCCGCCGGCACGCGGCTCAGCCGGACAACTCCTCCTGCACCACTGCGGCCAGTTCCTGCGCCAGGCGCTCGATCTGGCTCGCATCCTCACCCTCGAGGGTCACGCGCACCAGCGGCTCGGTCCCCGAGGGCCTGAGGATCACCCGTCCGCGCCCGTCCAGCTCGGCTTCCACCGAGCGCCTGGCCGCCTGGATGCGCTCCGAGGTTTCCAGGTCCTGGCCGCCGCCCGGCGCGACGGGAACGTTCACCATGGTCTGGGGAAATTTATGCACTGCCTGGCGCAACTCGGCGAGGCTGGCACCGGTCTGGGTCATGACCTCCAGCACCTGCAGGGCACTGACGATACCGTCGCCGGTGCTGGTGCGGTCCAGGCACAGGATGTGGCCCGAGGTCTCGCCACCGAGCTTCCAGCCACTCTCCACGAGCGCCTGGTGGATGTAGCGATCGCCGACCGGCGCGCGCCGGAACGGGATGTCCTGCTGTCGGAGGGCCATTTCGAGGCCCAGGTTTGACATGACGGTGCCGACCACGCCGCCACTGAGCTGCCCGGCCTGCTGCCGGGCGCGCGCGATGATGAACAGCATGTCGTCACCGTCCACCAGCTCACCGGCGGCGTCGACCATGATCACGCGGTCGCCGTCGCCATCGAACGCGATGCCCGCATCCGCGCCGCGCTCCACCACCGCCTGCTGCAGCCCGCCGGGATGGGTGGAGCCACAATCGTCATTGATGTTCAGTCCGTTCGGCTGGTTGCCGATCACCTCGATGCGCGCCCCCAGCTCGCGCAGCACTTCCGGGCCGACCCGGTAGGTGGAGCCGTTGGCGCAGTCGACCACCAACTGCAGATCCCGAAACAGGGTGCCGAATGGCAACGTGCCCTTGCAGAACTCGATATAGCGGCCGGCCGCATCCTCGATGCGCTCCGCGCGACCCATGTGCTCGGAGTCAACGGTCACGAAGGGTTGTTCGAGCTCCGCCTCGATGGCCCGTTCGACCTCGTCGGGCAGCTTTTCGCCCTCGGCCGAGAAAAACTTGACCCCGTTGTCGTAGAACGGGTTGTGCGAGGCCGAAATCACGATCCCCGCGCAGGCGTACAGCGTGCGCGTGAGATACGCCACCGCGGGCGTCGGCATGGGGCCCAGCAACGCGACATTGGCGCCGGCCGCGGCCAGGCCGGCCTCGAGTGCGGATTCGAACATGTAGCCGGAGACGCGGGTGTCCTTGCCGATGACCACGGCGCGGTCGTCGCCATCCGCGAGCACCACGCCCGCGGCCCGCCCGAGGCGCAGGATGAAATCCGCGGTGATCGGCGCATCGCCAACGCGGCCGCGGACACCATCGGTTCCGAAATACCGTCTGCTCATGGCCTGATTTTACTCCAGCCGGCCGCGGCCGGGCCAAACCGCGTCCAGCACCTTCAGTGCATCGCGCGTCTCGGCCACGTCGTGGACCCGCACCATGGCCGCCCCGCCCAGCACGGCCAGCAGTGCCAGCGCCACCGAGCCCGCGCAGCGTTCCCCCACCTCGCGCCCGGTCAGCTCGCCCAGCATGGACTTGCGCGACAGGCCGGCCAGTACCGGGTAACCGTGGGCACACAGGGCGGGCAGTTCCCTCAGCAGCGCCAGGTTGTGCTGCAGGGTCTTACCGAAGCCAAAACCCGGGTCCAGCACGATCGCGCCGCGCCGGATGCCGGCCTGCTCGCACTCGCCTGCGCGCTGCAGCAGGAAAGCTTCGACTTCACCCACCACGTCGGTGTAGGCCGGGCTCGCCTGCATGGTGCCGGGCTCACCCTGCATGTGCATGATACAAACCGGCAGGCCCAGGCCCGCGGCCGCTTCCAGCGCGCCCTCGCGCCGCAGGGCATAGACATCGTTGATCAGCCCCGCACCGGCCGCGGCCGCCGCGCGCATGACGGCGGCCTTGCTGGTGTCGATCGATATCGGCAGGCGCAGCTCGCGGTGCAGCAACTCGATCACGGGTATCACGCGATCCAGCTCTTCCTGCTCGGAAACCGCATCCGCCCCCGGGCGGGTCGACTCCCCCCCGACGTCGACCAGGTCGGCACCGGCAGCGGCCATGTGATGCGCATGCATCAAGGCCTGCTTGGGGGTCAGCCATGCGCCGCCGTCGGAGAAGGAGTCCGGCGTGACATTGAGCACGCCCATGATCCGGGGCCGGTCCAGCACCAGGGGACGGCCGCCACAGTCCAGGGTTGGGGCGGACTCAGGCATGCGGGTGAATGCGTTGCGGCGCGGGCCGGATGGTCGAGCGACCGTGCTCGCCGCCGGCCCGCTCCGGCTCAGTGCTGCGAGGCTGGGCCGCCGATCGGGCTGGAACCCTCTTCTCCGGCCTCGGCTTCGGCCGGGCCGGGCTCCGCACCGGCGGTCTCGCCGTCGCTCCAGCCTTCCGGCGGATCAGGCTCCTGGCCCGCCATGATCTGGTCGATCTGGCCCGAGTCGATGGTCTCATACCGGATGAGGGCCTGCGCCATCAGTTCCAGCGTGTCGCGATTCTCGGTCAGCAGTTGAAGCGCGTGGTCGTGGGCGGCGTTGATAATTTCACGCACCTCCTCGTCGATGCGGCGCGCCGTGTCGTCGGACATGTGCTTGTGCTGCGTCACCGCGCGGCCAAGGAACACTTCGTCCTCGTCTTCGGAATAAGCCAGCGGTCCGAGCGCCTCGGTCAGACCCCAGCGGGTCACCATGTTGCGCGCGATTTGCGTGGCGCGCTCGATGTCGTTGGCGGCGCCGGTGGTGACGTTGTCCTCACCGAACACCAGTTGCTCGGCGACGCGGCCCCCGAACAGGCTGGCCAGCTGGCTGGTCAGTTGTTTCCGCGAGATGCTGTAACGATCCTGCTCGGGCAGGAACATGGTGACGCCCAGCGCGCGGCCGCGCGGAATGATGGTGACCTTGTACACCGGGTCGTGTTCCGGCACCAGGCGGCCGACGATGGCATGGCCGGCCTCGTGGTAGGCCGTCAACCGCTTCTCCTTCTCGGACATCACCATCGAGCGACGCTCGGTGCCCATCATGATCTTGTCCTTGGCGCGATCGAGGTGGTCCATGCTCACCTGGCGGGCGTTTTCCCGGGCCGCGAACAGCGCCGCTTCGTTCACCAGGTTGGCCAGGTCTGCCCCCGAGAACCCCGGCGTTCCGCGTGCGATGATGTGCGGGTTGACGTCGTCCGCCAACGGCACCTTGCGCATGTGCACCTTGAGAATGGCCTCGCGGCCGCGAACGTCCGGCAAGGGCACGACGACCTGGCGGTCGAACCGGCCCGGCCGCAGCAGCGCCGGATCGAGCACGTCGGGACGGTTGGTGGCCGCGATGACGATCACGCCCTCGCCGCCCTCGAAGCCATCCATCTCCACCAGCAGTTGGTTGAGGGTTTGCTCCCGTTCGTCGTGACCACCGCCCAGGCCGGCACCGCGGTGGCGGCCGACGGCATCGATTTCGTCGATGAATATGATGCAGGGCGCATGTTTCTTGGCCTGGTCGAACATGTCGCGGACCCGCGACGCGCCGACGCCCACAAACATCTCCACGAAATCGGAGCCGGAAATGGAGAAGAACGGCACCTTCGCCTCGCCGGCGATGGCGCGCGCGAGCAGGGTCTTGCCGGTGCCGGGCGAGCCGACCATCAGCACCCCGCGCGGAATGTGGCCACCCAGTTTCTGGAATTTGCCCGGGTTGCGCAGAAATTCGACCAACTCGGCAACCTCTTCCTTGGCCTCCTCGACCCCGGCGACGTCCGCGAAGGTGACGTTGACCTGGTCCTCGCCCTGCAGCTTGGCGCGGCTCTTGCCAAAGGACATCGCGCCGCGGCCGCCGGCACCGCCCTGCATCTGCCGCATGAAATAGACCCACAGGCCGATCAGCAACAGCACCGGCGTCACGTTCAGAATCAGCTCCAGCAACACCGAGCGCTCGGCAGGAGGCTCGGCGGTGATCTCGACCTCGTTCTCGACCAGTTCGTCGACCAGCTTGGGGTCGGGTGGCCCGAAGGTGCTGAAGTCCTTGCCGTTCGCGCTGCGCCCGGTGATCTGGTTGCCGTTGAGGCTGCTCTGGATGTGCACTTGGGTGACGGTACCGTTGCGCACGTTGTCAAGGAATTCAGAATAGGTCAGGCTGTCGGGCGCCCCGCCGACGGTGGCGTAGTGATTGAAAATCGACAGCAGGACCGCGGCGATAATGGCCCAGGTCAGCAGATTCTTGACCAGGTCGTTCACGGGTTTGTCGTCTCTGTTTCCTGCCATGTCGGCCAATGTGCCTCAATTCCAGTGTTCATGTTACTGCAGCTTGCGTCCCCGTCCCAGCACGTAGACTTCGCGGCTGCGGGGACGCGAGGCCGCGGGTTTGCGGATCGCCACGGTCTGGAAAGCATCCCGGCAACCACGCACGAACGCATCGAAGCCTTCGCCCTGAAATGCCTTCACCACCAGGTCACCGCCCGGCTTCAGCCACTGCTTCGCGAATGCCAGCGCCAGTTCCGCCAGGTACATGGCGCGGGGCTGATCCACGGCGCTCATCCCACTCATATTGGGGGCCATGTCGCTCAACACAAGATCGACCGGCCGCGATCCCAGCAGCGCCTCGAGCCGCGCCAGCGGCTCGTCATCGGTAAAGTCGCCGACCACCGTTTCCACGCCCGGAATGTCCTCGATCTCGAGCAGGTCGAGTGCCAATACCCGGCCATCCGGACCCACCCGCCGGCGCGCGAGCTGTGACCACCCACCGGGCGCCGCGCCCAGGTCGACGACGCAATGGCCCGGGCGCAACAGGCCATAGCGCTCGTCCAGTTCCAGCAGCTTGAAGACCGCTCGCGAGCGCCAGCCCTCACGCTGGGCCTGTTTGACGAATGGATCATCGAAATGTTCCGCCAGCCAGCGCTTGCTGCTCTTGCTCCGCGACTTCACCACGGGCTATGCCCTGCCGGGTGCGTGCTAACATTGAACCCCTGGCCGTATCCGGACACGTGCATGGAACTGAGCCCCTCACAGCTGCGCTATCTGCGCGGGTTGACCCATCATATCAATCCGGTCGTGATGGTGGGTGAGAAGGGCCTCTCGAACACCGTGATGGCGGAAATCGAGCGGGCGCTGGACCACCACGAGCTGATCAAGGTCAAACTGCGGGTCGACCGTGAGCGCCGGCGCGCCTACACCCGGGAAATCGAGCTCGCGACCCGCGCCCGGCTGGTGCACCGCATCGGCCAGGTCGCGTCTTTTTTTCGCCGCAATCCGCGCAAGCCCGTGCTCGAGCTGCCGGAGCGCTGATCGCATGGAACTGACCCTCGAACGCCCCGGCAGCCACCACTACATCCGCTCCGTGGACGCCACGGGCGTGAGAATTGCCGACGCGATCCACCCGGCCCCGCTGGCCATCGGCCCCACCTCGCTGCTCGCCGACTGGCCGCCGCGCACCATGGCGGAACTGGAACTGCCCCACCTGGAGCAGCTGTTTGACCTGCGGCCCGAAATCGTGCTGTTGGGAACTGGCCGGAAGCAGGTGATGCTTGCGCCGCGGCTCATGGTCGAAATCTACCAGCGTGGCATCGGGCTCGAGGTGATGACCACCGCGGCCGCCTGCCGGACATTCAATGTGTTGGTATCCGAAGGCCGCGAGGTGGTCGCCGCCCTGATGCCGCTGTGAGTGGCGAGCGGGCCGTCAGTCGATGAATGGCATCTCCGAAACGCCTTCGCGACGGGATATCTCGCGCAGGCTGACCAGCGCCGCGAGCTGAACCTGCCGTACCCGTTCGCGGGTGACCCCCAGCAGCTCGCCCACCTCTTCCAGGGTGCGACGCCCCTTGCCGTGCAGACCGAAGCGGTGCTCGACGACCAGGCGTTGCTGGTCGGGCAGCAGGTCGAGCCAGTGTCCGAGCAAGCGCTCCGCGGCCCGATCGGCGTATTCCGACTCCGGGTCCCGCGCCTGGTCGTCCACCAGCATCTCCATCAGCGGCCGCTCTGAGCCGGAGCCGAACGGCTCGTCCGCCGATGCGGTCGGTTCGTTCAGCTCGAACAGCGTGTGGACGGCCTGCACCGGCTTCTCCAGCCGTGCGGCGACTTCCTCCGCGTTGGGCTTGCGCCCCAGTTGCTGCTCCAGTTCGCGCGAGGTCCGCAGGTAGCTGGTCAACTCGCGAATGACATGGATCGGCAGGCGCACGGTGCGACACTGGTTCATCAGTGCCCGCTCGACCGACTGGCGAATCCACCACGTGGCGTAGGTCGAGAACCTGCAGCCACGCTCCGGGTCGAATTTCTCCACCGCGCGGATCAAGCCCAGATTGCCCTCCTCGATGAGGTCGAGCAACGGCAGCCCGCGATTGATATACGAGCGGGCGACCTTGACCACCAGTCGCAGATTGGATTCGATCATGCGCTGCCGGCTGGCGCTGCATCCCGCCTGCGCGGCCCGGGAGAGCGCAATCTCCTCGGCCGGCTCGAGCAGCGCCGAGCGGCCGATTTCGCTGAGATACATGCGCGTGACGTCGCCCCGGTGCACGGGGCGCTTTTCCGTAGTGGATTTCTGCCGCGGTAGGACCTTGAGACGAGCGGAATCCACCCGTTCCTCCCCCTGGGCGGCCTGCCGGCCTGATGCGTTTCGTGCGGTCATGCTCCCTCCCGCTACCGGTGCGGCTGAATTCAGCCGAGGCTCCATGCCTACGCCAGTACTACCGAACCACAATTCCTGAACGCGATAACGCAGCGCGGACCAACAACGCTATCATAAAAGAAACTGACTGTCACAACCTCTTTTGGGACTGAGCACTACAGGGTAGGGTCTAAATACAATATATATGTATTTTTATTCGTGTATTTATTTACTTATTTGGTAGGAAAGCGAGGGGATTGACCGGCCGGCCATCCCGGCGGATTTCGAAATGCAGCAGCGACTGGTTGGCTTCGTTGCGTCCCATTTCCGCGATCTTCTGACCGCCGCGGACCTGGGCCCCTTCCTGGACCAGGCGTACACGGTTGTGGGCGTACGCCGTCAGCATCCGCTGGTCATGCTTGATGATGATCAACTCCCCGTAGCCCAACAGGCCGTTGCCACTGTAAACCACCACGCCGCCGGCGGACGCCAGGACGGGCTGGCCGACCCGTCCGCCGATCTCGAGCCCATTGCGCGCCGGGTCATTGTCCTTGAAGCTGCGTACGATCCGCCCCTCGGTCGGCCATTGCCACTGCAGGGCCGTCGCGGCCGGAACCGCCGGCACCGGCTCGGCCGTGCGGTCCGCGCTGCGCGGTCGGGTGGCGGGGGATGATGCCGCGGGTTTCGGGGTCGCGGCAGGCGCGGCGGCCGCGGTGGTGCGCGGGGGCGGCTTCAGCGCCAGTTCCTGGCCAGGAAAAATGGTGTAGGGCGGGCGGATGCCGTTCCAGCGGGCCACGTCCCGGTAGTCGAGCCCGTAACTGAAGGCGATGGCATACAGCGTATCGCCACTTCGGACACGATACTTGCCCGCGCTGGTCAGCTGTCCGCGATGGCGATCCTGCGAGCGGTCGACCACGGGCGCTGGCGGTGTCGAGCAGGCAACCAGCAGCAGACAGGCGAATGCCGGCAGCAGCCATCTCATGCGCCGTTACCGCCAAACCACAAAACCACGAACACCAACAACGCCGCCAGCAGCACCAGCCAACCGAGCAGATCGACCCAGCGCCGCAGGTTGCGTGCCAGCCTCTCGCCGCCCAGCCGGATCAGGCCCGCAACCAGACCGAACCGCGCGCCCCTGCCGACCAGCGAACCCGCCAAAAACGGCAGTACAGGCATGCCGACCACCCCGGCGCTGACCGTGAACACCTTGTATGGAATGGGCGTGAAACCAGCCAGCAGGATGTACCAGAACCCGTGACGCTCGAAACCGGCCACGGCCGCCTCGAAGGCACCCGCATACGCCGATGACATCAGCCACGGCTCCAGCCACGCAAAGGCCAGCCGACCAATGAGGTAGCCCAGCATGCCGCCGAGCACCGAACTGACGGTGCACAGCGCGGCAAAATCCCACGCGCGCTGCGGCCGGGCCAGGCACATGGGCGCCAGCATGACGTCCGGGGGAATCGGGAATACCGCCGATTCCGCTGCGCTCACCACCGCGAGGATCGCGGGTGCGCGGCGATGTGCCGACCACGCCAGCGTACGATCGTAGAGCCTGCGGAACATCGCCGCCCGGCCTGCTACTCCAACCCGCTCAGCAGGGGCACGAAGATCACGCCACCCAGGTCGGTGCGCTCGTAGCCCTGCTCGGTGCGGCGGATGGCCAGCAGCCGCTGGCCGCCACCCCGCTCCTCGAGTGGCATGACCAGCAGGCCACCCACGCGCAGCTGTTCCAGCAAGTCTTCCGGCACGCTGCGCGAGGCCGCCGTGACGACGATGCCGTCGAATGGCGCCTGGCTCATCCAGCCAAGGTGGCCGTCCGCATGCCGGGCATGAATGTTGTGCATCGCCAGGCGGTGAAAACGCCGGCGCGCCAGTCTGAGCAACTCCTTGATCCGCTCCACGGTAAACACCTCGGGCACCAGCTGCGCCAAAATGGCGGCCTGGTATCCCGAGCCAGTGCCCACTTCCAGCACTTTTTGCGGCTGGCCGCCGTCCATGACCGCCTCGGTCATGCGGGCCACGATCCAGGGCTGGGAAATGGTCTGCCCGAGGCCAATGGGCAGGGCGGTGTCTTCGTAGGCGCGGCTGGACAATGCCTCGTCCACGAACTCATGCCGCGGCACCTGCAGTATGGCCTTCAGGACCCGCTCGTCGGCGATGCCATGCTCCCGCAAGCGCTGGACCAGACGCTCGCGGGTGCCGGGCGAGGTCATGCCGATGCCGCGGTTGTCGCCTCCAATGCGGCGCTTGTGGATCATTCCAGCTCCCCGGTCTGCGCCGGCGGGCACGTGGAAATATCGCCGATCCACCCCGCCACCTGGTCCAGCGCCTGGTAGCGGGTGAGATCGACGTGGATGGGCGTCACCGATATGAATCCGCGCTTGATGGCATCGAAATCCGTGCCGGGTCCGGCATCCTGCTCCCCGCCCGCCGGCCCGATCCAGTACATCGGACGGCCGCGCGGATCCTCCATCTTGATGGTGGCCTCGGCCCGGTGGCGGTGGCCGAGGCGGGTGACCTCGAACCCACGAATATCCCGCCAGCGACGGTCGGGCACATTCACGTTGAGAATGGTGTCTGCGGGCAGCGGGTCGCGGCGTAACTGCTCGACCAGACGGGCCGCCGCCTCGGCGGCGGTGGCGTAGTGCTGCGGACGGTTCTCGTAAACCAGCGACAGCGCGATCGCCGGCAGGCCGAGGAACCTGCCCTCCATGGCCGCCGCGACCGTGCCCGAGTAGATCACGTCGTCACCGAGGTTGGCGCCGGCATTGATGCCGGAGAGCACCATGTCGGGGTCCTCCTCGAGCAAACCGGTGAGCGCGATGTGCACGCAATCGGTCGGCGTGCCCGAAACCCTGAAGGTGCGGGGCGCGACTTCCCGGATGCGCACCGGCGAGTCCAGGGTCAGCGAATTGCTGGCACCGCTGCGGTCGCGATCGGGCGCCACGAGGGTGACCGTGCCGAGCTGTGCCATGCGCTCCGCCAGCACGGTGATGCCGGCAGCGTCCAGTCCATCGTCGTTGCTGATCAGAAAATGCATGCCTGCGGCCTGGAACTCATCGAATCTGCCCGTAACGGGTCGGCGGGAATCACTCGCAAGAAGTGCTATTGTACGGGCTTCGGCTGTGATCGGAAACGGACCGGAGCCGGGGGTTTGGACGAAGACCGGAAAAAACCCGCCGAGGAAGAAAGCCTCTTCCAACGCGAGATGGAAGGCGTGCGGCGCTTGCGGCATGCCCGCCGCACCCGCTCGCGCCCACCGCCCCCGCCCCCCGAGCCGGCGCAGCGGCAGCGCGACGAGCGCGCCGTCGTGTCCGAGCTGTTGCAGACCCCCGATGACCCGGCAGCCTACGAAACCGGCGAGGAACTGCTGTTCCTGCGCCCCGGCTTTCAGCGGCGTTACCTGGAGCGCCTGCGCCGCGGCCGCTACAGCATCCGCGACTCGCTCGACCTCCACCACATGAACGAGGCGGCAGCCAGCGCCTCGTTGCTGGAATTCATTGATCACGCGCTACAGCGTGGCATCGGCTGCGTGCGGGTCGTGCATGGCAAGGGCCTGCGCTCGGCCGGCAAGCCCAAGCTGAAAGCCCTGACCCAGAGGCTGCTCAGCCGTCACCCGGCGGTGGTTGCGTTCGCTTCCTGCCGGCCCTCGCACGGCGGCACGGGTGCGGTCAGCGTGCTTTTACGCCGGCCCCGACGCTGAGGCCGACCCGGCGCATGCTGCTCACTTGATCACCTTCAGATGCGGCCCACCCCGCGGGGCGGGCCCCGACTCGTCCGCCGGCGGGCCGGACGCGGCCTCCTCGGCGTCCGCCGCCTCCTCGCCCGCGAACATCATGCCCTGGCCGTTCTCGCGTGCGTAGATGGCCAGGATCGCATCCATCGGCAGGTGGATCGCAAAAGGCCGGCCCGAGAACCGCGCCTGGAAACTGACCGCGTGGTTTTCGAGCGCCAGCCCCCGCACGGCGCGCGGCGCAATGTTGAGCACCAGCTTGCCGTCCTTGACCGCATCCTCCGGAATCACCACGCCCGCATGCCGGGCGTTGACGATGAGGTGCGGTGACAGCCCGTTGTCGACCAGCCATTCGTGCAATGCCCGCAGCAGGTAGGGCTTGCTGGGTGTCAATTCGGCTCGCGCGTCCCCCATGGCTCAGGTGGCGTTGAGGATCAGTTCGCGCTCAGCGCTGGTGAGGCTCGCCTTGAAGGATTTGCGCGAAATCACGCGCTGAATGTAGGCCTGCACGGCCGTGGCGGACTTGCCGAGCTTGATGCCGTAGGCCGGCAGGCGCCAGAACAGCGGCGCCAGGGTGCAGTCGACCAGGGTCAGTTCGTCGCTCAGCAGGAAGGGCGAACCCTTGAACAACTCATCCGCGGCAATGATGCCCTCCGCCAGCTGCTTGCGGGGTTTGTCGATCTTGCGGGGGGTCGCTTTTTCGATCTGGTGCGCCAGCGGATACCAGTCGCGCAGGATGCGGTGATGCGCCAGTCGCAGCTGGGCCCGGGACACCGGATCAACCGGCATCAGGGGCGGGTGGGGATAGCGCTCGTCGAGGTACTCGTTGATCACGCCGGCGTCGTACAGCAGCAGGTCGCGGTCGACCAGCGTGGGGGTCTCGTTGTAGGGGTTCAGTTCCGCGAGATCCTCCACTGCCGAGGGGTCGGAATCGACGTCCACGATCTCGACGTTGATGCCTTTCTCAGCCAGCACGAATCGAACCCGATGGCACTCGATGCTTTGCGCGGATGAGTATAACGCCATGGTGGAACGCCCTCTGACTGTGATCGACACGTTTCGGTCTCCTGTGAATCGATGCGCGGCCGCACTCAGTGCACGTCGCGCCAGTACTCCGCCTTCAGCAAATAGGTCAGCAGGACCAGCACGGCCAGAAACAGGAGCACCCAGATGCCAATGCTCTTGCGTTTGAGCTGTGCGGGCTCGCTCAGATACACCAGAAAAGTCGCCAGGTCGCGGACGGCGCCGTCGTATTCCTCGGGCGTCATGCTGCCGGGCGAGGCGAGCTCGAGCTTCTCGATGACCTGCACCTCGCGCTCGCCGACCCGGTGTGTCGCATAGACCGGCCGGGCGATTCCCTGCAACGGCCACATCACGTGGGGCATGGCCGCATTCGGCAGGACGGTGTTGTTCCAGCCGCCCGCATCATCCTGGTAGAACGAGCGCAGGAAGGCATACAGCCAATCGGGGCCACGCGCCCGACCGACCAGTGAAAGATCGGGTGGGGCCTTGCCGAACCAGGCGTCCGCGTCTTCCGGGTCCATCGCGATGCTCATCGTTTCGCCGATCTTGGCGTCCCGGAATACCAGGTTGTCCATCACCAGTTCCTCACCGAGGTCGAGATCTTCGGCGAGCCGGTTGTAGCGCATGTAGTCGGCGCTGTGGCAGGACAGGCAATAGTTGACGAACAGGCGGGCACCGCGCTGCAGCGCCGCGGTATCGCTGATGTTCACGCCCGACGGCTCCAGCTGCGCCGGCCCGACCGCCAGCGCTGGCATGGCCAGCAGCACCTGCAGGGCCAACGCGACGGACACCCGGAAGCTGCGGGGGCCCATCAGTGCCGCACCCGGTCGGGAACCGGCTTGGTCTTGCCGCCTTTGCTCAGGAAGAACAGCAGCACGAAGAACGCGAAGTATACGAACGTCCACACGCGCATCTCCCAGGTCTGCGCCGGCGTGCCCTCCGCCATGCCCAGCATGCCCAGGCGGATGAACGCAATGGCGAACGCGAACACCAGGATCTTGTACCAGGCGCCCTTGTAGCGGATCGATTTCACCGGCGACCGGTCGAGCCACGGCAGGAAGAACAGCACCACCACCGAGCAGCCCATCAGGATGACGCCCATCAGCTTGTCCGGCACCGCCTTGAGGATTGCGTAGAAGGGCGTGAAGTACCAGACCGGCTTGATGTGCTCCGGTGTCACCAGGGGGTCGGCCGGTGCAAAGTTGTCGTGTTCCAGGAACAGGCCACCGGCATCCGGCCAGAAGAAAATCACGAATGCAAACAACAGCAGGAACATGGCGGCGCCGAAAATATCCTTGACGGTGTAGTAGGGATGGAAGGGAATGCCGTCCCGCGGCACGCCCTGTTCGTCCTTGTTTTGCTTGATCTCGATGCCGTCCGGATTGTTGGACCCGGTCTGGTGCAGGGCCGCGATGTGCAGCACGACCAGCCCCAACAGGGCAATCGGCACGGCGACGACATGCAGCGCGAAAAAGCGGTTCAGGGTGGCGTCGGAGATGAAGTAATCGCCGCGGATCCACTCGGTGAGCGGCTCGCCGATCTTCGGAATGGCGCCGAACAGGTTGATGATGACCTGCGCCCCCCAGTACGACATCTGGCCCCAGGGCAGCACGTAGCCGAAGAACGCCTCGGCCATCAGCAGCAGGTAGATCAGCATGCCGAAGATCCACAGCAGCTCTCGCGGCTTGCGATGCGAACCGTACAGAAGGCTGCGAAACATGTGCAGGTAGACCAGGATGAAGAAGAACGAGGCGCCGGTGGAATGCATGTAGCGGATCAGCCAACCCCAGGGGACGTCGCGCATGATGTATTCCACCGAGGCGAAGGCTTCCGCGGCGGAAGGCTTGTAGTGCATGGTCAGAAAGATGCCGGTAACGATCTGGATCACCAGCACCAGCAGCGCCAGCGAGCCCATGTAGTACCAGAAATTGAAGTTCTTGGGCGCGTAGTACTTGGCGAGGTGCGCATCCCAGAACTCGAGCACCGGCAGGCGCTCGTCGACCCAGTTCAGCAAGGCATCCGCATGCTTCGCCAGGGTGCTGGCTGGCTTACCCATCAGGCTGTGTCCTCCGGGTTCACGCCGATGATCAGCGTCTGGTCATCCAGGTAGCTGTACGGCGGCACGGTCAGGTTGGTGGGCGCCGGCACTGCCTTGTACACGCGCCCCGCGACGTCGAACTTCGACTTGTGGCAGGGACAGTAGAATCCGCCCCGCCAGTTCTCGTCGAACGGCTGCGGGCCAACCTGGGGAATCATCTGCGGCACGCAGCCGAGGTGCGTGCAATGCATGTTCACCACCAGGAATTCCGGGCGCAAGGCCCGCGACTCGTTGGCCACGTATTTGGGCTGGATGGAGTCCAGCGAATCGGGGTCCCGCAATTCGGGGTCCAGGCGGGGCAGGTCCGCCAGCATGTCGGGGGTGCGTCGCAGGATGCCGATGGTCTGGCCGCGCCACTGCACCTTGAGCAGCTGACCGGACTCCATCTTGCTGACATCGACTTCCACCGGGGCACCGACCGCCTGCGCCTTGGCGCTGGGTGTCCACGACTTGATGAATGGGACGGCCGCCAGACCGGCGCCAACGGCGCCGACCACGGAAGTGGCGGCAACGAGAAAGCGGCGTCGTTCCTTGTTCACGCCATCGGATGACATGGCTCAGCTCCAGTTGACAGGTTGTTCGCAGACCCGCTTTCGAAGGGGATTTGTGACGATTACGCACTCTGACCTAGGGATCGCGACGCGGGGATTCAAGCCCTGTTTTACAGCCCCGGGCAGTGCGTGTTCGCCACGCACGCCCGCAACTGCGGGCTCGCCCCGGGACGCGCACGATTCAGCCGGCAATTTTATCCGAAACACACCGCTCGCGACAATCGCCGGCGCCGCTTGCGGCGACGCCGGGAGACCGCGTTTCGGTTAGAATAGGGGCGACTTCCACGTCACGTGGACCCCGTGCCCCGAGACCATTCCGACCCCCGAACATTGAGCAAGCTCATCGAATTCTTCGGCTTTCTGGCCCGCTACGTGATCGCCGGGCTGGCGCTGGCCTTCGTGCTCCTGTTCCTGTGGCCCAGCCTGCGCGACCGCCTGGCCGGAGAGCCCGTCGCAGCCGGGGGAGCAGGCGTCACGGCGCCCCACACCTATGCCGATGCCGTCGACCGGGCGGCCCCCTCGGTAGTGAGCATCTACACCCAGGTCGTCGAGATCCAGGAGGTCAGCCCGCCGTTGCAGCGCATCCTTGGCCGGCCCTACCTCGCCCGGTCGCGCCAGGACATGGGCTCCGGCGTCCTGGTCAGTCCGGACGGGTACATTCTCACCAACTATCACGTGGTCAGCCGCGTCCAGAACATCCAGGTGGCACTGTGGGATGGCCGCTTCGCGGCGGCCGAGGTGGTCGGTTCGGACCCCGAAACCGACCTGGCCGTGCTCAAGATCGACCTGGAGGGCCTGCCTGCCGCCCCCCTGGCGCGCGACGTGGCAATCCGCGTCGGCGACGTGGTGCTGGCCATCGGCAACGCCCTCGGCCTGAGCCACACGGTCACCATGGGCATCGTCAGCGCCACCGGCCGCAACGATCTGCGCTCGGTGCTGTACGAGGATTTCATCCAGACCGACGCGGCCATCAACGCCGGCAACAGCGGTGGGGCCCTGGTCAACGCGCGCGGCGAGGTCATCGGCATCAATACCCGCAATCTGGGCCGCGCTCTGGGCGGGCAGAACATCGGCTTTGCCATTCCCATCAGCCTGGCCAGCAACGTCATGGACCAGATCATCGAGTACGGGTCGGTGCGGCGCGGCTGGCTGGGCGCGCAGTTCAGCGACCTGCCGCTGTCCCTGCAAGCCGACGGCAGCGCGAGCCGGCGGGGCATCCAGGTGCGGGAGGTGACGCCGGGCGGGCCGGCATGGAACGCCGGCATCCGTCAGGGCGACGTCCTGTTGGCCCTGGACGGCCAGCGCATCGACGATGCCCGGGCCTTCCTGCTCGTTATCGCGCAACGCGCACCCGGCACCGAGGTGGAATTGGAGGTGACCCGCGACGGCCAGCCGTTCTCCACCTACGCCACGCTCATCCAGCAGCCCCCGCTGCGCTGAACGCTGCTTGGCGGCGGACGGCATGCGCCACCAGGATCGCGACCAACTGCTGCGGGACCACCAGCCGGCCCGCGTGGCCCACCGGCTGGCCCGGCCGCCGGCCGGCCCCCTGCGCCCCGACGCGGTCCTCGGCGCCATCGACGGCTGCGTCACGACCTTTGCAATCGTGGCCGGTGCGGTGGGTGCCGGCTTCCCCGCGCCGGTGGCGGTGACCCTGGGGTGCGCCAACCTGGTCGCCGACGGTTTCAGCATGGCGGCCAGCAATTTCGAGGCGGCCCGCACCCGGGCACAGCATGTCGGTCAGGTGCGCGAGGCGGAAGAACAACACATCGCGGAGGTACCCGAAGGCGAACTGGAGGAACTGCGCCAGATCTTCAGGGGCAAGGGGTTCGAGGGCGATACACTGGAACGCATCGTGGCCACCATCAGCGCCGACCGCCGCCTGTGGGTCGACACCATGATGGTGGAGGAGCACGGCCTGCAGCCGTCCCGGGTCACGCCCTGGAGGTCCGCGCTGGTCACGTTCACGGCATTCGTGGTGGTGGGCACCGCCCCGCTGCTGCCGCTGCTGACCGGGCTGCCTGCCGATCGGCAATTCGCCCTGAGCGGGGGGCTGGCAGGACTGATGTTCTTCCTGGTGGGCGCCATGAAAGCGCCTCGCCACGGCCTCGCTGCCCTGCGTTCCGGTCTGGGCACGCTCCTGACTGGCGGCGCCGCCGCGACCCTCGCATTCCTCGTCGGCCGGCTGGTCGGCTGGCTGCTCGGAGCGGGATAACCCCACTCCGCGCGCCGCAGGCTCAGGGCTTGGGGAGCGTGACGCCCCGCTGCCCCTGGTACTTGCCGGAGCGATCGCGGTAGGAGGTCTCGCAGACCTCGTCGGACTCGAAAAACAGAAACTGCGCCACGCCCTCGTTGGCATAGATCCGCGCGGGCAGCGGCGTGGTGTTGGAAAACTCGAGGGTCACGTGCCCCTCCCACTCGGGCTCCAGCGGGGTCACGTTGACGATGATGCCGCAACGCGCATAGGTCGACTTGCCGAGACAGATGGTCAGCACGTTGCGGGGGATTCTGAAGTATTCAATCGTATGCGCCAGCGCGAACGAGTTGGGCGGGATGATGCACGCGTCGCCGTGGAAATCCACGAAGCTGTTTTCGTCGAACCGCTTGGGGTCGACCACCGCGGAGTTGATATTGGTGAATATCTTGAAATGGCGGGCACAGCGCACGTCGTAGCCGTAACTCGAGGTGCCGTAGGAAATGCGCTGTTCGCCGCCCTCGCAGCTGCGCACCTGCCCCGGCTCGAACGGCTCGATCATGCCCTGCTCCACCGCCATGCGGCGTATCCAGCGGTCTGACTTGATGCTCAAGCGCCGCCTCCGGATTCAGGCGTTTTGTACCACGATGGGCGGCAATCCCGTGGCCAGGCTCCGAGGTTGCTGCGCCAGGCACCCCGCCACCCGGCGGGCGAACTGCAGGTAGGCCTCGGCAATCGGGGAATCGGGCGCCGAAACCACGCTCGGGCGCCCTCGATCCAGCGACTCGCGGATCTCGATGGCCAGCGGCAATTGTCCCAATAACGGGATGTCGTAGTCCTGCGCCATGGCCGCGCCGCCCCCGCTGCCGAAAATCGGCTCCTCGTGGCCGCACTGGCTGCAGATGTGCGTGCTCATGTTCTCCACCACGCCCAGCACCGGGACGTCGACCTTCCGGAACATCTGCAACGCCTTGCGCGCATCCAGCAGGGCGATGTCCTGGGGCGTGGTGACAATCACCGCGCCCGCCACCGGAATCCGCTGCGCCAGGGTGAGCTGGATATCGCCGGTACCGGGCGGGAGGTCGATGACCAGGTAATCCAGGTCGTGCCAACGGGTTTCGCTCAGTAATTGCTGCAGGGCCGAGGTCACCATCGGACCGCGCCAGATCATGGGGGTATCTTCCGGCACCAGGAAGCCGATGGACATCACCTGCAGGCCGTGCGCCTGCTTGGGCGCAATCTGCTTGCCGTCCGTGTCCGGCTGGCCGGAAACGCCCAGCATGCGCGGGATACTGGGGCCATAAATGTCGGCATCGAGGATGCCGACCGAGGCGCCCTCGCGCGCCAAGGCCAGCGCCAGGTTGACCGCGGTGGACGATTTGCCGACACCGCCCTTGCCCGATGCCACCGCGAGCACATTGCGGATCCCATCGAGCGTCTTGAGGTCGCCCTGCACCTTGTGCGGGACCACCTTCCAGCTGAATTCGACGGCCACCGTGGCGATCCCCGCATCGGCGCTCAGGGCCTCGCGAATCGCGGCCTCCAGATCGGCCTGCACGCCGTCGCCGGGGTAACCCACTCGGACGTCCACCGTGACCCGGTCACCATCGACGCCGATGCCACGCACGAAGCCGCTGCTGACCAGGTCCGTGCCCGTGCACGGGTCGGGAACGCCGCGCAGCAGCGCTTCGATATTCTCGCGGTTGACCTGGGTCACTGAAAGGTACGCTCCGTGGCTGACTGGCAGGCGCGACTCATTGTAGCCAAGAATGCCGCGCCGTGAACCCATGGATGGTACCGAGCGCGCCCGATTTCAAGGCATTCGCGCCTACAGCTTGAGTGGGCGGCGTGCGATAATCGACGGTTATGTGCCCCGGGCCGATGATCGAGTGATGACTGAAGGCAAACGAAGGATCCTGCTGACCAGCGCCCTGCCGTACGCCAACGGCGCCATTCACCTCGGCCACATGCTGGAATACATCCAGACCGACATCTGGGCGCGGTTCCAGCGGGCCCAGGGACACGAGTGCTACTTCGCCTGGGCGGATGATGCACACGGCACGCCCATCATGCTCTCGGCCCAGCAACAAGGCGTCAGCCCCGAGGCGCTGATCGAACGGATGAACGAGGAGCACCAGCGCGATTTCCGCGACTTCGGGCTGAGCTACGACCACTACTCATCGACCCATGGGGCCGCGAACAGGGAGCTGGTGGAAACCATCTTCGAGCGCTTGCAGGCGGGCGGCTATGTCGAGCAGCGCACCATCTCCCAGTACTACGACGAGCAGGAGGGCATGTTCCTGCCCGACCGCTTCATCCGCGGCACCTGCCCCAGGTGCGGGACCGCGGACCAGTATGGCGACAGCTGCGAGGCCTGCGGCGGCACGTACGCCCCCACCGACCTGCACGAACCGCGCTCGGCGGTCAGCGGCACCACTCCGGTGCTGCGTGAGTCGGAGCATTTCTTCGTGCGCCTGGGGGCATTCGAAGAGCGCCTGCAGGCCTGGATGAACTCCGGCACCATGCAACCCGAGGTGGTCAACAAGATGCGCGAGTGGTTCACCGAGGGCCTGCGCGATTGGGACATCACCCGCGATGCCCCCTACTTCGGATTCCGGATTCCGGGCACGGAGGACAAGTACTTCTACGTGTGGGTGGACGCGCCCATCGGCTACCTGGGCAGTTTCCGGGAATTCTGCGATGCCGAAGGGCTGAATTTCGATGACTGGTGGCGCCCGGACTCCGAGACCGAGGTCTACCACTTCATCGGCAAGGACATCATGTATTTCCACACCCTGTTCTGGCCGGCGATGCTGATGGGTGCCGGCTTCCGAACGCCGACCGCGGTCTATGCCCACGGATTCCTGACCGTGGACGGCACCAAGATGTCCAAGTCGCGCGGCACCTTCATCATGGCCCGCACCTACCTCGACCACCTCGAACCCGACTGCCTGCGTTACTACTTCGGCGCCAAGCTCGGGCCGGGCACGGGTGACATCGACCTCAACCTCGACGATTTCGTGGCGCGCGTGAATTCCGACCTGGTCGGCAAGCTGGTGAACATCGCGGCGCGCTGCGCCGGCTTCATCCAGCGCCAGTTCGACAACCGGGTCTCGGACCGGCTGCCGGACCCAGAGCTGTACCAGCGCTTCCTGGACGCACGCCCCGACATCGCGGCCGACTACGAGGGCCGCAATTACCAGGCGGCGGTGCGCAAGATCATGCAGCTCGCCGACGAGGCCAACCGGTACATCGACGAACACAAGCCGTGGCAGCTCATCAAGCAAGCGGACCAGGCCGCGCGGGTGCAGGCCATTTGCACCCAGGGCATCAACCTGTTCCGGGTGCTGGTGACCCTGCTGGCGCCGACCATCCCGTTCACCGCGGCCCGGGCGGGCGCCTTCCTGGGCCATGAGGTGGGCCCGTGGAGCGCACTGGACACGCCGCTGCTCGACACGGCGGTGCGTCCCTTCGAACCGCTGATGACCCGCATAGACCCCCGCAAGGTGGAAGCCATGATCGAGAATTCGCGCCAATCACTCAAGCCCGCTGGCGAGACCGACCAGCCCGCCCTGGAGTTGGCCGAGGAAATCGGCATCGAAGACTTCATGAAAGTCGACCTCAGGATCGCGCGCATCACCGCCGCCGAGACGGTCGCGGGCGCGGACAAGCTGCTGCGGCTCACGCTGGACATCGGCGGCGAGACCCGCACCGTGTTTGCCGGCATCAAGTCCGCGTACCAACCGGACGACTTGCAGGGGCGCCTGACGGTGATGGTGGCCAATCTGGCGCCCCGCAAGATGCGGTTCGGTGTCTCCGAGGGCATGGTGCTGGCGGCGGGGCCTGGCGGCGAGGACCTGTTCATCCTGAGCCCTGACGACGGCGCGAAACCCGGCCAGCGGGTGACCTGAACCGGTACCCGGCGCGCCGGCCATGAAAGAGCAGTTGTTGATCCTGGTCAGCACGGTCCTGGCGAACAACTTCGTGCTGGTGCGCTTTCTCGGCCTGTGCCCGTTCATGGGTGTGTCCACCAAGCTGGCCGGGGCCATCGGCATGTCGGTCGCGACGGCCTTCGTGCTCACCCTGTCCTCGGCCTCGGCCTACCTGCTGCACCGCTACCTGCTCGTGCCGCTGCAGATCGAATACCTGTCCACGCTGGGTTTCATTCTCGTCATCGCCGCGATGGTCCAGCTCACGGAGATGGTCATGCGCAAGACCAGCCCATTGCTGTATCGCATCCTGGGCATCTTCCTGCCGCTGATCACCAGTAATTGCGCCGTGCTGGGGGTGGCATTGCTGAATATCCAGGAGCAACACGACCTGCTGCAATCCGCCGTGTATGGCTTTGGTGCCGCTGCGGGCTTCGGACTGGTGCTGGTCAGCTTTGCCGCGATCCGGGAGCGGGTCGCCTTCGCCGATGTGCCCCTGCACTTTCGCGGGGCGCCCATCGGGCTGGTGACGGCCGGCCTGATGGCGCTGGCATTCATGGGGTTCACCGGCCTGGCCAACCTCTGACATGCTGATTCCGATCCTCACGCTGATGTCCCTGGGGCTGTTGTTCGGACTGGGCCTGGGTTGGGCCTCGGTCCGGTTCCGCCAGCAAGGCGACCCCGTGATCGATCGCATCGATGCGCTGCTGCCGCAGACCCAATGCGGCCAGTGCGGATACCCGGGCTGCCGGCCCTATGCCGAGGCGATCGCCAGCGGCGAGGCCGATATCAACCAGTGCCCGCCGGGCGGCGAGGCCGGCGTACGGGCACTCGCCGACCTGCTGGGACGCGAGCCGAAACCCCTGAACCCGGAGCACGGGGAAGCCTCGCTCCCGTCGGTCGCCGTCATCGACGAGGCCATCTGCATCGGCTGCACCCTGTGCATCCAGGCCTGCCCGGTGGACGCCATCGTGGGCGCTCCCAAGCAGATGCACACGGTGATCGCCGCGGAATGCACCGGCTGCGACCTGTGCCTGCCGCCCTGCCCCGTGGATTGCATCGAGATGGTGCCGCACCGACCCGGCGCCACGGACTGGCACTGGCCACGCCCGATGACCGCCCATGCCGGGGGCAGGCCATGAAGCAGGACCTGCGCCGACTGACCCGCGCGGCCGGCACCCGTCTGCACCACTTTCACGGCGGCCTGCGCCTGCGCCACCACAAGCAACAGTCCTGCCGCCTGCCGGTGGCCCGTCCGCCGCTGCCTTCGCGCCTCACCGTACCCCTGCAACAGCATGCCGGCGAGACGGTGGCCGCCTGCGTGCAGCCGGGCCAACGGGTGCTCAAGGGCGACCTGATCGGCGATGGCGAGTGTCAGCGCGGGGTAAACGTTCACGCCCCCACCTCCGGGCACGTCGAGGCGGTAAGCCAACACCTGCTCGGTCACCCATCCGGACTGGCGGGTCCCTGCGTGGTGATCCGCCCCGATGGTGCCGACCAGTGGCGCGCGCGCCAGCCGCTCGACGATTGGCAATCGCTGGCCGGCTCGGAGCTGGTGCAAGCCATCTGCCAGGCCGGCATCGTGGGCCTCGGCGGCGCCGTGTTCCCCACCCACCGGAAGATGCACCACGGCCAGGCGGCCCGCATTCACACCTTGATCCTCAATGGCGCCGAGTGCGAGCCATTCATTTCCTGCGACGAGATGCTGATGCGCGAACAACCGCGCAAGATCCTCGCCGGCGCCCGCGTGCTCCAGCACGCCATCGGGGCGGAACGGACCGTGATCGCGATCGAAGACCAGATGGGCGCAGTGCGGGAAGCGCTCGAGGCAGCCATCGCCGAACCCGGGGCTGCGGCCATCGACCTGGTCTGCGTACCGGCCATCTACCCGGAAGGCGGCGAACGACAGCTGATTCAGGTCCTCACGGGGCAGGAAGTCCCGTCCGGCGGTTATCCGTCCGACATTGGCCTGCTCTGCCAGAACGTGGCGACCGCAGCGGCGGTGGCCGACGCCATCCTGGAGGATCGGCCCCTGCTGGAGCGCTACGTGACGGTGACCGGCAGCGGCGTGCGCGAACCGCGCAATGTGCTGGCGTTGGTCGGCACGCCGATTGCCGACCTGATCGAGTTCTGTGGTGGCTACGCTCCCGACGCCGCGCGACTGGTCATCGGCGGACCCATGATGGGCTATAGCCTGGACTCGGACGCACACCCCGTGGTCAAGGCCACCAACTGCGTGCTCGTTCTGTGTCACGACGAAATCGCCTCACCTCAGCCGGAGATGCCCTGCATTCGCTGCGGGGAATGCGCCCGGGTCTGCCCGGCCCAACTCCTGCCGCAGCAGCTGCACTGGCAGATTCGCAATGGCCTGTGGGAAGACGCGGGCGCTTCTGGCTTGCGGGACTGCATTGAGTGCGGCTGCTGCGATTTCGTCTGCCCCAGCCACATCCCGCTGGCGCAGTGGTTTCGACACGGCAAGGGCGAATTGCGAGCGCGGCGGCGCCAGCAACTGGCCGCGGACCATGCCCGCGAGCGCTACCTGACGCGGGAGGCGCGCCTCGCGCGCCAGCAGGCAGAGCGCGCCGAGCGCATGGCACAGAAGAAACGGGCTCTGCGCGACGACGCCGCGCGGCAGCGCAAGGTGGCGGCGGCCATTGGGCGCGCGGCCCGCAAGCGTTCGGCGGACAGCGAGCCGGAGCCCGGGCCGTGAACCGCCAGCTGGCGACCGGCGCCGCCCCCCACATCCCGCCTTCGGTGACGGTTGCGGGCACCATGCGCCAGGTGCTGTATGCGCTGGTTCCCGGCATCTTCGCCGCCACCTGGTACTTCGGTCCGGGGGTCCTGGTCCAGATCCTGCTCGCGAGCGTTTTTGCGCTGGCCTTCGAATGGCTGATGCTGAAGCTGCGCAAGCGGGATCTGCGCCTGTTCCTGACCGATGGCTCAGCGCTGGTCACCGGCGTACTGTTCGCGCTCTGCGTGCCGCCGCTTGCGCCCTGGTGGATCAGCCTGGTCGCGATGCTGTTCGCGGTGGTGTTCGCCAAGCACCTGTACGGTGGGCTGGGCCACAACATATTCAACCCGGCCATGGTCGGCTACGCGGTGGTATTGATCAGTTTCCCCCAGGAAATGACCCAGTGGCTGCTGCCGCGCCCCCTGGCGCCCGGCGCGCCGGGCCTATTGGAAACCCTGGGGATCATCCTCGGCGGAGCCGCCCCCGCCGGTTGGGATGCCATCTCCGGCGCAACCCCGCTGGACAGCCTGAAGACCGGCATCGACAGTGGACGGATCGTGCCGGAAATCCGGCTGGCGGCCGTGTTTGGCGATTTTGGCGGCCTGGGCTGGGAGTGGATCGCCAACTGGTATGCCCTCGGCGGGCTGTACCTGCTGTACCGGCGGATCATTTCCTGGCACGTGCCGGCGGCGGTCGTTGGCAGCGTCGTGCTGCTGAGCCTGCCCGCCTGGCTGCTGGACCCGGGCAGCAACCCGGCGCCCCTGCAGCACGTGTTTTCCGGCGCCCTGGTGCTGGGCGCCTTCTTCATCGCCACCGACCCGGTCAGCGGTTGCGCCAGCAACCGCGGTCGCCTGTGGTTCGGGGCCGGCGTGGGGCTGATCACGCTCGCCATCCGGCGCTGGGGCGGCTATCCGGACGGGGTGGCGTTCGCGGTGTTGCTCATGAACATGGCGGCACCGCTGATCGATCGCTACACGCGCCCGCGGATTTACGGCCAATGAACCGGCTCCTGGCACGCATGTTGCGCAGCGCGGCACTGTTG
>WVWV01000065.1:0-17854 GCA_011773845.1 Lysobacterales bacterium | reverse complement strand
CGGCACTGTTGGGGCTGGTCGCGGTACTGGGCACCGGGCTGCTGGCCTGGATCGAGGCGCTCACCCGTGATCGGATCGCAGCCCAGGAACGGCGCGTGATGCTGGAGCAACTGCACCAGGTCCTGCCGGCGCGCGACTACGACAACGCCTTGCACGAGGATGTGCTGCTGCTCAACGATCCGCAGTTCTTCCGCCACCGCGAGCCGGTGCGCGTGTACCGCGCGCGACGCCAGGGCGAGCCCGTCGCCGTGGTGATGGGCGTCACCGCCCCGGACGGGTACAACGGCGACATCCGCATGCTGGTGGGCATTCGGCGCGACGGCACCCTCAGCGGCGTGCGCGTCACCGCGCACCGCGAGACCCCCGGGCTCGGCGATCCCATCGAGCGTGAGCGCAGCGACTGGGTGCTCGACTTCGACGGCCGGTCTCTCGGCAATCCGCCGCCCGGGCGGTGGGCGGTGCAGCGGGACGGCGGCGATTTCGAACAATTCACCGGCGCAACCATCACGCCGCGGGCGGTCGTGGAGGCGGTGCAGCGCGCCCTGGACTACCACGCCACCCATGCCGGGGCGCTGTACCGGCCGGCCCCGGCGACGGAGGCCGGCCAATGACCCCGCAGCCGCGTTTGCGTGACGTGCTGGCCGACGGGGTGTGGCGCCAGAACACCGGCCTGGTCGTCCTGCTGGGCCTGTGCCCGCTGCTGGCCGTCACCGGCACCGTGGTCAACGGCCTGGGCCTGGGCCTGGCCACGCTGCTGACGCTGATGGCCTCGAACCTCAGCGTGTCCCTGTTGCGCGGGCTGTTGCGCCCGGAAATCCGGATTCCGGCCTTCGTGCTGATCATCGCCTCGGTGGTCACCGCCATCCAGCTCTGCATGCAGGCCTGGTTCCATGACCTGTACCGGGTGCTGGGCATTTTCATCCCGCTGATCGTCACCAACTGCGCCATCATCGGTCGCGCGGAAGCATTCGCCTCGCGCCGGGGACCGCTGGCGGCGCTGGTGGACGGGTTCGCAACCGGACTGGGTTTCTGCCTCGCGCTCGTCGCGCTGGGCGCGCTCCGCGAACTGGTCGGGCGCGGCACCCTGCTCGCGCAGGCTGGGCTGATGTTCGGCGACCTCGGCGCGGGCCTCGAGTGGGTGGTGATTCCGGAGTACCGTGGCTTCCTGTTGGCCATGCTGCCGCCGGGCGCCTTCATCGGTCTCGGCCTGCTGGTGGCCGGGCGGAACTGGCTGCACGCCCGGCGCCGTGGCGCCTCGCAGGCTGTGCCCGGCCTGCAGCGGGCGCGTTCGGCATGAAGACCGCCGACCGCCAGGAGTTCTTCCGCCGCCTGCGGGACAACAATCCGGCGCCGACCACCGAGCTGGAGTACGGCTCGCCGTTCGAGTTGCTGGTCGCAGTCATCCTCTCGGCCCAGGCCACTGACGTGGGCGTCAACCGGGCCACGCGTGCGCTGTTCCGTGACGCCCGCACGCCCGAGGCGATGCTGGCGCTGGGCGAGCCGGGGCTCAAGGGGTACATCCGCACCATTGGCCTGTTCAACACCAAGGCGCGCAACATCATCAAGACCTGCCGGCTTCTGCTGGAACGCCACGGCGGCCGGGTACCGGACAACCGCAGGGACCTGGAGGCGCTGCCCGGGGTGGGCCGCAAGACCGCCAACGTGGTCCTCAACACCGCCTTCGGCCAACCGACCATCGCCGTCGACACGCACATCTTCCGGGTATCCAATCGCACCGGGCTCGCGCCGGGCAAAACGCCGCTGGCCGTGGAACAGAAACTGTTGCGCAACGTGCCCGCGGAATTCCTCAAGGATGCCCACCACTGGCTGATCCTGCACGGGCGTTACGTTTGCACGGCGCGCCGGCCACGCTGCGAGGAGTGCATCGTCAGTGACCTGTGCCGCTACGGCCGGGCACGCGACCGCAGGTAGCCGGGCCAGCAGTGCGGGTCTGCGGCCTGAGCCGCCGCCCGCAACAGGGCCGCCAGGGCCCTGTGAACCTCCGCGCGGAAATCCGGTCTATCGGCCTGGCATCAGGTCAATCCCTTGCAAATTTGCAGCGAATTGCTACGCTTGGGGTTCGACGTGACCGACCGGAACACGCGCCGGCCCCCGGCCGACGCCAAATTCCGGCACATAACGATGAGTCAGAGTCGAGGCGCCCCAGGGCGCCGCAATCGTAATCAGCGGGCATTTGCCCTCGTTAAATGTGGAGGTTCCACCCAATGGCTAAGAAATCTGTTTTGATCAAACCCGTCGCGGCCGCTGTCGGCGTCGCATTCGTATCCTCACTGGTCGTTTCTACCACTGCGGTGGCCAGCGAGAATCCATTCGACGCCGCTGAACTCGACACCGGGTACATGCTCGCCGGCGGCCATGAGAAGGACGAAGGCGAAGGCAAGTGCGGCGAAGGCAAGTGCGGCGAAGGCAAGTGCGGTGAAGAGACCGACGAGGAAGGCGACGGCGGTGAAGAGGGCGACGAGGAAGATGAGGGCGGTGACGCCTGACTCCGAGTTGCTCCAGCACTCCACCGGCCTCTGAACCGGTGAGTCACCGAAAAGAACCTGTACACGGTGCAGGTCTTGGACTGAGGCGGGCCCTGATGGGCCCGCTTCAGACTTGTGATCTCGCAAACGTCGACTTCATGGAGGTCGCACCCGAGAACTGGATCCATGTCGGCGGCCGCCGCGGGCGCGCGCTGCGGTCCTACACCGAGCGCTTTCCGTTCGTATGTCATGGCCTGTCGCTGTCACTCGGCGGGCCGTCGCCACTCGACGAGACCTTCATCCGCAGGATCCGCCGGTTCCTCGATGAGCACGGCGTTCGTTTCTATACCGAACACCTCAGCTATTGCACCGATGACGGCCACCTCTACGACCTGATGCCCATTCCGTTCACGGATGAAGCCGTGCGCTACGTGGCCGCGCGCATCCGGCGCACCCAGGATCTGCTGGAACGGCGCATCGGCATCGAGAACGTCTCCTACTACGCGGCGCCTGGCGCCGAAATGAGCGAACTGGAGTTCATCAACGCGGTGCTGGAAGAATCCGATTGCGCCCTGCTGCTCGATATCAACAACATCTACGTCAACAGCGTCAACCATGGTTATGATCCGGTAGGCTTTCTCCAGGGACTGCCGCGTTCGCGGGTCGCCTACGGGCACATCGCCGGCCACCATCGCGAGGACAAGGACCTCATCGTCGACACCCACGGCGCCGGAGTAATCGGGGATGTCTGGTCCCTGCTGGAACGGGCTTACGAAATTTTCGGCGTGTTTCCCACGCTGCTGGAGCGGGACTTCAACTTCCCGCCGGTGCAGGACCTGCTGGCAGAGGTCGACCGCATCCACGAACTGCAGGCTCGCTGGGCAGCCGATGAGCAAAGACAAGCTGGATAGCGCGCCAGGGCGCCTGGCGGCCGCCCAGCGCCGTTTCGCCGCCCACATCCGAGACCCGCAACGCCACCCGGCGCCCGCAGACGTCGACGATCGGCGCATGGGCATCTACCGGGAGCTGTTCTTCAACAACATCCGCAAATTCCTGGCCAACAATTTTCCCGTACTCCATCGTCTGTATGGAGACGAGGCCTGGGCCGAACTGGTCCGGGCCTTCTACGCCGAGCACCGGGCGCACACGCCGCTGTTTCCGGAGATTCCGCGCGAGTTCCTGCAGTATCTCGAGCAACGGCGTGGCGACCGGCCCGGGGACCCGCCGTTTCTGCTGGAATTGGCCCATTACGAGTGGGTGGAACTGGCGCTGTCGCTGGATGCGACCGACCTCGCGGAAGTGCCGGCCGACCAAGAGGGCGACCTCCTCGAGCGGGTGCCCGTGCTGTCGCCGCTCGCCTGGCCACTGAGTTACCGCTACCCCGTGCACCGCATTCAGCCTGAGTTCCAGCCCACCACGCCCCCCGACGAGCCGACGCATCTGCTGGTGTATCGGAACCGCGCCGACGAGGTGCGCTTCATGCACCTCAACGCGGTAGCGGCGTTGCTGGCCCAGATGCTGAAAGAAGACCGTGGCGAAACCGGTCAGGACTTGATGACACGCATCGCCGCGACACTCGAACACCCGGACCCGCAATCCGTGATCGAACACGGCCGCGAGCTGCTCGAAGACTGGCGGGCGAGGGACATCATCCTGGGTACCCGGCCGACGGATTGAGCCGGGTACGCCCAATCAGGGAGAGCAACCATCATGAGCCTGTTGACACTCTATGACGCCCTGACCGCAAGGCTGCGGGCGGTGGGCGACGGCCTCTGGCCGCTGGCATTGCGCATCATCCTGTGCTGGGAATTCTGGGAAGCCGGCATCACCAAGCTGCGCGGCAGCAACTGGTTCGCAGAGATTCCCTGGGCTTCCTGGCAGAAGGGCTTTCCATTCCCCTTCTCCCACCTTCCCGCCGACCTCAATTGGTTTCTGGCGACCTGGGGCGAGCTGGTCTTCGCGGTGATGTTGCTGCTCGGCCTGTTCACCCGCTTCGCGGCGGTTTCGCTGATCGTGGTGACCATGGTTGCGACCGCGGCCGTGCACTGGCCGGCCGAGTGGCAGGGACTGGCCGGCCTGTGGGAGGGTTACGTCATCACCGCCAAGGACGCGGGCAACTTCAAGCTGCCGCTGTTGTTCATGGTCATGCTGCTGCCGCTGGTGTTTCATGGCGGTGGAGCACTGAGCCTGGACCGCGCCCTGCTGCGCGCGACCGGCCGCCAGCAGGCGACAAGCATGGGCACGGTGGATGCCCCATCGGTCGGTCTGGCGATGCTGGTGGCCGGGCTGAGCGTGGTCTGGGTCGAGCCGGTGCTAGGGCTGCCGCTGTTGGTGGCCGGCATGCTGGTGGCGGCGCTGACATGGCGCTCGCGGGCGCCGCGCTGAGCTCAGCGCGACATCGCCAGCCGATCCGGCGCAGCACGGTCGGCAAATGGTGAGGCGAGCGGCTGCAACCGGTACCCTGCGCCCCGCAACAGGTTAAGCAGGCCCTCTTCGCCCGGCAGGTGCAGGGCGCCGACGGCGGTGAACAGCCCCCCCTGAACCAGCACGGGCTGCATCGTCTCGAGCATCCGCCGGTTGCGCTCGATGATGCCTTCCTGCAAAAACCGCGCCCGGGCCCCGGGGTCGAGCGTCTCCAGCTGCGCGTGCGCCAGGCGGTAGAGCGCCTGCAGGTCGTCCGACAGATAGGCCTCGACCATCTGGTCGTGCACCTCCTGCACCCGGGGAAACTCCCGCACGGCCTGATCCAGCAACGCGAGCTGTTCGTCGCCCGGCATGCCTTCCAGAAAGGCGAGCTGCTGCTCGAGCGTCTCCAGGCCGATCACCTTCAAGCCCTGGCCGGAGGCCCGCAGAGACAGCGAAAAATCCATGAACAGACCGGTCTTGGGCGGCGGCACGCTCAACGTCATCATCGCCGCCCACGGTTTCATCCGCGCCACCTGCTCCTCCGGAAGACCGTAGCCGCCCAGCGCTTGTGCGACCGCCCGAAAGCGCTGCATGCCGATGACCTCCGCCAGGTGGGTGCCGACAGGCAGGCGCATGTAGTCCGCCAGCCGGGCCAGGGTTGGCAAGTCCGGCACCAGCTCCATCGCGAACACGCGGCTGCCGCGCAACAGATCGAGGAATTCGGGCTTGAATTCCAGCACGCGCGGGTCTTCGCTGTGAATGGTGCCAAGCAGATAACCGGCATGGCCTTGCGGCCCCGTCACCGACCACAGCAGGGCACGATCCTCGCTGGCCAGGCCGGCGGCGGCCCAGGCTGCGCCCAGCACGAGCAGGAGGGCCCGGCGGGCCCGCGATGGCGTCTTCAGATACATGGTATTCTGCCGTGCATTCCCGTATGCTCGCTGCCTCGCACGGCCGGGGGCGCCCGGCGACTGGCGGGAACGCTCAGTATAAGGGTCTGCCGCGGGGATTGTCCCATGCCGAGAAATCTCGATCGACCGCACGCTGCGCCCCGCACCGGCGCCGCTGCCGCGCCGGGGCCCAGGGCCGCCGCCTCGCGCCCGAGCCGTGTCTTCGATTGCTGACCGCTTTCGCGGCTTTCTGCCGGTCGCCCTCGACGTCGAGACCGGGGGCTTCGACCCGCGCCGCGACGCCGTGCTGGAAATCGCGGCGTGCATCCTGCGCATGGACGCTGCCGGCCGACTCGAGGTGGCTGAGACCGTCAGCGTGGAAGTGGAGCCGTTCGCCGGTGCCCACGTCAGCCCCGCTTCGCTCGAGTTCACCGGCATCGACCTCGACGACCCCCGGCGCCAGCCACTGCCCGAGCCAGACGCCCTGCGGCGCATCTGCCAGCCGGTGCGGCGGGAGGTGCGGACCACCGGTTGCCAGCGCGCCATCATCGTCGCGCACAACCCCGCTTTCGACCTGGGGTTCGTCAATGCCGTGATCGAGCGCACGGGTTACAAGCGCAGCCCCTTCCACCCCTTCAGCAGCTTCGATACCGCGACCCTGGGCGGGCTCGCCTTTGGCCAGACAGTCCTGTCGCGGGCGGTGCTGGCGGCCGGCGGAGACTGGGACGAGTCGGCGGCCCACACCGCTGCCTATGACGCGGGCAAGACGGCGGAACTGTTCTGCACCATCGTCAACCAGTGGAAGCAGCTGACCGGCGTGTAAGGCCGGCACCCGCCATCAGCCGGCGCCGAAACCACCGCCGCCGGGCGTCTCGATGCGCAGCACCTGGCCCGCCGCCACCGGTTGCTGGCACTTGGGGGGTATTTGCTTCCCATCGAGCAGGTTGCGTCCCGCTGCCCCCGGTGCCCCACCCTGCGCGCCCCATGGGGCATGGCGGCGGCGCTCGCTGATGATGGAGCACTGCGCGGGCGCGAGAAACGCGTATTCGCGAATCACGCCGTGGCCGCCACGAAACCGCCCACGCCCTCCCGAATCGCGACGGATGGCGTAACGCAGGATGCGCAGCGGGTAGTGCCGCTCCAGGATTTCCACGGGCGTATTCAGCGTGTTGGTCATGTGGCTGTGGCGGGCGGAACGGCCATCGCAATCGGGCCCGGCGCCGAGGCCGCCAGCGAGCGTTTCGTAATAGTCCCAGCCCTCGGCCCCGCGCGCACCCATCGCCAGGTTGTTCATGGTGCCCTGGCTGGCGGCCGGAATGGCGTCCGGCAGGGCCTTGGCGAGGGCACCACACACGACGTCCACCACCCGCATGCTGGTCTCCACGTTGCCCGCCGCCACGGCGGCCGGCGGCTCGGCATTCAGCAGGCATCCCGACGGGGCCGAAAGGGTGAACGGGCGCATGGCGCCATGGCAGGCGGGCACCTGCTCCGGCATCAGGCAACGGAATACGTAGAATACTGCAGCGGCGGTAACGGACAGCGGGCAGTTGAGATTTCCCGGTACCTGCCGGGCACTGCCCGCGAAATCGAGGTGGATGCCGCCCGGGGCAATTTCCAGGGCGAGGTGAATGGCGATGTCCCGCGCCGCGACGCCATCGTCGTCCAGCACATCGGCGAATTCGTAACGCCCTGCCGGCAGCGTGCCGATGCTGGCCAGCGCCAACCGCTCCGCGTACGCCTGCAGGTCCTTGCTCAGCGCGCCGAACGGCTCCACCCCGAACGCCTCCACCAACGCCTGCAGGCGTTGTACGCCCAGTCGGTTGGCCGCAATCTGGGCACTGAAATCGCCGCGCGCGGCAGCCGGGTCGTTGAGCCGGCCCAGCAATTCCGACAGCCATTGCTCGTCAAGCTCGCCGCGCCGGATGAGCTTGCGCGGGGAGATCAGCACGCCCTCCTCCGCCAGGCTGCCGCTGACCGGCATGGAGCCGGGCGCCTCGGCACCGATGTCGGCATGATGGGCGCGGTTGGCACAGAACCCCACCAGCTGCCTCGCGAGAAATACTGGCGCCACGAAGGTCACGTCCGGCAGATGGGTGCCGCCCCGGAAGGGATCGTTGAGCACCAGCATGTCGCCTGGATGCCAGCGCCGTTTGCCGACCAGGTCGCGCATGGCAAAGGCCATGCTGCCGAGGTGGACGGGTATGTGCGTGGCCTGGCCCAGCAAATGCCCCTGCGGATCGAACAGGGCACAGGAATAATCGAGCCGGTCGCGAATATTGGGCGAAAACGCCACCCGGCCCAGCAGGGCGCCCATCTCGTCACAGATCGCCGCCACCCGGCTGGCGAACAGGCTCAGGCGAATCGCGTCCGCGGCCGCGCCGGCGCCGGGCGGAGCAGGCATTGAGCTCCCGGCCTAGCCCGCTGCCTGCCGTGGATCGGGCGCGGACAGCACCGCGTCGCGGCGTGCGGCGCGCATCTCATCCAGTGCGGCGCGGATGGCGGGATACTTGAGACCGAGAATCGCGGCTGCAAAGAAGGCGGCATTGACCGCGCCCGCCTTGCCAACCGCCAGCGTGCCCACGGGTATGCCGGGCGGCATCTGCACGATGGCCAGCAGCGCATCGATACCCATCAGGTCGCCCGCCGCGATCGGCACGCCCAGCACCGGCAACGTGGTCTTGGCAGCCAGCACGCCAGGCAGCGCGGCCGCCATACCGGCACCGGCGATGATCACTTCCAGGCCCCGCTCCGCGGCGGAGGCCGCATATTCATAAGCCACATCCGGCGTGCGGTGAGCCGAAATAACGCGCGTCTCATTCGGGATGCCGAGCCGGTCCAGCGTGTCTGCAGCATGTTGCATGATGTTCCAGTCCGACTGCGATCCCATGATCACGCCGGCCAGCACTTTTTCGTTCACCCGTCCACCCCTCGCGAAGCCGCTCAAAACCGCCGCCATTGTACCAGCGCCGGCCATTTCAAACAGGGCGGTCTTTTGCGTAGAATGCGCTCATCCATCGCCCCACCCGGACCGCCCATGCCCATTGACGGAAAACTGCTCGAAATCCTGTGCTGCCCGGTCAGCAAGACACCGCTGACCCTGTTGCTGCCACAGCGCCTTGAAAAGCTCAACCAGGCCATTCGGGCCGGGGCCGTGAAATACGTCGGCGGCGGCGCGGTGACGGAAGAACTCGGCGAAGCACTGATCACCGAGGACCACAAGGTCATCTACCCGGTGCGGGACGGCATTCCCATCCTGCTCGAAGAAAAGGGCATCGGCACCACGCAACTGCAGGATTTTTGAGGGTGCCCGGCCAGCCCCGGTTACCTGGCGACGAAGAAATTGCCGCGCAGGTGGCCCGCGCCCTGGCCGAAGACATCGGTGACGGCGATTGCACCGCGGGCCTGATCCCGGCCGCGGCACAACTCACCACCCGGGTCATCTGCCGGCAAGCAGCGGTGCTGTGCGGCGTCGCCTGGTTCCAGGAAGCCTATCGCCAGCTCGACCCGTCGGTCAGCGTCAGCTGGTCCGCCGGGGACGGCGACCCGTTGCAGCCCGGGCAAGCGGTGTGCCGCGTTCGCGGCCCGGCGCGCGCGGTCCTGAGCGGTGAGCGTACTGCGCTGAATTTCCTGCAGACCCTGTCCGCAACGGCCACCCGGGCCGCGCGCTACCTTGCCGCCATCCAGGGCACGCAGGCCCGTATCCTGGATACCCGCAAGACCGTGCCCGGCCTGCGGGCAGCGCAGAAATACGCGGTGCGCTGCGGCGGAGCCGACAATCACCGCATGGGGTTGTTCGACGCCATCCTCATCAAGGAGAACCATATTGCCGCCGCCGGCTCGATCGCCGCCGCGGTAAGCGCGGCCCGTGCGCAGCACCCGGACCTGCCGCTGGAAGTCGAGGTCGAGGGGTTGGCGCAAATCGGCGAGGCCTGCGCAGTCGGGGTCGAACGGGTTTTGCTCGACAATTTCAGCCTGGCGGACCTGCGCGCCGCGGTGCAGCGCTACGGCGACCACATCGAGCTGGAGGCCTCCGGGCAGATCGATCTCGAGCGGGTACGGGCGGTCGCCGAGACGGGTGTCGATTTCATCTCCGTCGGCGACCTCACCAAAAGCCTCGAGGCCGTCGATTTCTCGATGCGCTTTACCGCGCCGTCAACCGACCGCGATTAATTTACCCGGATTCATGATGCCCGCAGGGTCCAGCACGGCCTTGATGCCGCGCATGTGCTCGATTTCGGCGGCCGAGCGGCAGTAGCCCAGGTCCGCCTGCTTCAGGAGACCGATACCGTGCTCGGCCGAAATGGTGCCGCCGAAGGAGCGGGTGAGCGCGTAGATGGAGCGGCTGGCTGCAGCGCAGGCCTGCTCGAACGCCTCCAGCGCCATCCCGTCCGGCTTGAGCACGTTCATGTGCAGGTTGCCGTCGCCGATGTGTCCGTACCACAGCACCTCCAGCTCCGGGTACTGCGCGGCCACCTGCCCGTCCAGGGCGGCCAGGAAATCCGGCACCCGGGAAATCCGTACCGCCAGGTCGTTCTTGTAGGGCGTGGCGGCGGCGATGGACTCGGGGATGGCCTCGCGATAGCGCCACAGGGCACGGGCCTGCGTGGCGCTCTCGCCGATCACCCCCTCCCGCACCCAACCCGTCTCCACGCACCGGTCGTAGATCGCGGCGGCGAAGCTGAGCCCGTCCTCACCATCCGGATTGTCGAATTCCAGCAGCACGAGAAAGGGGCACGCCTCCGCCAACGGCGGCGCGCAGCCCAGGTGGGCACACACCCGCTGCAGGGCCGTCGCGGAGAAAAACTCGAAAGCCGACAGCGCCAGGGCTTCGCGCGCAGCCCGGAATACGGGCATCAAGGCATCCAGCCGGTCCAGGCCCAGCACCATGGCCGCCCGCGGCGGCGGCGGATCGGTGAGCCGCAGCATGGCCCGCACCACGATTCCCAGGGTGCCTTCGCTGCCAATCAACAGGTGGCGCAGGTCGAATCCGCTGGCATTCTTCACCAGCCCGGCATTGCATTCCAGCAACGCCCCGCGCCCGTCCACAAAGCTCAGGCCGGCGACCCAGTCACGGGTCAGGCCGTAACGCAGCACGCGCAGGCCGCCCGCGTTGGTGGCGATATTGCCGCCGATCTGCGAGCTGCCCTCGGCCCCGAAGCTGACCGGGTAGCACAGTCCCCGCTCGGCCGCGTAGGCCTGCACGGCCGCCGTCACCACGCCAGCCTCGACCGTCACGGTGCGGTCGGTGGCGTCGAAATCGAGAATCCTGCGCAAGCGGTCGAGGGACACGACCACCTCGCCTGCCGCAGCGACCGCGCCACCGCTGAGGCCGGTGCGCCCGCCCGAGGGCACCAGGGGCACGCCGTGCTCGGCCGCGACCCGCACCAGGTGCACCACCTGTTCCACGTGCTCGGGAAACACCACGGCCGCGGGCCTGGGCTCGCGAAAACGGGTCCAGTCCCTGCCATGGCTCTGCAGCACCGCGGGCTCGGTGCTCACCGCAAGTTCGGGGCAATGGTTCTGCAGCCATTCCCGCCGTACATCGATCTCGTTCTGGTGCATCGGCCCACACCCCGCCCCGGACGCCGAACCCACGCCGCGCCTCGCTGGCATGGCCCGTGGCCGGCATCGCCACTGGATTATAATGGGCCGGGGACAGCAGGAGATTCAGAATGCGAAACACATGCCACGCGCTTGCGTTCTTCGCCCTGGCTTTCTGGCTGGGCGCGGCCGCCCAGGAAAACAGCCCCGAGCCCACGCCCAAGCCATCGAAGCTGTTCGAGGCCGATGCCACCCTGGCCATCTCGCTGCACGGACCCTGGCGCCGAATCCTGCGGGATGTGACCGACCCGCAGCGCTACGACGGCAGCCTGGAATTCACAGACACCGCCGGCCAGCGGCAGACCATCTCGGTGCAGATCGGTACCCGCGGGCTGACCCGCCTCGAGCAGGTATGCGATTTTCCGCCGCTGAAGCTGTGGTTCGACAAGCAACAGCGAAAAGGCACGGCCTTCCGCGGCCAGGGCTCGCTGAAGATGGTCACGCACTGCTTCACCAGCAAGCGCTACGAGTCCTACTACGTCAAGGAATTCCTCGGTTACCGCATTTACAACCTCATCTCGCCCTACAGTTTCCGGGTGCGCGCGCTGGAGGTCACCTACCACGACAGCGAACGCGACGCCCGGCCGTTCACCCGCTTCGCATTCCTGATCGAGGACATCGACGACGTGGCGAAGCGCAATGACCTGGTAAAGCTCGAGGTGCCCGAGATCCACTACACCCGCCTCCACCCCGCCCAGACCAGTAATTACATGCTGTACCAGTACCTGATCGGCAACCTGGACTGGTCCGTGCTCAGCAGCCGGGACCCGGAGGAATGCTGTCACAACACCAAGCTCGTGGGCTCTGACACGGGCACCGGCTCGATCTACCCCGTGCCCTACGACCTCGACTCGACCGGCCTGGTGGACGCGCATTATGCCGGCCCGCCCGACAACCTGCCGGTGCGGGACATACGCCAACGCCTGTTCCGGGGGTTCTGCCTGCACAACAGCGAGGTGCCGCCGGCCATCGAGCGATATCTGGCCCAGCGGAACGACATCGTGGCGTTATTCCAGAACGAGCCGCGGCTGGACAATCGCACCCGCGGCGACACCTTGCGCTATATCGAAGATTTCTACCGCGTACTGCGACGGTCCGACGCGGCGGAGCGGCTCACTCGCACATGCCGGGGCCGGGCGCCAGCGGCAGCGGCTGACTGACCGGCGCCTGCTCCACCGCCGGTGGCTCTTCCACCCCGCTCGCCGCGGGCTCGGGCGGCGGCGCCAGCAGACTGGCAAGGCGCGCCTGCAGGGACCGGTTATCGGGTTTTGAGCCGACGACTTCCTGCAGGTAGGCGATGCGATCGGCATCGCTGGTGGGCAACGCCAGACGCCGCTCGCCGTAGCCCGCCATGGCCTCGGCCCCATTTAACTCCAGATAGGCGTCATGGCCACCATAGTAGGCCGCGATGCCGGTATCGTTGACCACCACCCGCCCCCCGAAACGCGGCCACACGATGCCGCCGGTGGGGGTATGCCCCACCACGATGCGGCGCGCGCCATAGCGCTCGAGGATGGCGTCCACCACGGGTCGCAGGGTCACCTCGTCCTCCTCGGCCAAACCCCGGTACCACAGTGGGCCGTCCGGNNCCGTCCGGGTCCTCCACCACCCCGGGCTGCAGGGGGTCGAAATTCTCGAGGGTCCCGCGAACCATGGCGTTGATCTCCGCAAGCGTGTAGCGGCAGTACTTGGCACTGATGCCGCCGTGCAGAAACAGGGTGTCGTTGACCTGTATCACCGTCGGGTTGGCCATGACCCACTGGCCATACTCACCGGCAGGCTGCCAGGCCAGGCGATGCTCCACCCAACCCAGCGGCACCTGTTGCTCCCACTCCTGGCGGTATTGATCCAGATCCATGACCAGGAACTCCTCGGGCTTGACCTCCCTGATGCGCTGCAGCTGCGCTTCCCACTGCAATTCGCGCAGGCGCTCCGAGTTCCGTCCCGTGAACGCGTCGAACTCGCCCGAATCGACGTACCGAAGATCACCATAGGTGTTCATGGCCTCGTGGTTGCCGATCAGGGTGTGCACACGGCCGTCTTTGCGCTGTGCCTGTTTTGCAAGCCCGATGAGGTGGTCGATGATCTTGCGGCTGTCCGGCCCCCGATCCGGGATGTCGCCGGTCTGCACCAGGTGCGCATCACCACCGCTCCACTTGCCGCGTTTGTCCAGCAAGCCAGCCGCACGCATGACTTTCAGGTACTGCTCGTAGTCGCCGTGCAGGTCACCGACGACGACCACGCGGCGGGCGCCTTGCCAGTGAAAATCGCTCACCTGCCGCGCCTCACCCCACGCTTCGGGGGCGAGGAGACACGCGGCAAGAGCCGCGACGAGCCACTGCCTCATCATCGTTCGCTCAACTCCATCGTCAGTCGAAGATGCCCTTGTCCTCTTCCTTGGGCTCTTCATGGCTGGGTCGCATGTAGGCTTTGGCCTCCTCGGTGGCTCCATAGTTCAATGCCCACAGGGTGAGAAAGGCGTAATTGAAGATCAGGGTCATGATGCCGGCAATCATCAGCATGCCAATGCCGGCCGCGAGACCCACGCCCACCGCCATGAAGATGAACACCGAATCGGCGGTGTTCTTGAGGGCGTTGCGGAACCGCACGCCGGCGACCACGCCCGTCAGGCTGAAGGCCAGCGCCAGGCTGTTGTGCACGATCATCACGATGCCGGTCACCGCGACCGGCAGGATGATCATGGTCTCCAGCAGCGACTGGTCGAGCTTGGACTTCTGGCGGATCGCCATGTACACCCAGGACACCGGCACCATCAGCACGATGGCTCCCAGGATGGCCACCACCAGCCACAATACCCCGCCGAACTCGGTGGTCACGTTGGAGGCGTGGATCTCGACCCCGGCGAGGCCGGTCGGGTCGCTTTCCGACAACAAAGTCTCGACCACGCCCAGCGGCAGGTGCCGGTGCAGGTCGGGCACCTGCGCGTAGGCCACCCACAGCAACAGCGCCAGCACCAGGTAGTAGGCACTCAGGCGGATGAGCAATCGCAATGCTTTCATCGTTCCAGCCTTCGCTTTTGAGACTAGGTTAACCGATTTCTCCGGACGATAACGAGTGCCGCGGCAGACCGATGGCTAAGCATGCAACTCGGGCGCCATCAAGGGGTCGAAGTGATGGGCAGAACTGCAACCCTGGGGGCCGACCGCTCTTGTCGGACGGCCATGGGGCATTGAAACAACAGGTATTGGCTCCATGTACACTAAGCGCAAGTCAATGATTCAACACCAAGGAGTTCTACAAATGAAGGTATCGCAAAGCAGGGGCGCGCTACTGACCGCCCTGTGTGCTGGCCTGCTGGTGTCATTCGGCGCCGTGGCCAAGGACGACCTGCCGGACATCACCGAGGAAGGGCTGCATCGAATCAAGGATTCGAACCTGGCCATCGTCTATGCCAAACCGGAGGTCAACCTCGCCGTCTACAGCCGGATCTGGCTGCTGGAGCCGACCGTGGCGTTCCGCAAGAACTGGCAGCGTGACCAGAACCGGGGCTATCCGCTCAAGGTCAGCAACGCGGACATGGAGAACATCAAGTCCGAGCTGGCGAAACTGTTCGACGAGGTGTTTCGGGCAGAACTGAGCGAGGGCGGTTACGTGCTGGTCGATGAGGCCGCCGACGATGTCCTGCTGGTGCGCCCGGCCATCGTCAATCTCGACGTCCGGGCACCGGACACCATGCGCGCGGGCCGCAGCTATCAGTATTCGGAGTCATCGGGTGAAATGACGCTGTACCTGGAAATCTACGACTCCACCACCGGCGACCTGCTGGGCAAGGCTCTGGATCGACAGGCCGACCGCGAACGCGGCTATTTCCAGTGGCAGACCCGTGTCACCAACCGGGCGGCAGCCGACCGGATTCTAAAGGGCTGGGCCAAGATCCTGCGCGAAGGGTTGGATGAGGCGCATGCCGCGGCCGGCACGGAGGTTGTTGGGGACGACGCAGAATAACCTCGGGCGATTTGCGGTTCCCGCCGCCATAACCTCGAAACCCGGCTGCATGGCCGGGTTTCTTTAAGCTGGGGGGTCGTGGTCGGCGGCCAGTTGCCGGGCCAGCGAATAAGCCATCAGCACTGCGATCAGCAGCAAGGGCAGCGACACCACGAGCGTGGCCGTCTGCACCACCTTGAGCCCGCCGATGAACAACAGTGTCAGGGGCAGCACGGCCAGGGCCAGGGCCCAGAATACCCGGTGCCAGCGCTCCGGATCGTCACCGGCCGGCAGGTTCGCCGTGGCGCTGGAGGCCAGGATGTAGGAGGCGGAATCGTAGGTCGTCACCGAGAACACCAGCCCGACCAGGGCGTAGAGCGCCATCACCACGCCGCCCAGCGGCAGGGCGTCGAGGATCGAGGCAGTGGCTTGCGCGGCGCCCTGCTCCTGCAAGGTCTCACTCACCGCGACCGCTCCGCTCAGCTCGAGGTGCAGCCCGAAATTGCCGATGATCATGTAGAACAGCGCACAGCCCAGCGTGCCATAGCCCAGCATGCCGAACACCACCTCCCGGATGGTGCGCCCGCGCGAAATGCGGGTCACGAACAGGCCCACGAACGGCCCATAGGCGATCCACCAGGCCCAGTAGAAAATGGTCCAGTTCTCGACGAACTCCGATCCCGTGAATGCGTCCGTCCAGCTGTTCATGCGGATGAAGTTGTCCAGCATCAGTCCGACGCTGTTCAGCGATGTTTTCAGCAGGAACAGGGTGGGGCCGGCCAGCAGTACGAAGGCCAGCAAGGCCAGCGCCAGCCACAGATTGAACTCGCTCAGGCGCTTGATGCCGCGCCGTAAACCCAGCCAGACGCTGACCGAGAACAGCGCCACCGACGCCGTGATCACCCCGAACTCCATGCCGAAACCGGCTGTCAGTCCCGTCAGGCGGCCCAGCAACGCGGAGATCATCGGCGTCGAGAAGCCCAGCGAGGACCCGGCGCCGCCGATCAGGCCGATCATGAAACACAGATCGATCAACCGCCCGGCGCGGGTGTTCTCGCGCCCCCCCAGGAGGTACAGGCAGCTGTTGCTGAACTTCAGGCCCCGTGTGCGCTTCACGTAATAGGCGTAAGCCAGGGCGACGGTCGGCAGGCAGTAGAAAGCCCAGGCCGTGAAGCCCCAGTGGAATATGCCGTAGGTCGCAGCCCACTCGACGGCTGCCACCGAGCGCGGCTCGAAGCCGAACGGGGGGGCATCCAGGTAGTAGGCCCACTCGATGGGCGCCCAGGCCAGCAGGCCGGCGCCGATCCCGGCGCAGAACAGCATCGCGGCCCAGCTGGTGCGACTGAACTCGGGCCCCTCGCCGGCCGCCGCCAGCACCACCGTTCCGAACCGGCCCAGCGCCAACCAGGCGAGAAACAGCAGCGTCGCCATGCCGCCGAGCAGGTACAGGTAGCCCAGTTCGTGCGCGATCCAGTCGTAGAGGTCCAGCAACACCTGGCCCCCGGTTTCCGGATAGCGGGCCAGCGGCAGGCACACAAGCAGGATCACGGCCACGCAGGTTGCGAAGCTGACGCGATCGATGGTGTGGCGCCCGGACATCAGGGCCTCACCGGCGCGGACCCAACCACAGGCACAGGTCGGCGTCAGGGGGCTCGATGGCGCCGAGGTGGTCGCCCAGTTCCATGACCAGCGGCCGGCCGGCGCGGTAGCGCGGCCACTCCGGGCGGCCGAGCACGTTGGGGTCGCCGCTGCGGGCAAACTGCACCCAGTAATCCATGACCGCCTGGGTCAGGCGCAGGTCGGCCTCGTCCACCGACTGCCAGGACTCATGCTGATTGAACACGTAGCCGATCTCGGTGCCGTGGTAGACGCCGAGCTTGCGGCCGCCCGGGCCCGGCCGCTGACGGTTGAAGTAGTACACCCAGGCCCGTCCGCCGGCCGCACTGACGCGGCCGGCCACGTAATGAGAGGGGCACAACATGCGCTGCGCGGTGCGCAGGCGGTCCAGGGCCCGGCGCGGGTCGGCCTCTCCCGCGACCAGCGAGCGCAGGACGGTGGCGCTGGCAGGTGCGTTGGTCTGCAGCCAGGCCTCCACCTCCTCCCAGCCCGCCGATTCATCCACATACATGTACCATTCGTGGGCATTGGTGCCGATGAGGATGTCGACCTCCGCGATCTTGGCGCTGTCGTAGTTGTCCAGGGGCTGTGCCGCGAACGTCAGCCCATCCCTCACCACATCGAAGTAGTGGCCGGGCAAGGCCTCGTAGGTGGCGCGCACCAGGTCTTCGGCCGGTATCGCACGCAGCTGCGCCGCGCTCGGGCCCTCCCCACCGAAGCCCAGGTACGAGATCAGCCGGCGCCCGAGTGCCTGCTCCTCGGCCAGCGTGCGCAGTTCACCCGCTGCGCTGCCGCTGCTCTGGACGATCACCCGCCGGTAGAGGGCCTGCTCGGCGATCTCGCTCACCAGCCAGTTACCGATGTTGCCGCCGCCGGAGGATTCCCCGAAAGCGGTGATGTTGTCCGGGT
>WVWV01000081.1:21642-23252 GCA_011773845.1 Lysobacterales bacterium | reverse complement strand
CAGCGAGCACCGAGCCCGTGACGGGGTTGGGGCGAAAGGTGGTGCAGCCTTTCAGGCCCCGCCGGAAGGCCAGCTGATACAGGTCGCGGAATGCGTCGAAGGGGTAATCCGGCGGCACGTTGACGGTCTTGGAAATGGCGCTGTCCACGTGCGGCTGGAGGGCCGCCTGCATCTCCAGGTGGTCCGTGGGGTCGAGCTCCGGTGCGGACACGAAGGCGCGGGGCAGGGCGGACGGATCGTGCCCCAGCGCCTGCCAGCACGTCAGGGCGAAATCCTCCAGTTCGAATGGTTCCCGCTCGCCTTCGCGGTTGAGTACCTGTCGTGTCGGGCGGAAATCGAACACGGGCTCGAGGCCGCTGGAAACGTTGTTGGCCAGCAGGCTGATGGTGCCGGCTGGCGCAATGGCGGTGAGATGACTGTTGCGGATGCCGTCCCGGGCGATCCGCTCCTGCAGGGCTTCCGGAAGTGCGCGTATGAACCGGCTTTGCAGGTAGGCATCGCGCTCGAAAAACGGGAAGCTGCCCTTTTCGCGTGCCAGATCCGCCGAGCAGCGGTAGGCGGCCTGGCAGATGGTGGACATGGCGCGCGCCGCGACCCGGCGGGCCTCGACATCGCCATAGTGGAGGCCGAGCATCACCAGCGCATCCGCCAGCCCGGTCAGTCCCAGGCCGATGCGGCGGGAGCCGCGCGCCTGGTCCGCGTGCGCCTGCAGTGGAAACGCCGAGCAGTCGATCACATTATCCAGAAAGCGGGTGGCCACGGCGGCGGTGGTGCCGATGCCCTCGAGGTCCAGGCGGGCATCGCGTGTAAACGGTTCACGCACGAATTGGGCGAGGTTGATGGAGCCCAGGTTGCAGGCTCCGTAGGCGGGCAAGGGGATTTCCCCGCAGGGATTGGTGGTGCTGATGTGTTCCCGGTAGGCGAGGTTGTTCCACTGGTTGATGCGGTCGATGAACAGCACGCCCGGCTCGGCCGTTTCATAGCTTGCCTTCGCCAGGCGTTCCCAGAGCATCCGCGACGGCACCGTCGCCAGCACGCGGCAGCGTGTTTCCCCGAGATACCCGGGCCATGATCCCGTCACGTGCCCGCCTTCCTCTTCGGTTGACAGGGCATCGTCCGGAAACACCAGCGGCCACGGCGCATCGGCGTCCACGGCGTGCATGAAGGCATCGCTGATCTGCACGGAGAGATTGAAATGGCGCAATGCGCCGGGTTGTCGCTTGGCGTCGATGAATTCGAGAACATCGGGGTGGTCGCAGCGCAGGCTGGCGAGCATCGCCCCGCGCCGCGCTCCGGTTGAAAGCATGGTGGCGCACATGGCGTCCCAGATGCGCAGGAACGACACCGGGCCGCTGGCAATGCGACCGGATGCGCGGGCCGCGCTACCGCGCGGGCGCAGGGTCGAGAAGTCGTAGCCGATGCCCCCACCGGCCTGCATGGTCAGCGCGCCTTCCTTGAGCGCCTCGAAAATGTCCGATAGGTCGTCGTGGACCAGCCCCATTACGAAGCAATTGAACAGCGTCGTTCGCAACTCGCTGCCCGCCCCGGCCAGGATGCGCCCGCCCGGCAGGAAACGAAAACCCCGCAGGATACCCACGAACCGTTCCGCC
>WVWV01000081.1:0-21625 GCA_011773845.1 Lysobacterales bacterium | reverse complement strand
CCACCGCGGCCACGGCCCCGGCCACGCGTTGCCAGCTGGCCTCGATGTCCGCCTCCGGGCGGCCATCGGCTGTGCGCCGGCGGTAACGCGTCGACCAGATGTGGCGCGCGATGGGCGTGCTCAGCCAGGTGTCGTTCGCGTCCGTCATGGGGTAATGGCGGCCGCTCTTCGCGGCACGCCGGATCATTGCCTCATGCCTGAATGCTAGCAGTGAGCCGCGCGGGCGCGGTTGATGGCGGTCAAGCGCGGGTACGGGGCCGAAACGGTGCCCGGGGATGCCGGGAGACTTTTCAGGGGCCGGCGACCGGCGCAGCGGGGCAAACCAGCGTCGACCTTGCTAGACTTCGATGTGGGGAACGACGGCCGCTGCGAACGGGGGCTCGGGGACGATGACGCAAGACTCGGACAGCGAGAAGATGCTGCGACAATCTCTGGACAGCTTCCGCGATGACGGGGTTCTGGACCTGGAGGAGCTGGAGGAGATCATCAACATNNAGGAGTTGATCGAACTGTACAACCTCGACGAGGTGCGCTGATCCACCGGCGTGCGCTGGCTTTCAGGGCGCCGACTCCAGTTGTGGTTTGATGAACGCCTCCTCCACGGCCTGGCTCAAGAGCTCGGGCGGCAACAGGCCCTGCGCGAGGACGAAATCGTGAAACGCGCGCGCCTCGAAGCGGTCCTTCAGGCGCATCTCGGTGCGGGCCCGCAGGGCCATCAGGTGCTCGTAGCCATAGTAGTAGGCCGTGGCCTGTCCCGGTGAGCGGAAGGTGTAGCGGTCGATTTCGGTCTGCGCATTCAGGTCATCTTCGACCACCTCCTCCATCAGGATTCGCTTGGCCTCCGAGGGCGTGGTCAGGCCCAGGTTCAGCATCGGGTCCAGCCAGATGCGGGCCGCCCGCAACAACCGGTATTGAAGCGAATTCAGCTGGCCGGCCAGGGGCATGTGTGGCTTGGTGATGGCCTCCGCGTACAGGGCCCAGCCCTCGACGTTGGCGGAATTGAACGCGAACAATGCCCGCGCGGTGGACACGCCGCCGCGCAGCATGGTGGTGAACTGGAGCTCATGTCCGGGTCGCGCCTCGTGGGCCGACAGCGACCACATCATGGCGGGATAGGCGTAGTCGCTGTGTGGCCAGCTGCCGTCTTCGTTCGGTGTGATCGCGGGTACGACAAACTCCGGAAACTCGCCGGTATTGCCGACCAGCCGTGGCACATCCAGGTGGGCGGAAGGTTGCTGGGCGGTTTCTGCGGCAGTCGCCATGCGCACGCGTGCCGGCTCGTCCGGCAAGCTGACCAGTTGCTCGCGCTCGATGATGATATCCAGTTCGGCGATGACCTCGCGGTACCGGGCCATCAATTCGTCACCGTGCAGCTGCTCCTGTTTCAGCCGGCGCAGAACTTCGCGATAGTCGCCCGAGTCGTAGCCGTGCTCCGCCGCTACCAGCGGCGCCAGCGCCATCATCTCGTTGCGGATATTCATGAACGCGACTTGCCCGGTGCGCATCAGGTCCTCGGGTGTGGCCTCCACGCCCCAATTCTTCAGCTGCAGCTCGTACAGCTCTCGCGGCAGTACCGCGCTCGCGCGCGCGCCCGGCAGGATTTCCTGTCGCACCCACTCATTGAATGCGGTCAACTGCTCGATCAGCAGCCCGAGGTCCCGTTCCCAGCCCTCGAGGGCAGTGCCCTCGAACACCTGCTGCAGGCCCGCGAGCATCACCGGCGTGCGTTCCAGATCCTGGCTGACCTCCCCCACGTATGGCCAGATCAGTTCCGGGAGGCGCAGGCGCTCGGCAAGCCGCTGCCTGGCCAACTCGGTCAGGGGCTCGTAACCTGCTGCCTGGCCGGTGTACTTGCCGAGCCTGACCAGCGCGGCGGCGTGCCGTTCCGCCGGCACCTGCTTGTCGAGGAGCGCCCGGAAGCCTGCGAACACGAGGCCGGTGAGGTTGCCGTACGGAACCACGCGCTCGTAGTTGACCGTACTCTCTTCCATCTGGTCGCGCACGGACTTGGCCATGATCTGCAGGTCCTGGCGTACCCGGGGGTCTTCCTCGGTAGCGAGCAGGCCCTCCAGCATTGCCAGGTTCGCGCGGTAATTTTCCATCTGGCGCTGGTACAGGTTCGGGCCGAGGTCGAATACCTCCTCGTCGAACCCATCGACACCCATCTGGCTGGCAAACTCGGGGGTGAAACGCGCCTGGGATTCCAGCAGCCGGTAGGCGATCTCGTTGGAACGCTGCACCCACTCCGGGGTGAAGTTGTCGGTGCCCTGGGCGTGGCCGTTCGCGGACAGCAGCAGGGTGGTGGCCAGGGCCACGTATACAAGATGTTTCGTCATGGTCGGACAACCGTGCTGATTTTTGTCATGCTAACCGGGTCGTTGGTGTCGGGTCATGGGTGATTCGTCATGCGCCGCAATGCCGCGGGTGCCGGGTTCCGATGTGGCGATTTCCACGCGGGCGACTGCGGGCAGGTCTGGATGTTGCGGCGCAAGACGCTAGAATGCTCTCCTGTGCGCGGGCGAAAGCCCGGCGAAGGCGTCATCGGCGGAGGACCGAGACACGTGCCAACCCTCAGGGACATTCATGCCCGCCCGCTGCGGGACCTGCGGCTGTCGGTCCTGGATCGCTGCAACCTGCGCTGCACCTATTGCATGCCGGAGGACTCCCTCAATGGTCAGGGGGTATTCCTGCCCGCGCGCCAACTGCTCGCTGACGATGAACTCGAGGCGCTGGTTAGGGTGTTCGCCGGCCTTGGCGTGCGCAAGGTCCGCTTGACCGGCGGCGAGCCACTGCTGCGGCCGGGTTTGCCGGGCCTGGTGGCGCGGTTGGCGGCCATCGAGGCGGTCGAAGACCTGGCCCTGACCACCAACGGCATGCTGCTGACCCGCCTGGCGGCTCCGCTGCTGCGTGCCGGCCTGGGTCGCATTACGGTCAGCCTGGACAGCCTGGATGAACAGGTCTTTCAGGCCATGTCCGGCGGGCGGGGCAGCGTGCAAGCCGTGCTGGCAGGCATCGAGGCGGCGGAGCAGGCCGGGTTTGGCGGGCTCAAGATCAACACGGTGGTGCAACGGGGCGTCAATGAAGCGACGGTGATGGACCTCGTCGATCATTTTCGCGGTACGCCGCATACGGTCCGCCTGATCGAGTTCATGGACGTCGGCAATATCAACCATTGGTCCCGCGAGCAGGTGGTGCCGAGCGCGGAGCTGCTGCAGCGCGTGCACCGCCGCTGGCCGCTGCGCCCGGTGCCGAGCCCGGTCGCAGGTGAGACGGCCCGTCGCTTCGAGTTTCTGGATGGCGCAGGGGAGATTGGCTTCATCAGCTCCATCACCGAGCCGTTCTGTGGCGCCTGCACCCGGGCCCGCGTCACCGCCGACGGGGTTTTCTACAGTTGCCTGTTCTCATCGCGCGGCACCGANNGTCGGTGACGGGCACGCGGCGCAGGGGGATGGCGAGGTTCGCAACGGGGGCGGTGCCGGTCGCGCCAAGGTCGAGATGTTCCGGATGGGCGGATGATGCGGGTTCGGGTACGCTATTTCGCCAGCTTCCGGGAAGCCACGGGCATCGACGACGAGTGGGTGGACACCGATGCCAAGAATCTGCGCGCGCTGTTCGATGAAGCGATGGCCCGGCATGCCGGGCTCGATCACGAGCCCGCGGCACTGGTGGCGGTGAATGATTGCATGGCGGATTGGGATGCCCGCGTCGGAGAGGGCGACGAGGTGCTGTTCTTTCCGCCGGTGGCGGGCGGATGAGCTTCAGCATCACTGACGGACCCATCGATGCAGGAGCGCTGCGCGCACTGGTGCAGGACCCGCATTGCGGGGCGTGCGTGGTGTTCGAGGGCTGGGTGCGCAACCACAACGAGGGCCGCGAAGTCCTCGGCCTGGAATACGAGGTCTACGAACCCCTGGCGGTGTCGGAGGGCTTGCGCATCCTGGCGGAGGCTCGCCATCGCTTCGGTCTCAGCGGGGTGGCCTGCGTGCATCGGACCGGTCGGCTCGGCCTCGGCGAGGTGGCGGTGGTCGTGGTGGCTGCGGCGGCCCACCGCGACGAGGCGTTTCGTGCCTGCCGTTACGTCATTGACGAAGTGAAGCGCCGGCTTCCGATCTGGAAGAAGGAGCACTATCGCGATGGCGAGGCCCGCTGGGTGAATTGCCGGCACTGCGTGGCCGCCGACAGCGAGGGCCTGGCGGCCTCATGAGTGCGCTCGATTCGGCCCAGTCCTGGCAGGATACGCTGATCGATCACAGCCAGTTCCCCCGCCGCCACGGTGAACTCGAGGACGCCACCCACCAGGCCAGCGGCGAGAACCCCTTGTGTGGTGACCGGGTTCATCTGCAGCTGCAGGTCGACTCCCGGGGGGTGATTTCCGATGCGCGGTTCGCGGGGGTCGGGTGCGCCGTGTCGCTGGCCTCGGCCTCGATGCTGGCGGAGCACGTCGTGGGCCTCGATGTAACGCGGGCGGGATGGCTCTTCGCCGCCGTGCGCGGCATGCTGACCGAGACCGGCGAGCCGGCGCCCGGCGTGCCCCAAGACCTGCTGGCGCTGCAGCTCGTGCGCCGCTACCCGGCGCGTGTCAAATGCGCCACGCTGGCGTGGCATGCCTTGCGGTACGCACTGGAGGACATTCGGCAGGTCGCGACCACCGAGTGAGTCAGGGGTTTTGTGGCGTGCGCGGACGGTCNNCGCCAACTCCAGGCGGCGGCATCCAGCACGTGCAGTGCGCTACTGGTCTCGAGGCCGACGATTCGGAGCAGGGCGAGGTGGGCCATGGCCGCGCCGATCACGCCAGCCACCGGCGCGAACACTCCGGCTCCGGGGCAGTCTTCGAGCGTTTCGGGCGCCGTGCCGTACACGCAGCGATAACAGGGCTCGGCCGGCCGGTCCGCGGCGAACAGCTTCAACTGCCCCTCCATGCGGATGCAGGAGCCCATCACCCAGGGTGTGCCGTGTTCGAGACACGCGCGGTTCACCGCCAGGCGCGTGCCGTAGTTATCGCTCGCGTCGATCACCAGGTCGCAGTCGGGCAGGAGGTGGGCGATGGACGCCTGGTCCATGCGGCGAGCCAGCAACCGCGTCTCGAGACCGGGGTTGATGCGCGCCAGTGCTTCCTCTGCCGCCTCCACCTTGGGCCGCCCGATATCCGCTGCGCTGTACAGCAGTTGACGGGACAGGTTGCTCTCGGCGACCCGGTCGTGGTCGCACAGCAGCAGCTCACCGAGTCCGCAACTGGCCAGGTACTGTCCGGCGACTCCGCCCAAGCCGCCCAGACCGATCAGCAGGACGCTGGCTTCCCCGATGGCACGCTGCCCGCGCACGCCGATTTGCGGCAGCGCCAGGTGCGGCGCATAGCGCTGCAAACTCTGGTCAATCGGCATCGAGCAGGGCCTGGGCTGCGGGCGGCATTCCGTCCGGGTGCACCCACCGACCCTGCTTGCCGCCCTCCTTGTACAGCAGCCTCACGCCGCCGACTTCGAGCGCGGGATTGACCGGCTTGAGCAGGTCCCAGACCGCCATGAGCGCCACGGACACGCCGCACAGCGCCTCCATTTCCACACCCGTGCGCGCCTCGGCCTCGGCCAACGCGTAGATCTCGATCGCCTGCGTCTCCGCCTGCGGCACGGAATGGATCGTAACCCGATTCAGGGGCAGCGGATGGCACAGCGGCAGCAGGCTGGGTGTGCGCTTGGCCGCCTGCATGCCGACGATCTCCGCCATCGCCAGTGGATCGCCCTTGGGCAGGCGGCCCTCGCGCAGGCGCTCGAAGGCCTCGGCGCCGATGTGGATGCGTCCCACGGCGAGCGCCCGCCGCCGGGTGACCGGTTTGGCGGAGACGTCAGCCATGGAAAAGGCGTGGGAATCGGGTCGATCACTGTGCATGCACAATCACCTTCGGGTGGGTTGAGCGAGGGTCGTCGCGTACCAGGCGGCGAGCAGCGAACGCTCGGCATCGGTCATGCCGCTTACGTTGCCGGGCGGCATGCTGCGGGTGAGCACGCTGGCGCCGTAAACGCGCTCGGCATGCCGCAGCAGCGCGGCTTCGTCGTCCAGTTCGATGCCCATGGGGGCTTGCTCGAAGCCGTCCTGCGCGGGGCGCGCCGAATGGCAGGCCCCGCAGCGACGCGCCACCACCGCATAGGCCTGGCCGAGGCTCGCTGCATCCGTCGCCTGGCGCGGCGCGGGCGGCGCGCTCAGCCAGATACCCGCCGACAGCAGCAGCGCCGCGGGGATGAGTGGCCAGGCCCGTGCGCCCGGACGATGGCGGATGTTGAAGTAATGCCGGATGGCGAGGCCGGCGAGCGCCAGCAATCCCAGCACGGCCCAGGCGTGGGCGTGGCCGTAGGTTGCGGGGTAGTGGCTGCTGATCATCAGGAACAGCACCGGCAAGGTGAAGTAATTGTTGTGCCGGGAGCGTTGCAACGCGCGCGGGCCGATGTTCGGGTCGGGCGCGGGGCCGCCCGCTGCGGCCCGTACCAGCATTCTCTGCGCGGGAATGATGACGCGAAACACGTTGGCCACCATGATGGAGCCTGCCGCAGCCCCCACGTGGACGTAAGCGGCCCGGCCGCTCAGGGCCTGTGCCAGGAGCCAGGCCAGCACCAGGAACCACGCGAGCATGCCGGCCGTCAGCGCGACTTCGTGGCGGCCCAGCGGTGAGCGGCAGGCGATATCGTAAACGAACCAGCTCACCACGATGGTGCCCAGCCCGATCGCGATCGCCTGGCTGCGGCCGATACCGGATACCGAAGGGTCCAGCAGCAGGGTCGCGCCGTTCCAGTAATAAACGATCACCAGCAACGCCATGCCGCTCAGCCAGGTGGTGTAGGCTTCCCATTTGAACCAGTGCAATTCCGGTGGCAGGCCGTGGGGCGGCGCCGCGAACTTCCGCACGTGGTAGAACCCGCCCCCATGGACCGCCCACAGGTCGCCGGTCTGGCCATCGGCAGGCTCGCTGCGGCGAAGGTGGTTTTCCAGCCAGTTGAAATAGAACGAGGCCCCGATCCAGGCCACGCCGGCGATGAAATGGAGCCAGCGCAGCAACAGGCTGCCCCACAGCTGCAGATGTGCCTCCATCAGGCCTCGGCCCGCACGCGCGCCACGTGATCGCGGATTTCCGCCGCCGGCAGGAAGGACGCCTCGAAGCTGTTGACTACCAGCTGCAGGAGCTCCCCGCGTTGCAGGTCGATGGCGTCGATCAGGGCGTCGAAGTTGTCGTTGACGTAGCCGCCAAAATACGCCGGGTCGTCCGAGTTGACGGTCGCCCGGAGCCCCGCCTGCAGCATGTCGCGGATGGGGTGGTGCCGCATGTCGTCGATCACGGCCAGGCGCAGGTTGGACTGTGGGCAAACGGTGAGCGGGATGCCCAGTTCCGCCAGGCGCGCGACCAGCGCGGGGTCTTCCAGGGCGCGATTGCCGTGGTCGATGCGCTCCACGCGCAACAGATCCAGCGCCTCGCGGACGTATTCCGGCGGCCCCTCCTCGCCGGCGTGGGCGACGCGGCGGAATCCCTCGCGGCCGGCCGCCGCGAAGACCCGCTGAAACTTGGCCGGCGGGTGGCCCCGCTCGGAAGAGTCGAGCCCGACGCCAGCGATCCGCTCGCGCCAGGGCAGGGCTTCTTCCAGGGTGCGGAACGCGCTGTCCTCGTCGAGGTGACGCAGAAAGCACATGATCAGCCGGCTGCTGATCCCGAGTTCGGCGCGGCCGCGGTCCAGGGCGGTGGTGATGCCGTCGATGACGGTGGCGAAGGCGACCCCCCGCTCCGTGTGCCCCTGGGGGTCGAAGAAAATCTCGGTGTGCACCACGTTGTCTGCCTGGCAGCGCAACAGGTAGGCCCAGGTGAGATCGTGAAAATCCTCGTCAGTGAGGAGCACGGACATGCCTTGATAATAAATATCAAGAAAATCCTGCAAGCAGTTGAAGTTATATGCTTTTATGATTGAATCAATGTCGGGATAAGGTAAGCTGACCCGGTTTCTCCGCGCCAGTTCCAGCATCATCGCGGGCTCCAGGCTGCCCTCGATGTGCATGTGAAGTTCGGCCTTCGGCAGGGCATGCAGCCAGTCTTTGGTGCTCATCTGTGGTTTCCGTCGCCGGTGGTACCAGGTCGCGCCCGTCGCGCAGCCATCAGCGCCAGGCCTCCGGCACCAGGTCCTGCATCAGCTGTGTTGCGACCGCCAGTGCAATGGTAGCAGGGCGCTTTCCGCGGATGCCAGCATCCCCTATCGGGCAGACCAGTTCCTCCAGCCGGCCCGCCGCAATGCCGCGCTGGGCGAGGCGGTGCACGAAGCGTCGTCGTTTGGTCGCCGAGCCGATGACGCCGATCCAGGCGGCATCGTCGCGCTGCAAAGCCTGGTGGCAGATGTCCTCGTCGAGCGCGTGGCTGTGCGTCATGACCAGATAGATGCTGCCGGGAGGCGCCCGCCCGACTTCGCCGGCGGGCCGTTCCGAGACCAGCGCCTGCACGCCCGGGATGGCGGGCCGGGGGAACATGTCCGGGCGGCTGTCGATCCAGGTGATCCGGAACGGCAGCGGGGCCAGCGTGGCCGCCACGGCCCGGCCCACATGACCCGCACCGAACAGGTACACGGGCAGTTCGCCGCCCTCCAGTGTCTCCAGCAGGAACCGTTCATCTGCGTGCTCGATGAGGACCGAGGCGGCCTCGGGCGTCGGGGCGTCCAGCAGAGATGCCAGCCCCGCAGGCAGCGGCGTCTCGTGCGCGGCGGGTGCGTCGAGGCGCCAACGCGCGGGCGCCGAGCGGTCGATGGCCGTCAGCAGGCGGCCCGGGAACGGTGGCTCCAGCCAGGTCCTCGGGCCGGGCTGAAAGACCTCGTAGAGCAGGGTCACCGCGCCCCCGCAACACTGGTTCAGTTCCGGCCCCAAACCGTACAGTGCGGTCCGGGCCGAGTCGCCCGCGGTGCTCTGCAGCAGGCGTCGGCACTCGGCGATCGCCTCGTACTCGAGGTTGCCGCCCCCGATGCTGCCGTGGGTGTCGCGGGGGTTTACCAGCATGTGGGTGCCCAGGGCGCGTGGCGCCGAGCCGGCGATCGAGGCGATGGTCACCATGGCGCAGCGCTGGTTTTCCAACCAGTGCTTGAGTTGCGCAAACCACATGCCGGCAGTCAGGGCGCCGACTGCAGGCACCGCAGGATGCGCTCGGGCGTCGCCGGTGCGTCGAGCCCGGGCAGCCGCTGGCCGCCGAGGGTGCCGGCCAGGGCTTGCGTCAGCGCGCTGTGCACCGACAGGGCCAGCATGAGCGGCGGCTCGCCCACGGCCTTGGAACGGTGGATGGTGCCCTGGTCGTTGTCGCCCCGCGCCCAGATGTTCACGTGGAAGGCCTCCGGGAGATCGCCGATGGTCGGAATCTTGTAGGTGGATGGCGCATGGGTGCGGAGCCGTCCGGCATCGTCCCACCACAATTCCTCGGTGGTCAGCCAGCCAAGCCCCTGCACGAAGCCGCCTTCGATCTGGCCGAGGTCGATGGCCGGGTTCAGCGAACGCCCGGCGTCGTGCAGGATGTCCACCCGTCGCAGTCGGTGCTCGCCGGTGAGGGTGTCGACTTCGACCTCGGAGACCGCTGCGCCATATGCGAAGTACAGGAACGGCCTGCCGCGCGCGCGGTCCCGGTCATAGTGGATGCGCGGGGTGCGGTAGAACCCCGTCGCCGAGAGCGAGACCCGGCCGGCCCAGGCCTGCTCGACGAGCTGCTCGAAACGCAGGGTTTCCTCGCCGATGCGCACCTCGTGGTGCCGGAATTCCACCGCTTCCGGTGCGAGCCCGCGGCTTTCGGCGGCGAATGCCGTCAGCCGCTCGCGCAGGGTGCGGGCCGCCGCGAGGGCCGCCATGCCGTTCATGTCCGAACCCGAGGATGCCGCGGTGGCGGAGGTGTTGGGGACCTTGCCGGTGTGGGTGGCGGTCACCTTGACGCGGCGCAGGTCGACCATCAGTTCATCGGCCACCACCTGGGCCACCTTGGTCATCAGCCCCTGGCCCATCTCGGTGCCGCCGTGGTTGAGGTGGATGCTGCCATCGCGGTAAATGTGTACCAGTGCACCGGCCTGGTTGAGGTGGGTGGTCGTGAAGGAGATGCCGAACTTGACCGGCGTCAGCGCGATGCCGCGCCGGATGACGGGGCTGTCGCGGTTGAAGGCGTCGATCTCCCGGCGGCGCTCCGGGTAACCGGAAGATGCCGCCAGCTCCTCGACCAGCGCCTGAATAATGTTGTCTTCCACCTGCATGTGGTAGGGAGTGAGATCGCGCCCCTCGCCGCCGTAAAAATTGAGCCGCCGGACCTCCAGCGGGTCCTTGCCCAGGTAGTGGGCGATCTCGTCGATCACGCGCTCCATGCCGAGCATGCCCTGCGGGCCGCCAAAGCCTCGGAACGCGGTGTTGGACACGGTGTGGGTCTTGCAGCGATAGGAGTCGATCTGCACGTGCGGCAGGAAGTAGGCGTTGTCGGCGTGGAACATGGCGCGGTCGCAGATGGCGCCGGACAGGTCGGCCGACATGCCGCAGCGCGCGGCGTGGGTGACCGCGAGCGCCTCGATGCGCCCGTCGTCGTCGAACCCGACATCGTAGCGGATCAGGAAATCGTGTCGTTTGCCGGTGGAGCGCATGTCGTCGTCGCGATCGAGGCGAAGTTTGACGGGGCGACCGGTGTGGCGCGCGAGCACCGCGGCGATGACCGCCCACTGGGCCGCCTGGGTCTCCTTGCCGCCGAATGCGCCCCCCATGCGTCGCACCTCCACCGTGATCGCGTTGTCGTCCACGCCCAGGGCGCGCGCGATGGTCTGCTGGATCTCGGTCGGGTGCTGCGAGGAGATATTGAGCAGCATGTCGCCGTCTTCCTGCGGGATGGCCATGCACACCTGGCCCTCGAGATAGAGATGGTCCTGGCCACCGGTGTGGACTTCGCCCTGCAGCCGATGCGTCGCTCGCTGCAGGGCCGTCTCCGGCTCGCCGCGCCGCATGTGGTGCGGCGGCAGGACATACTGTTCCTGCTCCAGCGCTTCCTGCAGCTCGAGGGTCGCGGGCAGCGGTTCGTGGCGGATCCGGGCCAGGCGCGCCGCGCGGCGGGCCTGGTCGCGGCTGTGGGCTGCCACCGCGAACAGCGGCTGGCCCGCGAATTCCACCAGCCCGTCGCACAGGGCACGTTCGTCATCGGCATGAATGGGGCTGATCTCGTTGCTGCCGGGAATATCCGCGGCGGTGATGACGGCCACCACGCCCGGCGCCGACTGCACCGCATGCAGGTCGAGCTCCGTGATCCGGCCGTGCGCGAATTCGCTGACGCCCACGTAGGCGTGCAGCAGCCGGTCCGGCTCGGGCAGGTCATCGACGTAGTGGGCGGTGCCGGCGACGTGCTTGTGCGCGCTGTCGTGCGGGACGGGGTGGTGTACCACCCCGGACGGGTTGGCCTGCCGGTCAGAGCGGTTCATGCGGGGAGCTCAGCCGCACCGGGAAGGGCGCATCGGTGGTGGCCAGGTAGAAGCGCCGCAGCAGGTTGACGCTGGCCAGCCCGCGGTAGCCGGCGCTGGCGCGCATGTCGCTGATGGGTGAAAAATCCGCGCGCAGCGCCGCCATCGCCTGAGCGAGCGTGGACTCGTCCCATGCTTGGCCGGTCAGGGCCGCCTCGCACCGGGTGGCCCGCCGGGGGGTGCCGGCCATGCCCCCGAAGCATACCCGCGCCGTGGCGACACGGTCCGCCTCGAGGGTCAGCGCGAAGGCCGCGCATACCGCCGAGATATCCTGCTCGAACCGCTTGGAGAGCTTGTAGATGTCGAAGCACAGCCCCTCGGGGGGCGGCGGCACCAGGATGCGGGCCACGCATTCGCCCGCGCGCAGGTCCTGGCGACCGTAATCGATGAAGAAATCCTCCAGGTCGATGTGGCGCGCGCCATCGGCGCTGCGCAGTTCCAGCCGGGCGCCCAGCGCGATCAGTCCCGGCGCCATGTCGCCAATGGGCGAGCCGTTGGCGATATTGCCGCCGACGGTGCCGGCATTGCGCACCGGGTCGGCGCCCAGGCGCTCCAGCAGGGGACCGAACGCGGGATACCACTCGGCCAGCAGTGGCCAGGCGTCGGTGTAGTTCACCGCGGCGCCGATCGCGAGCCAGCCGGAATCCGCGTCGATGCCCAGCTCCAGCAATTCCCGCACCCGGCCGGTGTAGATCACGGGGTCGATTTCGCGCAGGTCCTTGGTGACCCACAAGCCGACGTCGGTGGCGCCGGCGACCAGCACCGCATCGGGATGCTGCCGCAGCAGGGCACACAGTTCGTCCAGCGACAGCGGTGCCAGGAACAGCCGATCCTCGTGCTCGAGGCGCAGGCAGTCCGGGGGCTGGAGTGCGGCCAGGCGCTCGGCGGTGGCGGCCACGGCATCGCTGAACCGGTCCCGGCGGCCCGGCACCAGGCTGGCGCGCGCAGCCCGGATGATGGGTGCATAGCCCGTGCAGCGGCACAGGTTGCCGGCCAGCCCGCGATCGATCTCGGCGCGCGTGGGTGCCTGATCAAGGCGGTCCTGGAACAGGGTGAACAGCGACATCACGAAGCCCGGCGTGCAGAACCCGCACTGGGAACCATGCAGGTCCACCATGGCCTGCTGTACCGGGTGCAAAGCGCCATTCCGTGCCAGATCCTCGACGGTGATCAGCTGCTTGCCGTCCAGGGTGGGCAGGAACTGGATGCAGGAATTGAAGCTGCGGTAGCGCACGGAGCCGTCGTGCAATTCTCCCACCGCCACCGTGCAGGCCCCGCAGTCGCCCTCGGCGCATCCCTCCTTGGTGCCGGTCAGGCCGCAACGCAGGCGCAGGTAGTCGAGCACGGTGTCGGTCGGCCGGCAGTCGCCGACTTCGACGACCTGGTCGCCATGCAGGAAGCGGATCCGGTCGTGCATCGTCGCCGCCCGATCCTAACTGCCGCGGTAGGTGCTGTACCCGTATGGCGACAGCAGCAGGGGCACGTGATAGTGCTGCCCGGGATCGGCGATGCCGAACCGCACGATCACCCGATCGAGAAACGCCGGTTGCTCGGCCTGATGACCCTGGTCCNNGGCCTGATGACCCCGGTCCGCGAAATAAGCTCCGGCGTGAAACACCAGTTCGTACTCTCCGGCGCGCATGGCTGCTCCCTCCAGCAGCGCCTCCGGGCAGCGGCCGTCTTCGCCGGTCATGCTGGCCGCCAGCCGCTGGCCATCGCGATAGAGTTCCACGCGCAGGCCGGCGCCGGGACGGCCATTGGCGGTGTCCAGCACGTGGGTGGTCAGGCATCCGGTCATTGGCAGGCTCTCCGGCAGTGCCGGCCACCTTGTCGCCACGGCCGGCCTTGGACTATCGTTACGGTTCTAAACCGCTCGAGCGAGTATATCAATTCGTGGCTTCGCAGCGGAGCGGCAAACTGCGAATACAGGCGGAGGAACATGTCCCGACAGCCCTATCCCCGCGACCTGGCCGGCTACGGCGCCCATCCTCCCGACCCGCGCTGGCCCGGTGGCGCCCGGATCGCCGTGCAGGTGGTGCTGAATTACGAGGAGGGCGGCGAGAACTGCATCCTGCATGGCGACCCGGCATCCGAGTCGTTCCTGTCCGACATCGCCCAGGCCGAGCCGCGCAAGGGCGTGCGGCACATGAGCATGGAATCGCTGTACGAGTATGGATCCCGGGTCGGCGTGTGGCGCCTGCGTAGCCTGTTCGATCGGTTCCAGGTGCCGGTCACGGTGTTCGCGGTGGGCATGGCCGTCGAGCGTCACCCCGAGCCGGTCCGGGCGCTGCATGCGGACGGGCACGAGATCTGCAGCCACGGCTACCGCTGGATCGATTACCAGCATGTCGAACGGGAGACCGAGCAGGCCCATATCCAGCAGGCCGTGGAAGCCATCCACAAAGCCATTGGGGAACGTCCGCTGGGGTGGTATACCGGGCGCACCAGCCCGAACACCCGAGCCCTCGTGGTGGCCGAAGGCGGCTTTCTCTACGACGCGGATGATTACTCGGACGACCTGCCGTTCTGGAATCACCAGCATGGCCGCGCGCACCTGGTCATTCCCTACACCCTGGATGCCAACGACATGCGGTTTGCGACCACCCCGGGTTTTGCGGACAGCGAGCCATTCTTCCGTTACCTGCGGGACAGCTTCGAGGTGCTGTACGCCGAGGGCGCCACCGCGCCGCGGATGATGTCGATCGGGCTGCATTGCCGGCTGGCCGGCCGCCCCGGCCGCTTTCGTGCGGTGGAGCGGTTTTTCGAACATGCGCGCGCCCGCGAGGGCGTCTGGTGGTGCCGCCGGGTCGATATCGCGCGCCACTGGCATGCGACGCATCCAGCAGCGTAGGGTGGCCCCGCGTGGCACAGGTCGGTCGGGGTCGATGGACGAGGCCTGTTTCGTGGCAGCCTTCGGCGCGGTGTTCGAACATTCCCCCTGGGTCGCGGCCGCGGTGCACGCCGCCGGCGGCGCCCGGTTCGCCGCCGAGCCGGAAGCGCTGGCAGACCTGTTCGAGCAAGTGGTCATGAATGCGCCCCGCGCACGACAGCTGGCATTGATCCGGGCGCATCCGCAACTGGCCGTGGGGCTGTCCAATGCCGCTGGCCTGACGGCCGCTTCGCGGGCCGAGCAGTCCGGCGCCGGGCTGGACCAGTGCTCTCCGGCCGAATTCGGGACCTTCCGCGAACTCAACGCGGCGTACCTCGAGCGTTTCGGGTTTCCGTTCATCCTGGCGGTGCGCGGTCTCGACCGCGACCAGGTCCTGCAACGCCTGCGCGCGCGCGTCGGCAACGATGCCGCGACGGAGTTTTCGAACGCCCTGCGGGAAGTCTGCCGGATCGGTCGCTTGCGCTTGCGGGAACGCCACGATGGCTAGGCGGCCCAGCGGCACCAACCTCGCGGCGCCCGAGCACGGTGCCGCGGTCATCAGCGTGACCGACGAGTTTTTTGCGCCCGCGCGGCGCATGCTGTCGAGCGCCGAGCCCGAGTTCGACGCCGCACGCTACGACGCCAACGGCAAGTGGATGGATGGCTGGGAGAGCCGGCGGCGGCGGGACGGAGGGTACGACGCCTGCGTGGTGCGCCTGTGTCCGGGGGTGATCCGCGGCGTGGATATCGATACCCGGAATTTCACCGGTAATTACGCGCCGGCCGCGTCGCTGGAAGCCTGCGCCTGTCCCCTCGACCCGGAGCCGGACACCCGCTGGACGGAGCTCGTAGCCCGCACCGCATTGGCCGGCGACCGGCACCATTTCATCTCCGTGGACGACCCGCGCAGCTGGACCCACGTGCGCCTGAATCTGTTTCCGGACGNNAGCGTTGGATCGACCTGGCTGCGGGTGGGCATGCGCTGGCCTGCAACGACATGCATTTCGGCGACATGTCCCACCTGATCGCAGCCGACCCGCCGGCCGGCATGGCCGACGGGTGGGAGACCCGTCGCCGTCGGGAGCCCGGCAACGACTGGGTCGTCCTGCGCCTGCGCTCGCCGGGACGGGTCCGCCGTGCAGTGATCGACACCCGGTTCTTCAAGGGTAACCATCCGGCCCGCTGCTCGCTGCGCGCGGTCGACGCCCCGGGCGACGATGATCTGCAGGCGTCGTCCCCGGAGTGGCCGCTGCTGCTGCCGCCGGTAGCGCTCGGGCCGGACCAGGTGCAGTGGTTCGAACACCAGCTGCGCGATGTGGGCCCGGTCAGCCACGTGCGCCTGGACATTTTTCCGGACGGTGGCGTGGCGCGCTTGCGGTTGCTGGGCGAGGTGGAGGAGTCGCGTTGATCGCGCGGCCCGAACCCCTCACCCGCGCCGCGTTCCAGCCCTTCGGCGAGGTGCTCGAAACCGCCGGGCGGAAGAGTGCGACGATCAACCAGGGATACGCGCAGAAATTCGCGGACCTGGCACGGGTCGAAACGCCCGCGGGGCGGCAGGCACAATTGAGTGTCTATCGCAGCCAGCCGGTTTCATTGCCCTTCCTGCTGCAGGAGCTGGAGTGCCATCCCCTGGCCAGCCAGGCCTTCTTTCCCTTGCATTCGCGCCCGTTTCCCGTGGTGGTGGCCCCGGCCGGGGAGCCGCCGCGGCCAACGGCGGTGCGCGTGTTCATGACCAACGGCCGGCAGGGCGTGAACCTGCACCCGGGGGTATGGCATCACTGGCAACTCAGCCTGGACCGGGAAAGCGATTACCTGGTGATCGACTGCGAGGGCGCCGGCGCCAACCTGCGCCAGCACCGCTTGGAGGGCGAACTGTGGCTGGCGGCGTGAGCGGCCGCAGCACCTTCAGCAGATAATCGGGTACGCGTCCAGGGTCAGAAACGGGACAAAATCGTCGGCCAGGGTGAGCCGGCCGAGCAACCCTGCGGCCTGCACCAGCAACATCGCCTGCTGTGGGTTGGCCGCGTCCGCTAGGCCGACCAGGATTTCGTCGCGCAGCGACTCGTACAGGGCGACGTCGATCTTGCGGCCGTCCTCCAGCCGCGCTTGTGGGTGACGGATCCACTGCCACAGCTGGGCGCGCGCGATCTCGGCGGTGGCGGCGTCTTCCATCAGGTGGTCGATGGGCACGCAGCCGTTGCCACCCAGCCACGCGGACAGGTAGAGCAGCGCCACCCGGATGTTGCCCCGCAACCCGGCCTCCGTGATGGTGCCCTCGATCGGGCGCAACAGGTCCGCGGCCGATACATGCACATCCTCGCGCAGCACGTGAAGCTGGTTGGGGCCCTCCAGGACGCGATCGAACTCCGCGCGGGCGATCGCCTGCAGGCCGGGGTGGGCGATCCAGGTACCGTCGTGCCCATCGCCCGCCTCGCGGGACTTGTCGGCGCGCACCTTGTCGAGCGCTTCGCGGTTGGCCCGTTCGTCGTTTCTGATCGGTATCTGCGCGGCCATGCCGCCCATGGCCATCGCGCCGCGACGGTGGCAGGTCTGGATCAGCAGCAGCGAGTATGCCTTGAGAAAGCCCTTGTCCATGGTGACCTGCGCGCGGTCCGGCAGCAGGTACTCGGGCTTGCTGCGCAGGGACTTGATGTAGCTGAAAATGTAATCCCAGCGACCGCAGTTCAAGCCCTGGATGCGATCGCGCAGTTCGTAGAGTATCTCGTGCATCTGGAATGCGGCCGGCAGCGTTTCGATCAGCACCGTGACCTTGGCGAAGCCGGTCGCCAGGCCCAGGCGCCGCTCCGACCAGGCCATCACCTCGTTCCACAGCCGGGCCTCGAGGTAGTGTTCCAGCTTGGGCAGATAAAAGAAGGCGTGGGCGCCCCGTCGCACCAGTTCGGCGTGGTTGTGAAACAGGAACAGACCGAAATCCAGCAGCGCGCCGGGCACGGGCTCGTCATCGACCCGCAGGTGCGCCTCGGGCAGGTGCCAGCCGCGGGGCCGCACCATCAGCAGGGCCGGCTCCGGCCCGAGGCGGTAGTGCTTGCCCGCGCCGTCGTCGAATTCGATGGAACCGGCAACGGCATCCCGTAAATTGGCCTGCCCGGCAATGACATTCTCCCAGCTGGGCGCCAGGGAGTCCTCGAAATCCGCCATGAACACCTGGGCCCCGGAATTGAGGGCGTTGATGATCATCTTGCGATCCACCGGGCCGGTGATCTCGATGCGACGGTCCACCGCTTCCGGCGCCAGGCCGGCTATTTGCCAGTCCGTCTCGCGAACGGCTTTGGTTTCGGGCAAAAAATCCGGCAGCGCCCCGGCATCCAGTTCGGCCTGCCGCTCCTGGCGCTGCGCCAGCAGGCGGTCCCGTTCGGGTTTGAAGGTCCGCACCAGTTCGGCAATGAAGGCCAGCGCTTCCTCGGTGAGTAGTTCGGTCTGTCCGGGTGCCTCTGCTGTAATCGTGATGGGGTTCATGGCCTGTCGTGTTGTCGGGATAGGGGGGCGTGGACCCACGGCCAGGCGCGCTCGGCGCGCCGGGTATGCTGATCTGACACCGGGGGCTGAAGCTTTTGACCGCGGCCATGCCCAGGCTCTAAATTTACCTCTTTGGCTTGCGCTTTGAAACCGCCGTGAAGCAATCGAGATGCCGAGGCAAGCGAGGGTCGGTGGGCCTGCCCGTGGCGGGCCTGCTGTGGCTCGCGAGCGCGCTTGCGGGCTCCGACGGGTGGGTTGGCGGCGCCGAGCTTTTGCCGCCAAGCGGCGTCCGCGCGCAGCCGGCGAGCATCTTCGGCGATGGCGACGCCGCGAACGGCGTCGAGGACGGGCGGATCACACCCCGGTCCCGGCACTGGAACGACGCCGAATATCGACCCTGGAACGCCAGCGCCGGGACCATTTTCTGCGACGGGGCGGTGCGGGGGTCGGCCACGTTGCTCGACACGACTACCACGGCGCCAGCATTGCGGGGCCTGGTGGCGGTCACCTCGGCGCACGTCCTGGTGGACCTGACCAACGGCAAACCCTATACCCGATGCGCGTTTCACTGGATGGGCCTGTCCCAGGTGCGTTCGAGTCAATGGTCGGTCGATTTGCGGCACCTCAGGGCCGGCCGCTTCGATGCGCTGCAAAACCGGGAACGGGCAGCGTTCGGCCGGGAGGACTGGGCCTTTCTGTATTTGCCCGATGCCCCGCGGGAATTCGGCCGGTTACAGATCGCGAGCTACCGCACGCTCGCCGCGCGGGTCGCGGGGGTACAGCCGGTGTATCGCATGATTGCATACAGCGCCAGGCTGGGAGGCATGGGCATCAGTGCTGCCTGCAAGGTGGTTGAGAGCGGTCCGGGCGATCTCGGCGGCGGCGGCTGGAGCGGGCAGTTGCTGGATGACTGTGACTCCGAGCAGGGCGCCTCCGGCGCCGCCCTCATCGCCAGTGCAGAGGGTCGCCACCGCCTGGTCGGCATCCGTTCCGGCACCCACTGGGATGCCGACCTGTTTCCCGCGCAGCTGTATCCGCAGGGGCCCCCGCCGGGGCTGCGCTGGGACGTGCGCAGGCACACCAACTTCAGCCGTGCGATCGATCCCGAATTGATCGCGGCGCTGGAGTCGCTGCTCGCAGAATTGCAAAGCCTGCCGGCCGCAGGGGCGGGGGCCTGACGGTCCGATCTGCCGCGAGCGGGCACTTTGGTAATCTTCTTCATAGAAATCAACAGGGTGTGCTTTTTTATGCTACACTGAATTTCGAAATCGGCTCGCGCAGCGCCGCCCGACGGCAGACACGCGGGCAGATTGGCTTGAAAGTTCTGCCCCGGGATTGGGTGCAGAACGGGCGTGAACCAACGACTGGTTTCACAGGCCGCCCTGCGGTTGCGGCGGGTGCAAGGATCACGGCGAACCATTCGCCTGAGCCACCGCAACGCCTTTGGGGTAACAACCGTCAGGTTGATCAAGGGACAGGGGCGTGCCGGGAATCCGCGAACGACTCGCGGTGCCGACCCGGCATGTAGGTAAGGTAACAGGCAACCATGCTGTTCTACACGACGCTGTTCTTGCTGTGTGTGGCGATATCTGCGCTTGGGCTCTGGATTTATCGCTCATCCGAACACTTCTGGAACCGAATTTATCGTCGCGTATTTCCACAACGTCAGTTGACCGCCAGGGACGCCCGCAGGCAGCGGGTGAAGCGTGCGCTGAACGGGGCTGCGCGCACGCCCCAGGTTGACGCCAAGACACCGTGGGGATGGGCCGGCAGCGATATTCCCGCCGCACGCGCCCGCCCAGAGAAGCCAGATGCGAAACCGGCTGTGCCGTGGGGCTGGGGAGGCGGCAAGGCGGGCAAGCGCCCGAGGGGCGCGAAAACGGTCGTCAAGCAATATTGAGAGACGATACCGGAAGGTGAAACGGCCTCGACGTCAGCGTCGCGGCGTGGCGCAGAGGTGGGAAGGCCCTCCCGGACCGAACCGATGGCTCGCCGCGAACGGCGACGGTCGGAGGTTGACGACGCGCCAGGCGCACAGGCCGGCGTGACTGCGATGACCATGGACAAGCCCTGGGGTTGGTAAACAGCGCCCCGCTTCGATTACTGCTCGCGTCCCTGCGATAGTGTTCCCGGTAACCGGATGGCCTGGTTACCGGGAATTTTTATTTCCATCGGAACCTGCTCCACCCCCATCGTCTCGTCGGGGTGAGGCCGCAGCAGGCTGAGCGCCTCGGCCCGGTCGCCCCGCAGCCAGGCGCGGGCCTCACGCGGGTCGCGCAGCAGCGCCGGGCTGCGGAAATGCCCGACCGAGCGCAACACCTCGTTAGGCTCCACGGTAATGATCGCGACGCTGAGCCGCGATCCGGCCACTCCGCGCACGGCGCTCGCCAGGCCCGCCATCATCCAGAAAGGGCGGTTCAGCGGAAACACCGCATAGGGCACCTGCGGGCGGACCCGGCTGTCGAATTCGTAGAACCAGGATGTCACTACCAGCACCCGCGCGCCCTGTCTCCAGGCAGTCATGAAGGTGGGCGCGAACGGTTGCCCGTCGCGCCGCAGGCGCGCGTTGGCGGTGGACAGAAGCTTGCCGGTCTTCAACATCGGCAGGCGGCCATGGGCCCAGCTGGGGATGAAGGGCCAGATGGCCTCGGACGGGGTGTCGAGCCCCTGGTCGTGGGCGATGACGGGCAGGAATTCCCACACCATGGAATCCGGCTCGGATTTCCGGCGCAGACGGGAAGGGCTGATATTGATGCGCGTCTCGGGGTCGGGGGGCAGGGTCGCGGGCGGGGTCAATTCGCTCGCCCAGGCGTAGACATCCTCCCAGCGGAGATGCGAAACGGCCGTTTTGCCACACATGGGCCCATGTTAGCAGCTCGCCGAACCGTCTCGCGTGGCTTATCGGGAAATGAGAACCACCCCGGCTAGCATGCACGGGTGATGACGTCGGTTCAAACAGGCACGCTCCACGGCCATCGGCAGGCGGAAGACGCGCTGGAACTCGTGCCGTGCCGAGTGCAGGCGGGGTTGCGCCTGGCGGCCCGGTTTTCCGAGCCGGATGGCGCATCCGTCGTCGCGGGCCCCGGCCCGCGAACGCTTTCGCAGTGGGTGTCGGACCGTGCGGCCCTGATCGACTTGTTGCAAGGCCACGCCACGCCGCGGACCGCGACTCCCGACCAATTGCTGTTCATGTGGGCGGAGGCAATCGGGCAGACGCGCCCGGAACTGCCCGCTGCCGAGCGGTACCTGATCGCGCGCCAGTGCCGGGCCGCCGACCGGCTGCTTGGCCAATGGCAGACGGAGACGTCCCGGCCGCCAACCCCGCAGACCCAATCCGGGTTCATGGCGTGGCGGGCGGCCGTGCATTCCGAACTTCAGCGCCAGGGGATGTCCACCCCGGAGGCGTGGGTCTCGCGGTTGGCGGAGCGCGTACGCGCGGGCTCCGTGCCGGGCGGCGTATTGTCCCCGGGGCTGCGGCTGGCTGGGTTTCCGGAGTTCACCCGGGTTGAAAACGAGCTGTTCGATGCACTGGCGGTGGCAGGGCACCGCGTGGAATGGGAACCGCCACCGGCCGTGTCGGGTGCCCGCACGGAACGGCGTGCCTTCGACTCTGCGGCCGAGGAATGGTCGGCAGCCGCGCAATGGGCAGCCCGGCGTGTGGCGAGCGGGGCCCGGCGCCTCGCGATCGTGGTCAATGGTCTGCAATCCGTCGCCAGCCCCGTGCGACGGGCGCTGGAAGACGAGTTGCAGGGCCTGGATATTGGCTGCCTCAACGATGCCGCCGAGTCGCTGGTGTGCATGC
>WVWV01000138.1 GCA_011773845.1 Lysobacterales bacterium | reverse complement strand
TGATCGAAATCGTCTGTGATCGGGATGCCGAGCGCGGCGCCCATCTCGCCGTCGTGCTCGCCGCCGGACATGATCAGCGGGCTGTTGGCGAACCAGTCCCAGATCAGCCCGCCGAGATTGCTCTTGAGCGTGAAGGTGCGCAGGAAATCGATCCAGATCTGCAGCACCGCGAACACCGTGGGCGGGACCAGCGCGAACAGCAGCGGGATGCGCGGCGCGAACGAGGAGACCAGCATCAGCCAGCCATACAGCGGCAGCGCCCAGATGGCCTGCGCGAAGTACGACAGCAGGATCATGCCCCAGGCCTTGAACGGATTGGCCAGGCCGAGGAACAGGGTCCACGGGTTCTCGCCCAGCGCCAGCACCACGATGGAGAAGATGAGGGTCATGATGGCGTGCGTGATCACGAACACCACCCAGAAGATCAGCGGCGCCAGGAACATGGCCGCCAGCAGCTTGGAGGCGACCGTCAGCGTGTCGGAAGCGGGCAGGGACTTCCAGAACAGGATGCTGCGGTCCTTGCGGTCGTCGTACAGCGAACCCAGCAGGTAGAAGAACACCACGAAGGCCAGCACCGTGGTGAAGAACCCGGCGCTCACCAGCATGCCCTCGTACATCACCTTGCCGCGCAGCTCGGGGTCGGTGCCGGCGATGTGGCGGATCAACTCCCGCAGCGTGTGGAATTCGTTGTCGAAGTAGTTGAAGGTGATGATGAACATCAGCGTCAGCACGATGTAGATGCCGCCGATCACGATCGGCGTGGTGCGGAAGGCGCCCTGGTTCTCCCAGTACTCGCGCTGCATCAGGGCCAACAGGCGTTTCATGCGACACCTCCCGTGCTCTCGCCGGCCCCGTTGCTCATGGTGGCCACGAACAGATCGGCGACGCTGGGGGTGTGCAATTCGCCCAGCTCGCTGAGCTGCGGGCGGTCGGCGTCCTGGTACAGAAAGATGTGCCGTCCGAACAGGACGCGCTCGAATAGCGGCCGCAAGGCCCGCGCCGCCGCCACGCGCTCCGGGGGCACCATCAGCTCCACGTAGCGTGCCTGCACGTCCTCCATGGTGCAATCGAGCGCGATGCGGCCCTCCTGGATGAAGATCAGGTCGCTCAGGATGTGCTCCACCTCCTCGACCTGGTGGGTGGTGATCAGGATGCTGCGATGCTCGTCGAAGTAGTCGTTGAGCAGGTTGGTGTAGAACTGCTTGCGGTACAGGATGTCCAGGCCCAGCGTGGGCTCGTCCAGCACCAGCAGCCGGGCGTCGATGGCCATCACGATGGCCAGGTGCAGCTGCGCCACCATGCCCTTGGAGAGCTGCTTGACCTTGTGGTCGAGGGTCACCTTGGTGGTCTTCAGGTAGCCGATGCATTTCTCGCGCGAAAAGCGCGGGTGGATCTTCTCGGTGAATTCGATCAGTTGCCAGACCCGGGCCCAGCGCGGCAGCACCGCCACGTCGGCGATGAAGCACACCTCTTCCATCAGCGAGGCGCGCTCACGCGCGGGGTTCTTGCCCAGCACGGTCAATTTGCCCTCGAATGTGGCCAGGCCCAGTATGGCCTTGAGGGCCGAGGTCTTGCCGGCGCCGTTGGGGCCGATCAGGCCGACGATGCGCCCGGCCGGGATGTCCAGGTCGATGTTGTCCACTGCCACGGTGCGGCCATAACGCTTGCTCAGCCCCCGGGCTTCGATGATGTTGTTCATGCTTCTTCGCTCTCTTGCTCGTCCGTCACGGACTGCACCAGCTCATCGAGGTCCAGGCCGAGCTGGCGCGCCCGGCTGACCGTCGCCGGCCATTCCTCGGAGACGAATTTCTCTCGCTCGCTGCGGATCAGTTGCGCGCGCGCGCCCTGCTTGACGAACATCCCCAGCCCGCGGCGCTTTTCTACCAGGCCGTCATCGACCAGCGCCTGGTACGACTTGGAGACGGTGATTGGGTTGAGTTGGAAATCGGAGGCCACCGTGCGCACCGAGGGCAGGGCGTCGCCCTCGGCCAGGGTGCCATCCAGGATCATCGCAATGGTGCGCTCCTTGAGTTGCCAGTAGATCGGCTGGCTGTCGTTCCATTGCGTGCTCATCGGCTTCAGCCGTGGCGGAACAGCAGCGGGCCGATCTTCAGCCGGCGATCCGTGGCGCGGTCGGCCTCGGCGGCCTGTTCCACCGCCTGGGGCGCGTTGCCGGCATGGCGGGCGGTGGCATCGGCCTCGGCGGCCGGGCGGCCCAGCACGCCCGCCAGCGTGGCCAGCATCAGCGCCGCGGCGGCCAGCGCGGCCAGCCCGTCGGATATGTGCACTCTGCGTTGCGCTTTCAGTCGAATCATGGTTTCCCTCCCGGATGCCCGATATGGGCGGCTATCGTCGAGGTGTTGTAGTGAAGTATAACACTATATTCAAAAATTGCAATACCCTGCGAACCGCCGCTCGGCCCGGGCTCGTGGGTCGGCACGAGGTGATTGAACCGGGGGCCGTTTGGTATTATATTTACTGAACAGTCAGTAAATAGAGATCTCACCGATGAAACGCAGACCCCGGGACGCGGAGGCCACCCGCAAGGACATCCTCGACCGCGCGGAAAAACTCTTTATCCAGCAGGGCTTCGGCAGCACTTCCCTGGCCCAGATCGGCGCGGCCTGCCGTTGTGCCAACAGCCTCATCGTGCACCATTTCCGCAACAAGCAAGGGCTGTGGAACGCGGTCAAGGACCGCGCCTTCGAGGAATTCGTGGAGGAAAGCAAGCAGGTGTTCGGCGACGAGCCGGTCAGCGCCGAGGAGCTGGATCGCATCAGCCGGGGTTATTACCGTCTGCTCGAGCGCAACCCGGGCCTGGTGCAGCTGCTGGTGCGGGCCGAGCTCGAGCAGGACGCGCTGCGCAACCAGTTCAACCCCGCCCAGCTCGACCCCTTCGTCGATCGCTTGCGCAAGGGCCAGCGGGCCGGCCTCCTGCGTGACGACATTCCGCCCGAGCACCTGTTGCTGATCCTCATCAACACCATCACGCGCTGGTTCCAGGTACGCCACATGCTCGACGACTGGCTGGGCGAGGGCGGGGTCAATTCCGGCGAGGCCTTCCTGGGAAGCGCCATGAAAGTGGTGCTGGAGGGCGCGCTGGCACGACCTGCGGAGGCGGCGGCATGACGGTTCGGCAGGCACTGCTGCTAATCGTCGCCGCCGGGCTGGCGGCCTGTAGCGGCAACGGCGAGGGCGAGCGGGACACGCGCCAGCTGGTGCAGGTGGCCACGGCAGAGTCCGGCCGGCTGGAGCAGCCACTGGCGTTCTCGGGCGTGTTGCGCCCGGTGGAGCGGGCCCGGCTGGCATTCCAGTCGGCCGGCATTCTCCGCACGCGTCCGGCGGCGCTGGGCAGCGTGGTGATGCCGGGCGAGTTGCTGGCCACGCTGGACAATCCCGAGCTCGGCCCCGCGCAGCGCGCGGCCGCGGCCGCCTTGCAGGAGACCCTGGCGCGGCGCGACCAGGCGCGGCGCGACCTGGCGCGACTGGTCTCCCTGGAGCGCACGGACGCCGTGGGCGAGGATGCGGTCGAGCAGAAACGGGCCGAGCTGGCAGCCCTGGATGCCGCGCTGGCCCGGGCCGAGGCGGACCTGGCGGCCACCCGTCAGCGCCTCGAGGACGCCAGCCTGGTGGCCCCGTTCGCCGGCGTCATCTCCGAGGTCGCGGCCGAACCGGGGGAATTTCTAGGCGCCGGGCAGATGGTGATGGGCATTGGCGGGCTGGACCGCGTCGAAGTGGAACTGGGCCTGCCGGCGGCGCTGATCGGCCAGGTCACGCCGGGGATGTCCCTGCGGGTCGAGGTGCCGCAGCTGCCGGGCCGCGAGTGGCAGGGCCGGGTGACGGAGCTGTCCGCCATCGGCGACACCCACAGCGGCTTGTTCCCCGTGGTGGTCGCGTTCGGTATCGATCCGCGCAGCACGCCGCTGCGGCCCGGCATGCTGGCGCGGGCCTGGTTCGAGCGCATGTTGCACGAGGGCCTCATCCTGCCCTTGAACGCGGTGATCGATCCGGTCGGCGGCGCGCCCCGCGTCTACCGGCTGGATGACGGCCACGTGCGCTCGGTGCCGGTGCAGGTGGTGGCCGCCAGCGGCAGCCGCGTGGGCGTGGTGGTCGGGCCGGAGGCGCGACTGGCGGCGGGCGACCGCGTGGTGGTCGCCGGGCATCGCGCGCTCACGGACGGGCAGCCGGTACGGGTCGCCCGGTGAGCTGGGTCACCCGCATCAACGCCCGCCGGCGGATGATCATCGCGCTGGTCGTGTTGCTGGCGCTGTCCGGGCTGGTGGCGTGGAACACCATGATCCGGCAGGAAGACCCGGCCTTTCCGTACCGCTACGGCTACGTGCTGGTGCCGTTCCCGGGCGCGGACGTCAGCCAGGTGGAACACCTGGTGGCCAAGCCGCTGGAGGAGGAGATCAGCGAGGTCGAGTACGTGGCCGAGATCCGGGCCGTGATCCGGGCCGGTTTCGTGCAGCTCATCATCGGCATGAAGCAGACCGTATACGACACCGACACCGCCTGGGATCGGGTGCGCGTGGCGGTCGAGCGGGCCCGCGCGCGGTTTCCCGAGGGGGTCGAGGTGCCGCTGGTGGACGACCGCCAGGTGGATGCCGTCACCATCGTGCTGGCGGTGACCGGCAGCGACGACATCGTCGCATTGCAGGCGGCCGCGGAGCGGCTGAAGAACCGCCTGTACGGGCTGGACGCGGTGGCGCGCGTGCGCCTGTACGGCGATTCGGGCGAACAGCTCACCATCGCCCTCGACGACGCGCGGCTGCAGGCGCTCGGGCTGAGTCCCGCCGAGGTGGCCCGCCAGGTCCGCGCGCGCAACCAGATCGTCCCGGGCGGCTACGTGGAAGTGGCCGGCCGGCAAACATTGATCCGTCCACAGACCGAGTTTCGCAGCGTCGCGGAGCTGGCCGCCACGCCCCTGCTGCTCGGCGACGGGCGTTCGGTGCCGCTGTCGGCCGTGGCCGACGTGCGCCTGGAGGTGGCCGACCCGCCACAGGCCACCGC